>JBDGXI010000272.1:0-4623 GCA_039584685.1 Gemmatimonadota bacterium | reverse complement strand
GCGCGCGAAGGACCCGCTCACGCGTCGCCTGGCTCCGGTCCTCGCCTCGTTCGGACTGCGGCGTGGAAACCTGCGTACCGGTCTCGTGTGGGCCGTGATCATCGGAGTTCTTCTCGGCCTGTTCCAGCTGACCCAGAGGAGGGCCGGTCCCGAGCTGTGGGAGCTCATCCGCACGGGCAAGGCGCTGTATCTGTTTCCGCTCGCAGCGGCATTCGGTCTCCTGACGGCTGGATTCACCGAGGAGTTCTTCTTCCGAGGTTTCCTCCAGACGCGGGTGGAGAAGCTCACCGGGTCGCCGTGGATCGCGGTTCTGCTGGTGACCGTGGCCTTCGGCCTGTACCACGTGCCGTTCGCCTACCTCAACCCCAACTGGCCGACGGCCGGCGATTTCCCGGCGGCCCTGCAGCTCGGCATGGTGGAAGGCGGACTCGGAGGCATCATCCTGGGCGCCGCTTACGTGTTATGGAAGAGGAACCTCCTGGCGTGCATCGTGCTCCACGGGATGATCGACGCCGTCCCCATCATGACGATGATCAAGTTCGGGAGCTCGGGAGGAGCCTGAACCGGGAGTGGCCATGCCGGCCGACACGGCAGTCAACGCCGCCTACATCGTCCTGTACGTGGTCGCGGCCGCAACCCGGGCACCGTACGCCCGCGCCGCGCGCGCTCTGCCCGTCCGCGCGCACCGACGACGTTTGGCGGAGACGCTTCTCCTGATACCGGTGTCGCTCGGATTGATGATCGCACCGCTGGTCGAGGTGTTCTCGCCGTGGCTGGATCGTTTCGAAATGGGCCTTCCAACGTGGGCCAGGGTGCTCGGCCTCGTCGGGTTCGCCGGCGCCGTAACCATCCACGGATGGACCCACAGGGAACTCTCCACGAACTGGTCGCCCGTGCTCGAGATACGGGAGGGCCACGGCCTGATAAAGACCGGTCCGTATCGCCTGGTTCGCCACCCGATGTACGCGGGTTTCTTGTTGTGGGCGTGGAGCCAGGGGTTTGCCCTGTCGAACTGGGTGGTCCTCGTTGCCGGTGTAGTGTCCTTCTCGATGATGTACCTGGCGCGGGTACGGCACGAGGAGGCCCTCTTGCTCGAGGCGTTCGGAACGGAATACCGCTCCTACATGGGGCGCACGGGGCGGCTATTCCCGCCGAGGAGAAGTCCGGACTGAACGAAGCGAGACGCGGATCGGACCCCCGGGGCGCGCACTCGCACCGCTAGCCGTCGTCGGTTCGCGCCGCCCAGGATTCCGAGACCCAATCGGAGACGCTCTCGAGGCCGGCCAGCAGCTTGTCTCCGATCCACTCGAAGCCGTTGCCCACCGCCGTCTGGTCCAGTATTCCCACCCAGACGGCGACGATCGCCAGCCCGATGATCAGCAGGGCCGGCTTGAGGATCACCTTCACCGTCTCCTTGACCACGACGAAGGCGATGATGCCGAGCAGCAAGAAGAACGTGATCGCGCCGATCAATGACGACGGTATGGTCGGGTCTTCCATCCTGCAGGCTTCCGTCCAGGGTAGTCCGGTTCCTGTATTTCCTACGTCATCGGGGAGCGTCTAGATTCAGCGTACGCGTCCGACGCAGACCCGCACCTCCTCACCCGGAGCCGTGATTCATGTTCCATCGTCACAGACTCGTGATCCTGGCCCTCGTCGCCGTTCTTGCGCCGCCGGGGCAGGTCGCCTGGGCCCAGGAGACGCAGGAAGACATGCCCGGCCTCGACGCTTGGGTGGAGCGTACGCGCGAGACCTTCGAGGTGCCCGGCATCGCCGTTGCGATCGTGAAGGACGGCGAGGTCGTCGTAGCCCGGGGCTACGGCGTGCGCCGCCTGGGCGGGACCGTTCCGGTGGACGAGCAGACCCGATTCGGCATCGCCTCGAACACGAAGGCGTTCACCGCCACGGCACTCGGCCTGCTCGTGGGTGATCGACTACCTGCCGTGGTTTCGCATGTGGGACGCGTGGGTGACTCGCGAGATCACCGTGCGCGACCTTCTCGTTCACCGCAGCGGTCTCGGCCTCGGGCAGGGCGACCTGCTGTACTGGCCGGAATCGAACGTCACCCGCCGGGAGATCGCGGAGGCCGTCCGTCACCTGGAGCCCGTGACCAGTTTCCGGAGCGCGTACGCCTACGACAACATCCTGTACCACGTGGCCGCGCTGGTGATCGAGGAGGTCAGCGGACTGACGTGGGAAGAGTTCGTGGAGATGCGGATCATCCAGCCGCTCGGCATGACGGACACGAGGCGACCAACGCCGCCGGCGGTATCAACTCTACGGCCGCCGACATGGCGAAGTGGATGATCGTGCAACTCGACTCGGGTCGGGTGGCCGGAGCGGATCGCCTGTTCGGCGAGGGCACGGCCCGTGAGTTGTGGAGTCCCGTGACTCCGATGCCGATCGGGACGTGGCCCGACGCCCTGGCGGATCTGCAGCCGCAGTTCAGGGGCTATGCCCTCGGCTTCCGCGTTCAGGACTATCGTGGCCACAAGCTGGTGAGCCACACGGGCGAGCTTCCCGGATACATGTCCCGCCTGGCCATGGTCCCGGACATGAAGCTGGGCGTGGTAGTGCTGACGAACCAGGAAATCGGCGCGGCCTATCAGTCGATCGTCACGTACGTGCTGGACCGCTACCTCGAGGTCGAGCCGACGGACTGGATCGGAGTGTGGCGCGATCTCACCGCCCTGCGGGATTCCACCGTAGTGGCCCGCGACCAATCCGAAGCGGCGGCTCGCGACACCTCGTCACGTCCATCGCTGCCGCTCGCTGGCTACGCGGGCACGTACCGCGATGCGTGGTACGGTGACGTGGAGATCACCGAAGAGGCCGGCGGTCTCACGATCCAGTTCGGGCGCACGCCGTCGCTCCTCGGAGACCTGGAGCATTGGCAGTTCGATACGTTCTACGTGCGGTGGCGGGACAGGGAGCTCAGGGCCGACGCGTTCATCACGTTCGAGCTGGCGGCGGATGGAAGCGTAGCGGCGGCTCCCATGAAGGCCGCCTCACCTTCCGTGGACTTCAGCTACGACTTCCATGACCTGGACCTGAGACGCGTGCCATGACCCTGCCCGTTGCGGCCCTCGGAGTGCTCTTTCTCGGCATCGGGCTCACGATCCTGGTGTGGCCCCGGTCCGCGCGCTGGTCCCTGGAGAACATGATCACGCGTCGCATGATGCCTCTTCACTCGATCGTGCGGATCGGGTTCGGAATCGCGCTGGTGCTGGCGGCGCCATCCACCCGACTGCCCGGATTCGTGTGGGCGTTCGGCCTCCTGCTGATCTTCTCCGGGGTGGCGCTCCCCGTCGTGGGTTTCGAGCGGATCAAGACGTGGTCCGCGTGGTGGCTGGAAAAGCCGGGCGGCGCGATCCGGGGATGGTCTCTACTGGCGATCCTCCTCGGCGGTCTCCTCGCGTGGGCCGGAACCTGACCTGGCCGTGCCTGGATGAGCCCGACCTAGGAGCCCTCGCACCACTCGCGCGCGTTCTGGAACATGCGCAACCATGGCGAGGGAAAGGGCTGACCCTGTTCCGCCGCCGCCCGGATCCGGTCCCGCCACTCCGGCGGGTTCCAGCCGCACTGCCAGCTGAGGAATCCGCGCTCCGGGTGAGGCATGATGGCCAGGTGCCGGCCATCCGGTGAACAAAGGGCCGCAATCCCGTTCGCCGAGCCGTTCGGGTTGAACGGGTAGCGCCCGGTCACCTCACCCGCGTCGTCCACGAACCGTACGGGTGCCAGTCCTTCGGCTTCGACGCGCTCCAGTATCCCCGTTTCGGGGAAGAAGGCCCGGCCCTCTCCGTGTGCGAGCCACACTCCGAGGGTCGCTCCCTCCATGCCCCGCAGCATCATCGCCGGGCTCTCGAGGATGCGCACGGTGGTGTACCGACACTCGAACCGGTCCGAGGCGTTGTGGATGAAACGGGGCTGCAGCTCGTCCGCGATCCCGCGCCACGGAACCCAGCCCAGCAGGGCCTCGAGCTGGCATCCGTTGCACACTCCCAGCGTGAACGTGTCCGGGCGCGCCGCGAAGATGTCGAACTGCTCCGCGAGCTCGGGGTGGAAACGGATCACTCCGGCCCACCCCTTCGCCGAATCCAGAATCCGGACAGGAAGAAGGCCGAGGTCATCTCCCGGTCCGAGTTGGAGCCTTCCTCCCTGATGATGGCCACCCGGGGCTTGGCGGCCCGGACCAGAATCTCGGGCGCCGTGGCCGCCATCTCCCACGGCACGCTATAGGTGGGAGCGACCCGGTCGCGAAGGCCGTCCCGCTCTGCAGCCACGCAGGCCGGATTGGCCTGCAGCGCGTCGAGCTGAAAGCTGGTGGCCTCCCACGTGTCGCGGAGGTCTCGCATGTCCGCCTCGAGAACCACCACCCCGCCCACGCTCACCCGCACTTCCGTGCCGACGGTCGCTCGTCCGACGTCGTAGCACGGGACGTTCGACGCCTCGAACATCGCGATGGCGCGCTCGGCCCGGTGCGCCGGCACTTCCAGGACGAGGCCCAGCTCCTCGTTGAACAGGATGGGGAGGGCGTCGCGAGCGTGGCCGGGAAGATCGATCTCCACGCCGCAATTCCCGGCGAACGCCATCTCCAGGAAGGTCGTGATCAGGCCCCCATCG
>JBDGXI010000018.1:0-31649 GCA_039584685.1 Gemmatimonadota bacterium | reverse complement strand
CCGAGACCGCTCCGCAGCGATTCAGCGATCGGAGGGTGCCGTGCGGAATAGAGTGAAGTCAGTCGCACCCGGTCTCCTGGTGCTCGCAGTCTCGTCGTGGCTGCTGTTCCAGGCACCGGTGGACCTCCAGGCTCAGCAGGCCCGCACGATGGTGCATGGCGAGGCGAGCCACGGAGGCTTCGGGGCCCTCGTGTTCAAGGGGTCCGGCGTAAACGACCAGTTCGCCGGCTTCTTCGGAGCCCGCGGAGCATGGGTAATGGATCACGTGTTCGCCCTCGGCGTCGGCGGCTACGTGATGGGCGGTGGGGTGGACGTCCAGCGGTCGGCGGGTCAGCGGTCGCTCGACATGTGGTACGGCGGCGCCGAGATCGAGTTCATCAGCGGCTGGAGCCAGGTATATCACATCACCTTCCTCACTCTGATCGGCGGAGGCTCGCTGGGCCTGGATGGCGAATCGGACGGCATCTGGGCGGTGGAGCCGGCTCTCAATCTGGAGATGAACGTGACCCCGTACTTTCGCCTCGACTTCGGCGGCGGCTATCGATTCATATGGGACGTGGACATTCCCGAGCTCAGCAACGGCGACCTGAGCCAGTTCTTCGGCCAGGTGGTGCTCAAGTTCGGGGCCTTCTAGCCGGGCCTTCCGCTCGCCAGATGTCGCGAGCGGGCTTGCCGGTTCACCTGTGGCGCGTTTAGTCTCCGGTTTCGACCGAGACTACCCTCAAAGCGCGCCGGCCATGTCTTCCTTGCACGCCGTTGCAGTCGTCCCGGCCCGCTACGATTCGCAGCGGTTTCCCGGCAAGGTCCTCGCCGAGATCGGCGGGAGGCCCCTCATCCAGTGGGTGTACGAGCGCGCGGCCCTGGCGCGGCGGGTGGATCGGGCGTTCATCGCCACGGACTCCGACCGGGTGGAGAAGGCGTGCCGGGCCTTTACGGACGACGTGTGGCTCTCCAGCTCCCCGCACGCGAGCGGCACGGATCGGGTCGCGGAAGTCGCTCGCCAGGTCGACGCCAGGATCTTCGTCAACGTGCAGACCGACGAGCCGATGATGGATCCGGATCTCGTGGATGCGCTGATCGAACTCATGGACGGGGAACAGATCGACTTTGCAAGCGCCGTCGCCCCGATTCACGACGTGACGGACTTTCTGGATCCCAACGTCGTGAAGGTGGTGTGCGACGCCAGGGGCGACGCGCTCTACTTTTCCCGGGCCCCGATTCCGTGGCCCCGCGGAGCGATCCTGACGCCGGATGCGCGGTGGCCCGAGGGCCTCCGAGCCCTGAAGCACATCGGGATCTACGGATACCGGCGGCAGGCCCTGCTGGACCTGGCCGAACTTCCACGCTCCGCAGTGGAAGTCACCGAGAGCCTGGAGCAGCTTCGGATACTGGACCGGGGCTGGAAGATGCGCATCCTGGAATGGGACTACAAAGGGATCGGAGTGGACACCGAAACGGACCTGGATCGACTTAGAATATACATAAAAAAGAATATATTAACTGAATAAAGGATATACCGTTGCCAGGATTCGAAATCTTCGGTGATGAAGAACGCAGGGAGGTCGCGGACGTCCTGGAAACCGGGGTCCTGTTCCGCTACGGCTTCGACGACGCCCGCGGCGGGCATTGGAAGGCCCGAACGTTCGAGGAGGAGCTGTCCCGGCGGCTCGGCACGAGGTACGCACACCTGTGTTCGAGCGGGACTGCGGCCCTCGGCATCGCCATGGCGGCGTGCGGGATCGGGGTGGGGGACGAGGTCATCGTCCCCCCGTTCACGTTCATCGCTACGATCGAGGGAGTCCTCCAGGCCGGAGCAGTTCCGGTATTTGCGGACATCGACGAGACCCTGTGCCTGGATCCCGAATCCGTAGCGGAGCGGGTGACGGAGCGCACGCGGGCCGTAGTCCCGGTTCACATGTGCGGGTCCATGGCCCGGATCGACGAGCTGGCGGCCCTGTGCTCGAACGCCGGGCTCGTGCTGATCGAGGATACGGCGCAGGCCCTGGGCGGCAGTTTCGAGGGCCGATCTCTCGGGACGTTCGGCGATATGGGGTGTTTTTCGTTCGACCCTGTGAAGACGATTACGTGCGGCGAAGGAGGTGCCGTCGTCACGGATGATGGGGCTCTGTACCATCGCGCCGAGCAGTACGCCGACCACGGGCACGACCACGTGGGCAGCGACAGGGGGGCGGAAGGACATCCGATCCTCGGCACGAATCACCGGATCAGCGAGCTCGGGGCGGCCGTAGGGCTGGCCCAACTTCGGAAGCTG
This sequence comes from Gemmatimonadota bacterium, assembly GCA_039584685.1. Lineage (GTDB taxonomy): Bacteria > Gemmatimonadota > Gemmatimonadetes > Palauibacterales > Palauibacteraceae > Benthicola. The sequence goes on along the minus strand of JBDGXI010000018.1, from coordinate 29,377 downwards.
GACTGGATTCTAGAAACCCAACGGCGCAACAAGGAGCGGCTGCGCGAAGCGTTCGCCACGAGTAGCGAGGTGAGTTTCAGGGCGATCCCCGATCCGGAAGGCGATTCGGCCACGTTCCTTTCGATCTTCGCCCCGGACGAGGCCATCGCGCGCACGTGGGCCAAATCCCTGTCTGATGCGGGCGTGCCGGGTTGTTTCTACTGGTACGACAACAACTGGCACTATCCGCGCGCCTGGGATCACCTCAAGGATCTGCGTACTCCCGGCCGCTCGCCTCTCACGCTGCTCGACCCGCCACCCGACCTGTCCGCGGCGGACATCGAGCGCTCGGACAGGGTCATGTCACGGACCATCTCCATGCTGGTGAAGCTGTCCTGGACCGACGAGGATCTGAGCGCGATCCAGGAACGGGTCGTGGCGGCACTGGAGGGCTGACCGATGTTCAGGAACTTTCCCATGATCTCCCGCGTGGTCTACGGCCGCGGCAGTTTCGATCAGCTGGACGAGATCCTCGCGGAGCGGCGGCGGTCTGACCGCGATTCCATGGTCTTCGTGGTGGACGACGTGTTCGACGGGGCGGCCCTGGCGGATCGCGTGCCGGTGAGGGACGGCGACGTGCTGTTGTGGGCGAACGTCGATGTCGAGCCCAAGACGTCCTACGTGGACGAAATGACGGACCTGGCCCGGGCGGCGGCGGGAGACGAGCCGGCGGGGATCGTTGGGATCGGAGGCGGAAGCGTGATGGACCTCGCCAAGGCGATCTCGCTCATGCTCACGAATCCGGGATCATCCGCCGACTACCAGGGTTGGGACCTGATCGGCAACCCCGCGATCTACCACGTCGGGATCCCCACCCTCTCGGGCACGGGAGCCGAGGTATCGCGCACGGCGGTACTCACCGGACCCGAGAAGAAGCTCGGTCTCAACTCCGACCACACCGTATTCGACCAGGTGGTTCTGGACCCGGATCTGATCGCCGACGCGCCGGATCGCCAGCGCTTCTACACTGGCATGGACTGCTACATCCACTGCGTCGAGTCCCTGGAGGGCACGTATCTCAATGCGTTCAGTCAGGCTTACGGCTCGAAAGCGCTCGAGCTGTGCCGGGAGGTCTTTCTGGGCGAACGGACACTGGAATCGGACGAACAGCTCATGATGGCCTCGTTCTTCGGCGGAATGAGCATCGCCTACTCGCAGGTGGGCGTGGCGCACGCTACGTCGTACGGGCTCTCCTATGTCCTGGGGCTGAAGCACGGGGAGGGTAACTGCATCGCGTTCAACCATCTGGAGGAGTTCTATCCCGCGGGGGTGGAGGAATTCCATCGCATGGCCGGGCTGGCTGGCGTCGACCTTCCCACCGGCGTGACCGGCGGGCTGTCGGACTCGGAGATGGAGCGCATGATGGACGTGTCACTCGGAATGGCTCCCCTGTGGGAAAACGCGCTTGGCCCGGATTTGCGGGAACGCATGCCCTGGGACCGCCTGCGGGCTCTGTACGAGAGGATGTGACCCGCCGTGCGGACCGTGCAGGGGTCGGTGTGACCGAGACCGCGAATCCGCTGAGGAAGCAGATCTACGAGGTCGTTCGGCGTATCCCCGTCGGACGGGTGGCCACCTACGGGCAGGTCGCGACGCTGGCGGGCCTGCGCGGGCACGCGAGGCAGGTCGGCTACGCCCTGCACGATCTTCCGGCTGGCAGCGACGTTCCGTGGCACAGGGTGATCAACGCGCGTGGGGAGATCAGCCTGCGGAGGTCGTCGGGCGCGCACGGCGAGCAAAGGCGGCGCCTGGAGGAAGAGGGAATCGGCTTCGGAAGTGGGGGGACCATCGAGCTCGAGCGCTACCGGTGGCAAGCCCGTCCCGCACTGTGGGAATAGGGATCCACCGGGCGGAGTCTAATGCACGATTGGGGGGGCGAACCACGTCTCGGCCGAGTGTGCCTGGCGCTGCCTGCCCCGGATCCCCAACCGATGGCGGGGGAGGACCACATGTCGGGGCTCGACTCGATGGACCGGCCCGGTCGTTTGCCCGACTTCAGCCGTGCGTGCTGCGGCTGAGTCCCGGGTGCGGGAGACGAGCGCCGTGACGGAACGGGCGGGATCCGTATCCGATCGCCACCTGATAGACCGGGCACGGGCGGGCGATGAGCGCGCCTTCCAGGACCTGGTGGAGCGCTACGAGCCCCGCGTGGCAGCCACCGTTATCGGAATGCTGGGTCCGGGCGACGATGCGGATGACGTGGGTCAGGAGACCTTCATTCGCCTGTATCGTTCGCTGGAGCGGTTCCGGGGCGAATCGAGCCTCGGCACCTACGTGACGCGGATTGCGATCAATCTCTCACTCACGGCGCTCAAGCGTCGCAAGCGATGGACATCGAGGTTCGTACGTCAGGACGACGGGGAGCGGGAGCTCCCCGAGGCATCCTGGGACCCGCGAGGAGAGCAGGATCGGGAGGACACGGCTCGGGCGGTCCGGGCAGCCGTCGGGCGGTTGGCGCCGAACCACAGGTCCGTCGTGGTGCTCCGCATGATCGACGGGTGCTCGACGAAGGAAACGGCAGAAATACTGGGCATTCCGGTGGGGACCGTCATGTCGCGCCTGGCACGGGCGATGGACCGCTTGGAGATAGACATGAAGGAGAGACAGGATGGATGACCGCGAGCTGCTGATCCGCTACAGGGACGGAGACCTGTCGGAAGAGGAAACGGCCCGGATCGACGCGAGGCTGCGGGGCGACGCGAGGCTGAAGTCGCGGCTGGAGAATCTGGATGAGCTCGCGGCCGTCCTCGAGCAGGGCGCCGCCGACTCGTTTGGCCCGTTCTTCGCCGCCAGGGTGATGGCGAGGATCCGGCGGAGCGATGCCGCGGCGCCGGTCGAAGGAATGTACGAGTCTCTGCGCTGGATGTTCGCCCGGGCCGTGGTGGCCTGTCTCGTGATGGCCATCGGAATTGGCCTCTATTCGGCGATCGGTGGCGGGTACGGGGGCTCGATGGTCGACGCGATGCTCGGTCTACCGGAGGCCACGCTGGAGACGGCCCTCACACTCGGAGGCTGAGGAGCGAGCCATGCAGACACGCACGAAATCCGCTTTTCTTCTCCTGACCGTGCTGGTTCTGGGCATGTTGATCGGCATCCTGGTCAGCGGGGTACTGCACAACCGGCGCATGCAGAGAATAGCGCGGATCCGCACGGGCCCGGGTATCGCTCAGCTGGTCGAGCGAGCGGTCGAGCCGGAGAGCGAGGAGCAGAGGGCGCGCATCCGCGAGATCATGCAAGGCGCGGCGCCCCGGTTCGAGCAGGTCTTCCAGCGTACCCAGGAGGAGATGCGAGCCCTGTCGGACTCGGTGATGGCGGAGCTCGAGGCGATCCTCAATCCGGAGCAGATGGAGGAGTTGAGAAGGCACATGGAGATGCGGCGCGGCCCACCGCCGGACGAATGGCGTGGCAGGCAGAGGCCGGGTCGCAAACCGCCACGGGAAGGTCCGCCGCCCGGCGGCCCACAGTCCGGCGCTCCGCCGCCTCCACCGGAGTAGCCGGACGCGGGCGCGAGCGAGGGGGCGCCCCGCGGTGAGAGGATCACACAGTGTGCGGCACTCTGCAAAGTGTGACTTCCGTACGCGGGCCTTCTGCGGCAAGAGTGCCGCAATCGGCGCATTCTGGGACCCGTTCGGCCGGTCGTTTCGAGCGGCCCGCGCCCGCGCGGGTGCGCACACCGCGCCCTTTCTACCACCCTGCGAGGTGTATTGCGACTCGCTGGCACACCTTTCGCGCTGAACTGTGGGGACACTGCGCCTGTTGGTCGCGGACGACATAGTGATTATCTTGTAAGCTGAAGAGATAATCGAACTGTCAGGGGGAGATAAAGGTGTTGAGCATGAAACGCAGATCGCTGTGGCGCGCGCGCGGCGCAGGAAGCCAGGCGCCGGAACGGGCGAGTCTGGGTGAGGCCGGGCAGGCCCTGGTGGAGGTCGCGATCGCGCTCCCGATCCTCCTGGCTCTCCTGGTCGGCATCTTCGAGTTCGCCCGGGCGTACAACATTCAGCAGGTGATTACGAACGCGGCCAGGGAGGGTGCGCGGGAGGGTGTGGTCGACACTACCAACCCCACGGGTGTCGCGGTGACCCGGGCGAACGCCCGGCTAAGCGACGCGAGTATCAGTGGTGCTACGGTGAATGCCAGTTGCGCAGCGCCGTGCGATACGGGTGCCGAGTTCACAGTCGACATCAGCGTGCCGTACACCTTCGTGTTCATCGGCCCCGTGCTCAGCCTGTTCTCCAGCGGCGTGGACCCGGGCACGATCACCCTCACTACCTCGGCGACGATGAGGAAGGAGTGACGCGAACGGAGTGCGGACCGCGCCCGTGACGCGAAACCGACAGGAAAGACGAAGGCCCGGCCGCTCGAGTAGCGGCCGGGCCTTTCCACATCCGGGATCGCCCTGGATCTAGCGCCGGAAGAACCCGCCGCTCTTCTCCTCTTCGCCGACCGGCTCGTGCAGGGTGCTGATGAAGGCATCCCCGGGGGAGTCGGTGTCGATGTTGCCATAGATCGGCTTCTCGTTGCGCAATACGTCCACGAACGGTCCCATGGTGCTGAACGGGAGGAACACGACGCACAGCCTGGCATCCTCGCTCCACATGGGGCTCGCCGTCTCGGCTCCCTCCGGGAGGAAATAGTAGATCAGCCGGAGGAACTCGCCGAAACAGGCCACCACGCCCCGCGGGCGGACCTCGACGCCTCCGAACGTCTTGGGGTGATCACCCAGCGTGATCTGGTAGCGCTCGACCAGGAAGTTGTGCTTCGCCATTTCTTGCTCCTCGGCTGGTGAACCCGGAAATTCCATTCAAGTCGAGCGGAATAATATAGCACGATCCGCAAGCGCGCGACCGGCTGCCGGAACCGGTGCGCAAACGATCAGAACAGGTCCATGAACCGCTCCGCCATCTCGGGTCCGGCCGCATCGTCCTCGTGCTTGAAGAACACGAACGCCCGCTCCCATCCGGCAGCCTCGACTCGCGTCGCCCACTCCGTGAGTGTCGCCTCACCGTAGTCCGGTTTGCGAAGTCTGAGGTATCCCCAGGACGCCGTCTGGACGATCTCCGCGTCCTCCTCGTCTGTATCCGCCGTGCACAGGGCCGCCCCGCGGGCGCGAAGGCAATCGTACGTATCCTCGTCGAACCATGAGGCATGCCGGAACTCGAACGCGACCCGGCCCGGGTCTCCCAGGCCCGACAGGAAGGCATCGAGGCGCTCCAGGTCCTGCTTCATGTTGGGGGGGAGCTGGAACAGCACGGCTCCCAGCCGCTCCCCGAGCAGTCCGACGGTTCTCAACAGATAGCCCGTCTCGTCCTCGGCGTCCTTGAGCCGCTTGAAGTGCGTGATGCGGCGGGACGCCTTGATGACGAAACGGAAATGGGCCGGAACCTGCTCGGCCCATCCTTCCACTACAGACTCTCGCGGCAGACGGTAGAACGTGTTGTTGATCTCCACGGACGGGAGCCGGCCCGAGTAGTAGGCCAGCATCCTCTCGTTCGAAAGATCCTCCGGGTAGAAGCGCCCCTTCCATTCCTTGTAGCTGAATCCGCTGGTGCCAGCGAGGATTTCCATCGGTGTTCCTTTCGGCGGCGCTCCGGGGTTCGTCTCCCTCGCGCCACGCTTCACATCCGGGCGGCGAGGCGCGCCAGGGCCGCCGGAAGGTCCGGCGTTTCGTCCAGCACCGGGCGCAACGGGTCAGACTTCTTACGCGCCAGCCGCTTCGGTACGCTTCGTATCGTGAACTTGTGTATGTCGAGTCCCCGGTTGACCTCGTGCCACCCGATCGGGGTCGAAACGGAAGCCCCCGGCACCGGACGCACGCTGAAAGGCGCCACCAGCAGCTGTCCACGCCGGTTCTGCAGAAAGTCGATGTAGACCTTCCCTTCGCGAGCCTCCAGCGAGCGGGCGATCGTAGCGACGTCCCCAGCTTCCCGAAGCACCACGCGAGCCAGCAGCTCGCCCAGCGTTCGCGACTGCTCGTAGTCGCATGCGCGCCCGAGAGGAACCATGACGTGGAGGCCGGTCGAGCCGCTCGTCTTCACGTAGCTCGGGAGCCCGATGTCCTCGCACACATCGTGCAACAGGCGGGCGATGCGGACCACGCTCTCGAACGGAGCGCCCTTTGGATCGAGGTCGAGGATGCACCAGTCGGGCCGGTCCAGAGACCCGACGCGGCTGGCCCACACGTGTAGAGGAATCGAGCCGAGGTTCGCCATGTAGAGCAGGGAAGCACGGTCGTCGGCTACGAAGTACTCGATCGCCTTATCCGAGCTCTCGCTTTCCACCCGCTCCGTGCGGATCCACTCGGGGGCAGACACGGGGACGTTCTTCTGGTAGAAGGATTTGCCGTCGATTCCGTCCGGGTAGCGGGTCAGCACGAGAGGGCGGTCCGCCAGGTAGGGAAGGAGCCACGGCGACACCGCGCGGTAGTACTCGAACAGATCCTGCTTCGTGTAGCCCTCCCGGGGCCAGAACACCTTGTCGGGGTTGGAGAGCCCCGGGTCTCCCCGCGAATCGGCGCGGCCTCCCGCCACCGCGCTGCTCGAGGCGTCCGACTCGAAATCCCGCTCGTCGCCGTCCACGCTCGAAAGGGCTCGTCGGGGCGGCGCTTCGCACTCGCCGGGCCGCTTGTCATCTCGAAGGTGTGAAAACACGGGCTGCCTGAGGTGGCCGTCCTCGGTGCGCTCGAGAAACCGGACTTCTGCCACCAGTTGCGGCCGTACCCAGTGATCGGCCCCCTCCGGGATCGTCCCCTCCGCCGCGGGGCTGTCGATCTCGATCACCTCGAGGCGGGACCGAAGCGTCTTGCGATCCTTGCCGGACAGGCCCGTTCCGACCCGGCCGAGGTAAACGAGGCGGTCGCCCTCGAGACCGGCGACGTGCAGGGCGCCAAGGCCCTCGAGGCCACCCTTCGGCTCGGTGAATCCCGTGATGACGACGTCGGCCGAGCGCGAGGCCCTCAGCTTCAGCCAATTCCTGGACCTGCCGGCTCGATACTGGCTGCCCGCTTTCTTCCCGACGATGCCCTCGAGGCCCATCGCCGTGACCTGTTCGTACAGAGCCTCGCCTTTCCCAGGGAAGTGATCCACGAATCGGAGCGGGCCGACCGGGGGCAGGAGCTGCCCGAGGACCTCCTTGCGGTCGGTCAGGGCGAGACCGCGCATGTCGTATCCCATGACGCCGAGGAGGTCGAACGCATAGAACGTGGCCGGCTGGCGGAGAGACGCGCGCTTCACATCCAGCGGCCGCCGAATCCGGGCTCTGCGCTGCAGGCGCTGGAAGCTCGGGCGCCCGGCCTCGTCGTGCATCACGACCTCTCCGTCGATCACGAAGTCGGCGGCGGGCAGGACTTTCAAGGCCCGCACGATCTCGGGGAACCAGGTCGTAGCGTCGTTGCCGTTCCTCGTGTACAGGCGGCACACGTGGCCTTCGCGGCCAGCGATCATGCGGTACCCGTCCAGCTTGAGCTCGAACAGCCACTCGGGGTCGGAGAACGGTTCGTCGGCGGTGTGTGCCAGCATGATCTTCACGCGGTCGCCCCGGACGGAACGACGCGGGGCGCCGAGCCCCACCGCCATGCGGGTCAGGTGCTCGCCCCTGTCGACGCCCTCGCCGAGCTCCTCCACGGATAAACCGCTGAGGATGGACTCCTGGGGCACCGAGGCGTCCGCTTCCGAAGCCGCGGCGAGCTCGGCCCGGGAGAGAGTCCTCTTCTCACGGATGAGAAGCCACTCCTTCTCGGTCTTCTTCAGCTTCACGAGGGTCCACACGCCGCGCAGTTTGTAGCCGCGGAGCTCGAACAGGAGCTTGCCAGCGCGTAACCCCGCCTCGGGGTCCTCGAGCGCCACCCAGTTGCCCCTGTCCCACACGATCATGGGCCCGGCCCCGTAGTTCCCGGGAGGGATCACATCCTCGAAATCGACGTATTCAAGGGGGTGGTCCTCGACGTGCACCGCGAGCCTCTTCTCGGCCGGGTCGAGGGATGGGCCCTTGGGGACGGCCCATGAGGTGAGCGCGCCTCCGAACTCGAGGCGCAGATCCCAGTGCAGGCGGCTCGCGGCGTGCTTGTGGATGACGAACAGCCCTCCGGCCGTGCCGCTGGCGGTCGTGCCGCCGGCGCCTTCGGGCGGAGGAGCGACGCCGGGCTCGGGGGTCGCTCCCGCAGTTCGTTTGTCCCGGTAGGGGACGAGGGGATCGCGTTTGGACATGGTTCCACACTATTTTAATAGACTGTCCCGTGAAACAGGAGTGATGTATGAGCGCACGTCCCATCGCCTCGGCCACGGTTTCCTTCGGGCTCGTCTCGGTTCCCGTCAAGCTTTACTCGACGGCAGACAACTCCCAGAAGGTGACCTTCAACTGGATCAACCCGAAGACCGGTTCGCGGGTGAGGCAGCGGTACTGGGACGCGAAAGAGGAAAGGCTCGTGGAGCGCGAGGAGCTGGTGAAGGGCTACGAGTTCTCGCGCGATCAGTACGTCCTCTTCACTCCCGACGAACTCAAGGTGCTGGAGGCGCAGTCCTCGAACGCGATCGACATCTCTGAGTTCATCCCGTTCGAGCAGGTGGAGCGCATGTACCTGGCCAAGGCCTATTTCCTCGGGCCCGATCGGGGAGGTGAGCGGGCGTACCGGTTGCTGAGCGCGGCGCTCGCCAAGACGGGCCGGGCAGCTCTGGCCCGGTACGCGGCCCGGGGGAAGGAGTACCTGGTTCTCGTGCGTCCGTTGGGAGATGGCCTCATTCTGGAACAGCTGTTCTATGCGCAGGAGCTTCGTTCCTTCGAAGAAGTCCCGGTGGGGGATGGAGACGTGAAGGACGAAGAGCTCGCATTGGCCGTGCAGTTGATCGAGCAGGCGGCATCGGACATCTTCGAGCCCGAGAAATACGAGGACGAAGTGTCGAAGAAGGTGCTGTCTCTGATCGAGAAAAAGATCGAGGGCGAGGAGATCACGGCGGCCCCGGAGGTGGAGGCCGAAGACAAGATCGTCGACCTGATGGAGGCGTTGAAAGCGAGCCTGGGACCCGACGGTGGGTCTGGATCGAAGGGTCGAAAGCCGGCGAAACGGGCGTCGAGTAGCGGCGAGGACGACGGAAAGAAGCGGGCCGCCCGCTAGGATCGGACGAGTGGCGAGCTATTCTACACGGGAAGCAGCGGAGGTCCTGGGCCTGTCCCAGCAGCGGGTGCGGCGCCTGGCAGCCTCGGCGGCGCTTCACCCCTCGCGTCCTGACCGCGGATGGTACCGATTCGACTTCCGTGATCTCGTTCTCCTCCGTGCCGCCCTGGAGCTGGAGAAGTCAGGCGTCTCTCCACGCCGCCTGCTGCGCTCGCTGCGCGATCTCAAGCGGCAGTTGCCGGCGGACCGACCGCTGACCGCGATTCGCATCACACTGGAGGCGGACGAGCTCGTGGTTCAGGACGACGACCTCGCCTGGAATCCGGAATCGGGTCAGGTACAGCTCGGTTTGCAGGTCGAGAGCCCGGGTGCTGACATCGAATCCCTGGATCGGCGCAGGGCCCGTCCCGTAGCCGCAGACAGGCGTCTCAAGGCCGAGGACTGGTACCAGCTGGGCTGCGGGCTGCAGACCCAGGATCCCGACCAGGCGGCCGAGGCGTTCCGCCGGGCCGTGGAGCTGGACGCCGGCCTGGCCGATGCGCATATCAACCTCGGGGTTCTGCTGCACGAGCGGTCGGACCTGGAGGGAGCCGAGATGTGCTATCGGTTGGCCCTGCGGGCGAACCCCGCTAGCGCAACGGCGGCCTACAACCTGGGCGTCGTTCTCGAGGACATGGGAAAGCCGGAGGAGGCGGCCGACGTGTACCGCCGGGCCATCGAATGCGATGGCCTGCTCGCGGATGCCTACTACAATCTGTCGCGTCTGTACGAGAGAGCCGGGGACCGGGCGGCCGCGCTCCGGCATCTCCGAAGCTATAGCGAGCTGGTCAAGATCAACTAGCGGGGCGCCGCCGAGTCGTGTCCCGCCCGCGGAAGCGAAAGCCATGACCCTGCGTCTACTAAGTGTCCTGATCCTCCCGTTCGCGCTCGGCCTCGCGGCCGAGCCCGTTGCCGGACAGAGCGCTCACCCGTCGGCCGAATCGGTCCTGCCCGCTGCGCCGGTACTGTACGATGTGGACCGACCCTCCGCCGAATTCCACCGGGGTCGCCGGGCCGCGGTGCTGCAGGCGCTCGCCGACGACGCCGTGGCCATCGTCCTGAGCTCTCCTCCCCGGCAGCGGTCGAACGACGTCGACCACCAATACCGGCAGTCCAGTGATCTGTATTACCTCACCGGGATGACGGAGCCGGGCACGGTCCTGCTCCTCGTTCCCGGCGGCACGACAGTGGACGGGAGTGTGGTGCAGGAGATTCTCGTGGTGCCGGAGCGGGATCCCTCGCGCGAGGCGTGGAGCGGCAGACGGCTGGGAGCCGAGGGCGCGATGAGCGAGCTCGGCGTGGAGGTCGCGGTGGGCTCGAGCCGCTTCTCCGAGATCGTCGATCCCCTGCTCGAGACTCACAGGGCCTACCTGCTCGCGTGGCCCGATGGACTGGCCGAGGGGTCGGAAATCGGGGCGCAGGTGGCGTACCTGCAGGATCGAGTTCCGACGCTCGCGATCGCGCCCGGCAGGGCAGGATTCGTGCAACGCGCCATGCTGCGGGTGGACAGTGAGGCCACGTATGCCCGCATGCGAGGGATGATGGGGAGTCTCCGCGATCCGGGCGACCTGGGTGAGGAGGCGGCCGACATGGTCCGCGCCTTCCTCGAGGCCGGGAACGCGGACGCCTGGCTCGCCTGGAAGGAGGAGAACCTGGCCGGATACGCCGACCAGACGACCCTCGAATCGATCCTGGTCGATCTGCGCGAAGTCAAGACGGAGGAAGAGCTGCGGTTTCTTCAGAGGGCGATCGATATCACTACGGCGGCCCACAGGGAGGCCTTCCGGTCCATCGAGCCTGGCCTGCACGAGTACGAGATCGAGGCGGTGATCGAGTACGTATTCCACCGGGAGGGGGCAGAACACGAGGGCTTCCCGAGCATCGTGGGCAGCGGGGAGAACTCGGTGATCCTCCACTACGAGTCGAATCGGCGCCGCATGGAAGACGGAGACGTCGTGGTGATGGATATCGGTGCTGAGTACAGGGGCTATTCGGCGGACGTGACCCGGACGGCACCAGTGAGCGGCCACTTCAGCCGCGAGCAGAGGCTCATTTACGAGGCGGTGCTCGAAGCGCAGGAAGCGGCGATCGCCGCCGCGGTTGCGGGCGCGTCGTTCCGTGATCCGAACGTGGCCGCCTCGGCCGTGCTCGCGGATCGCCTGACGGAACTGGGTATCATCTCCGCTCCCGGCGAGATCAGCCGGTTCATGCCGCACGGCGTGAGCCACTACCTGGGCCTCGATGTGCACGATGTGGGAACCTACGGGCCCCTGCGTCCCGGCAACGTGATCACGGTCGAGCCGGGGATCTACGTCCCTCCCATGGAGGGGGTGGACGAGAAGTGGTGGAACATCGGGGTGCGCATAGAGGACGACGTCCTGATCACGGAGGCCGGGCCGGTGGTACTGTCGACGGCGGCGCCCCGGACGCCCAACGAGATCGAGAGTATGATGGCCGAGGCCGGCCTGGCTTCGATGAACGTCGGACGCTGATTCCGTAGCCGGACGGGTCGTCCCCTCCGCCCGTCCGGGCTGTAGACCTGAATCTCAACGCGGGAGGGTGCGATGAGCGTAGCGAACCGCCTCCAGAAACTGCTCGAAGAGAGCGGCGTCTCATTCGATGTGATCGACCATCCACTGGCGTTCACGGCGCAGGAGGAAGCCGCGGCGAGCCACGTGCCGGGCCGTCACTGGGCCAAGACGGTGGCCGTGCTGATCGATGGCGAGCCGGCGATCGCGGTGGTCTCCGCGACTCGACGACTGGACCTGGCGAAGCTCCGGCGGGTGGTGGGCACCGAAAAAGTGGAGATTGCCCGCGAGGCCGAGTTCGAGGGCCTCTACCCGGACTGCGATCTGGGTGCCATGCCACCGTTCGGCGAGCTGTACGGCCAGCGGACCTTCGTCGACGAAGCGCTGCGCGAGGAAGAGCGGATCGCGTTCCACGCCGGCGACCACCGGACGGCGATCGAGATGTCCTACGGAGATTTCGAGAGACTGGCGGATCCCGTTCCCGCTGACCTCTCGGGGCCGCTTCGCGAGCGAGTCTGAAGCGCCGCGGCGAACGGGAAGGGCGGACGTTGCGGCCGGCAAGCCGTCCAAGGGCGACCATCCGGACCGTGCCTGTGCCGAACACGTCGTCCCACAACCGGACAGGCGATGCCGGTTCGCGGGTGATCGTGGTACTCGCTATACCTTTGTCTCGTAACGGGATAACGGCTCGCCGCCGCATGGCACACGGGTTGCACTTCTCGAGCACGTGCGAGGGAGAATGCTGCACCCGGTTCCTTCAATAGAAGAGTCGACATGAGCGCACTCGGGCAGGACATGCGATTCGGGCTGCGCTCGCTGCTCAAACACCCGGGCCACACGGCCGTAGTCATCCTCACCCTGGCGCTCGGCATCGGAGCCAATACGGCGATCTTCAGCGTCATACACGCGGTCATGATTCGGCCGCTCCCCTACGACGACCCGGACCAGCTCGTCCTCCTCCGGCATAACATCGAGGCCACGGACTTCATCGACGGGCCCATGCCGCCGGCGGACGTCATGGACATCCGGGATCACACGGACGTGTTCCAGGGCGTGGCGGCTACCGACCGGACGTTCGAGGGGAACCTGACGGGCGATGGGGACCCGATCGAGATAAGAGTCGCAGGCGTCACGGCGAATTTCTTCGACGTGCTCGGCGTGGAAGCGGCTCTGGGCCGCACCTTCCTGCCGGAAGATGAAGAGCCCTTCCCGCCGGGTGCCTTTGCCCCGGACATACAGCCGCCGGTGAACAACGTGGTGATCAGCCACGGACTGTGGGTACGACGATTTGGAGCCTCGCCGGACGTGATCGGCGCCACCCTGCTGATCAACGACTTTCCGAACACGGTCGTCGGCGTCATGGCACCCGGATTCGAGCTCCTGATGCCGGCCAACGCCGGGATGCCGAGCGGCACTGACGTGTGGAACCCGACGCGGTTCGACTACCGGCAGGCGCCGCGTACCAGCGCGAACGCGAATCGCCGGGTCATCGCCCGCCTCAAGCCTGGCGTCACGGTGGTCGAGGCGCAGGCCCAGGCCGACAAGGTCGCCGAATGGCAGCGCAAGAACTTCGACTACAACCGGGACGGCCGGATCTACATCGTCGTGAAACCGATGCACGCGGACATCGTCGGGCACGCGCGCACGGTCCTCCTGGCGCTGCTCGGAGCCGTGGGTTTCGTGCTGCTGATCGCTTGCGCGAACGTGGCGAATCTCCTGCTCGTGCAGGCGGCGTCCCGCGAGAAGGAGATGGCGATTCGAGCCGCTCTCGGAGGCTCGCGGGGCAGAATCGTCCGCCAGTTGCTCACTGAGAGCGTCCTGCTGGCGGTGGTCGGAGGATTGGCGGGCCTGCTCCTGGCGCGCTGGGGAGTGGACCTCCTGCTGGCCTTGCGTCCGGCGAACCTACCGCGGGTGGATACGATCGGGATCGACGGTCCGGTCCTCCTGTTCACCCTGGGGGCGAGTCTGTTCGCCGCGGTCGCTTTCGGTCTCGTTCCCGCGCTGCAGGCTTCCAAGCCGGACCTCAACGACGGCCTGAAGGACAGGGGCACGGTGTCCCCGGACGTGAAGCGTCGCCGGCTGCGGAGCGCGCTGGTGGTGGGGGAGGTGGCCCTATCGATGGTCCTGCTGATCGGAGCGGGCCTTATGTTCCGGTCGTTCCTCGCCCTTCAGAAGCAGGACCTGGGCTTCGAGCCTGCGGGCGTCGTGACCTTCCGACTCACCATGCCCGGTCTGCGATCGGAGTACGCGACCCCGGACGGACGCGCGATGTTCGTCTCGAGTCTGGAGGAGCGCCTGGAGGGGCTTCCGGGAGTCAAGAGTGCCGGGGCCGTACAGGTGCTTCCGCTCAGCGGTCGCTTCTGGACCTCGCCGTATTCGATCAAGGATGCGGACGAGAAGGACTGGGGACTGCTCGAGGCGGACTACCGTTTTGCCACGCCAGGCTATTTCAAGGCCCTCGGACTCCGGCTGATCGCCGGCCGCTTCTTCAAGGAATCCGAGAACGAGGACGGAGCCGATGTCGTGGTCGTGGATCGCACCCTCGCGGCGCGCGCGTGGCCCGGGAAGGAGCCGGTCGGACAGTACGTGCGAGCCGTGATCAGCCCGTTCGACGGTACGGGTCCAGAGCAGAGGTGGCTCAAAGTCGTCGGCGTGGTCGACGACGTTCGGTCGCAGGATCCCCGCACTCTCGGCCGCGAGACGATCTATTTCCCGTACCGGCTGCAGGGGGCGTTCTTCAACGTCACGATGGCTGTGCGGACCAAGAAAGACCCCGCGGCGTTGGTGCCCGCGATCCGCGCCCAGGTCGCCGCCATGGATTCCGATATGCCCGTCGCTGCGGTAACCACGATGGACGACTACGTGCGGATGGCCAAAGGGCCGACCCGGTTCGCCATGATCCTGATAGGCATCTTCGCCGGAGTGGCCCTGCTGCTCGCGTCCGTCGGCCTGTATGGAGTCATCTCGTCACTGGTCCGCCAGCGCACGCACGAGATCGGAGTCTACATGGCGTTCGGGGCAGAGAGCCCGCACATACTCAGGATGGTGGTCCGGCGCGGGGCCACACTGGCGATCGCCGGCGTCATCGTCGGTCTCCTGGTCTCGCTGGCCCTGACCCGAGCCGTCTCCAGCCTGCTGACGGGGGTGACGGCGACCGACCCGGCCACGTTCCTCGCGGTCGGTGTGCTCCTCACCGTCGTGACGCTCCTGGCGAGCTACATTCCCGCACACCGCGCAGTGCGGGTGGACCCGATGGAGGCCCTGCGGTACCACTGACCCCATTCCCCCCTTGACGGATTTCGATATATCGTTACGTTATACTTATCGATATATCGCGTAATACTCACAAGGCTTCTCCAAACCGGCGGGAATGACCGCATGAGCGCAAAGTTCGACAAGGGATCCAACCCCTGGTCTTCCATGTTCGGGCCCGGTGCGTCCGGTTTCGGAAGGCCGAACTTCCGCTGGCGTATCTTCGACCGCGGCGACCTCAAGTACATGATTCTCGAGTTGCTTCGTGACCGACCGATGCACGGCTACGAGGTGATGCGCTCGCTGGAGGAGACGTCGGGGGGCGCCTACACGGCCAGCCCCGGCTCGGTCTACCCGACGCTGCAGACCCTCGAAGACGACGGTTACGTGAGCAGCGAGGAGAAGGACGGGCGAAAGGTCTACACGATCACCGACGAGGGGCGGGAGTTTCTCGACAGCAACCAGGATCGTGTAGAGCAGATTCTTCGCCGTATCGGTGACTTCGCCAGGCACTTTTCCGGTGCACCGATGACGGACATGACACGATCCTTCATGAGACTGGCACATGCCAGCTTCGAGCAGTCGATCCGCCGGGTAGGCGACGAGGACTCGATGGACAGGCTCAGGGAGATCCTCGAGAAAGCGGCTCGGGATATCGAGAACGTGGGAAGTGGGGGCGATTCCCCAGGGACATCCGGAAGCGGGGCTGATGACGAATGATCGGGATTCTGGTAGGAGCGTGGCTCTTCTGCATGGTGTCGTTCTGCGCGCTCGGAGTGGGCTGCCGACTGGCGTGCCGTGGGCGCCGCATCCACGGGAAGGCCTGCATCTGCGGGCGGCACGACATAACGGCGAAGGCTCTGGCGAGTGGCCCGCCGGGACTCCCGGCGAGTAGCTCGATCGTCGGCCGTTCCTCTCGGCTGCGGGCGGCGGAGACCCGTGTCAGGGCATTGCAGCAGCGGTTCGTCGAGGGTCGTCTGTCCATGGAGCAGTACGAGACCGAGGTGGATCGAGTGGTGGGGGCGTGACCGCGAGCAGGCCGGGAGAGTTGCGCCGACGGGACCGGGTGCGTTGTGCGTGGGCCGCGGGCGGCGACGAGATGCTCGCCTACCACGACGAGGAGTGGGGCGTACCGGTCCACGATGACAGGCTCCACTTCGAGTTCCTCATTCTCGAGGGTGCGCAGGCCGGCCTCAGCTGGCAGACCATCCTGCGGAAGCGGGAAGGATACCGGGAAGCGTTCGCCGGCTTCGATCCGGAAGTGGTGGCCCGGTTCGGAGACGCCGAGCAGGAAGCGCTTCTGCACAATCCGGGGATCGTGAGAAACCGGCTCAAGATTCGATCCGCGATAGGCAACGCCCTGGTGTTCCTCGAGGTCCAGCAGGAGTTCGGTTGCTTCGATTCGTACATCTGGCGGTTTACCGGTGGTGATTCCCTCCGAAATGAGTGGAGCGACCTGTCGCAGCTTCCCGCCGAGTCCGACGAGTCCCGGGCCATGAGTCGGGACCTGAAGAAGAGAGGCTTCCGGTTCGTGGGTCCGACCATCTGCTACGCCTACATGCAAGCGGCCGGGTTGGTCAACGATCACACGGTGGACTGCTTCCGGTACGCGGAGCTCGCCACTACCTGACACCGCGCGCAAAACGCCTCCGGCACGCGGATCTTCCCTCATTTCTATCGCTGGCGACGCCTCACGGTGCGATGTGTCGAGCGAAGGAACAGGTTGTAAAATAAAGAGTTGAGTGGCGTCAGCCGAAATCGGCACGCCACCTGCCACTCTCCAGTACCGGACCGTTACGCGGGGAGTGGGGATGCGCCTGGCCGAGGCCGAGGGCAGAACGCGAGACAGGGGAGAGTGGCGGCAGACTTCCGCCTGCCGGGCCACCTTCCTTTGCCTGGCTCTCCTTCTGGCGCTCTTCGCACGGGCCGAGGCGGAGGCCAGACACCCCGAACCCCGGTCGGGCCCCGCCGCGAGAGCCGATACGGTACGCGCGCGGGAGAGGCAACCTTCCGTACTGTCTGTCCAGCCGGGCCTCCGCGCCCGGCTTCAGGTGCTGGCGGAGGCGCTCCACAAAGAGATCGTGCTCTGTTTGCACGGCAATGTGTACGGGGATACGGCTCGCCTCACGCGACTGACCATGCCGGATCCCCACCGCTCCGACACGGCCAGCGCCCGATTCGGCCCGTGTCCCGCCGACGCCCTGGCTGTCTGGCACAACCATCCGGAGCCCCCGCCCGGGATTCCGGCTGCTCGACCCGTGACCGAACGAGGTGCGGCCGCCTCGTGTCGCCTTTCCGAGGCGGACATCCGGACCGCTGTGAGGACCGGCCACCCGTTCGCGGTCGTTTCGGTGAACGCCTCCACGCTGTGCTGGTGGACGCTACAGGAGCTGCGCGATCTGGCGCGCAAGGAATCTTCCAAAACGGTGGCATTTCAGGTATATTAGTCCGGAAGCAGTGAACCGGGCCTTGCAGCGCCCGGACGGTCCGGGAACCTCGATTGTCGAAGCACACGAAGCGCATTCCGTATGCCGGCAGTGTCACATCGCCGGTCATTCTCTCGACCATCCCCACGACTCGCCGGCGTCCGCTCACGGGCGTCGACCCTGACATCTTCTTTGTACTGGGAGGACCCTGATGCAGTTCATTCACCTGCGAGACCCTGCCCGACTACCGGCTCGACTCGGTATCCTGTTCCTGTCGCTCGTGGCGCTTCCGGCAGCGCTGGCGGCCCAGGACCAGGAGTACGAGGCACCGGCCACCGTCACACTCAATGTCACGTCGGCCTCTCCGGCGGCGCTCCAGTCTTTTCAGGCCGGTATGTGGGAGTGGGACAACATCGATTTCGGTGCCGCCGCTGGACATTTCGAGGAGGCGCTCGCCATCGATCCGTCGTTCGGCGCGGCGCGCGTGATGCACGCCGGTGCAGCCCCCGGGATGACGGCCGACGAGCGCGTCGAGCAGATCGCCGTCGGCATGATCGACATGGCCCGCGGGACCACCGTCGAGCAGTTGCTGGCGCTCGCGCTGAAGGAGTCGATCAGCGGAAGCAACGCGACCGCCGCCATGCTCGTGAAGGCGGCATCCGAGCTCGCCCCCGGTTCTCCGCACCTCGCCTATAGGGCCGCGATCTGGTCCGGCGGGGATGTGAAGGCCTTGAAGGCCGTGACGAAGCAGTTCCCTGACTTCGCTCCGGCCTGGAATACCATCGCCTACAATCTGTATGACGACGGCAAGACGGATGAGGCCGTCAAGGCCGTGACGAAGTACCTCGAGCTCGCTCCGGATCACCCGAACGCGCACGACTCGTACGCAGAGATCATGCAGTGGGAGGGGCAGACCGAAACGGCGCTCGCTCACTACCGCAAGGCCGTCGAGCTTCGACCGAGCTACGAGGCGGGCTACACGGGCATCGCCGAAACGGAATGGCTCCTCGGCAACCGTGACGAGGCACGCGGCGCGCTCGAGCAGGCGGCGATGCACCAGACATCAGAGAACGCCCGCATCAACACGAGTCGGGCGATCGCCGCGTCCTACATGATGGAGGGTGACCGGAAGAAGGCCGAGGCCATGTTCTCAGACGTCGCCTCGGCCGCGGTGGTGGCTGGTAGCAACGGCCTGGCTCGCACGGCGCACTACCAGGCCGCCCAGAACGACGCGATCAACGGAAACGGCAAGTCGGTCGCCGCTCATATCCAGCAGGCAGCCGAGCTGGGCGGGGAAGGGACGATCGGTCACTACTTCTGGGGGTCCGTCGCCTACTCGCTGGCCGGCGACATCGAGGCGTCCCGCGCCATGCTGGCCAGCCTCGAAGAAGTGGCGGCCGAGTCCGCGCCCGCAGCCATCCGCAGAGCGAGTGTCTATTTGCTGCTCGCCGATGAGGATGCCGAGGGCGCCATGGTGCTCCTCGAGGAGGAGGAAGACGGCACGGCGATGTTCGTTCGCGCCCTCAAAGCACGGTGCTACAAGGCCATGAAGCAGGGTGACATGGCGAAGGAGCTTCAGGCGAGCGTGCTTACTGACCCGGGGCTGTCGTTCACCAACGCCGGCGAGACGCTGGCCGTAACCCAGGTGCGCAAGCTGTAGGCGCTTGCTCACGCCGGTCCCCGAGCCGTAGGGGCCGCTCAGCGGCTCCCCGGGGCGCAGGATGCCGCGGGGAGCCCTTCGCGTCGTGGTACGACTGGCGCCGGGGGGCCGAGGAGACTCATTCTCCCGACCACCGGAGGTGCAGAATGAGACCGTGGATCCCGGGATCCGTCACATGCGTCGCGGCGGCCACCATCCTCGCCCCTGTCTGCGTCGGACACACAGCGGCAGGCACGCTGGCCGCGCAGGACTCGCGTCCTTACGGCATGGCCGTTGACGAGACCGACCGTATCTGGTTGGTGGAGACGGGTATCAGGCCGAACCGGCTCGTAGTCTACGACACAGTGAGATCCGAGTTCATTGCGGGGACGGACATCCCGAGTGGGGCCGGCTCGATAAGACATATGTACTACGACGGGGAACGCCGTGAGGTCTGGTTCGGCACCGACGCGAACACGGTCGGACGGGCGAGGCTCCGGTGATACAAGCCAGGCCCGGCGCCCTCGTGACCGGCGCCTCGAGCGGGATCGGCTACGAGCTGGCCAGGATCCTGGCCCGGGAGGGCCACGACGTGGCGCTCGTCGCCCGCTCCGCCGATCAGCTGGCGAAGATCTCCGCCGACCTGAGAGATGATTTCGGTGTTCGGGCCCTCGTTGTCGTCGCGGACCTGTCAGGCTCCGATGCTCCCGACAGGGTCTTCGAGCAGCTTCGGGAGGCGGAATTCAGGGTGGACGTGCTGGTGAACAATGCCGGCTTCGGTACGATGGGACGCTTCTCCAGGTCCGATATGGCCGCCCAGGTGGACATGGTCGCCGTCAACGTCTCGGCCCTCACGCATCTCACCCGCCTGTACGCCGAGCCGATGGTCGAGCGTGGGCACGGACGCATCATGAACGTGGCATCCACCGCAGCATTCCAGCCCGGACCCTACATGGCCGTCTATTTCGCCACCAAGGCCTACGTGCTTTCCTTTTCCGAAGCGCTGGCGGAGGAACTGCGTCGCACAGGGGTCACCGTCACGACGTTGTGCCCCGGCCCGACGGTCACCGGCTTTCAGAAACGGGCCGGGATGGAGCATGCTCCCATCGGAGGCCGAATGGTGACGGGAGATGCCGCCTCGGTAGCTCGGGTGGGGTACGCCGGGATGATGAAGGGGCAGCGGGTCGTGGTTCCCGGCCTGGCCAACCGCGTGGGCACGTTCCTGCCGAGGCTCTTCCCGCGAGCCCTCGCCACGCGAATCGTAGCCCGAATGACGGCGGCCCGTGGCAAGGCCTGAATGCTCCCGGATGGGAAGAGGCGGGACCGATGGCCCCGCCTCTCCCGACACGCCGCCCGTCCGCTCCGCCGGACTTCAGCTCACCGGTTGCAGGTAGCGGCCGAGCCAGTCGAAGAACACGCGGTGCCACAGGATCCCGTTCTGCGGCGACAGGATCCAGTGACCCTCCTGTGGGAAGTACAGGAACCGGCTCTCGATTCCCTGTAGCTGCGCCGCGGCGAACGCCTGCATGCCCTCCCCGATCGGGACCCGGAAGTCCTTCTCGCCGTGGATCACCAGGATCGGCGTGTCCCAGTTCTGAACGAACTTGTGGGGCGAGAACTTCTCGTAGCTCTCGGACCTATCCCAGTAGGCTCCCCCGAGATCGAAGTTCACGAAGAACATCTCCTCAGTGGCCCCGTACATGCTCTCCAGGTTGAACACTCCGGCGTGCGCCACCAGCGTCCGGAACCGGCCTTCGTGATTGCCCGCCAGCCAGTAGACCGTGTAGCCCCCGAAACTGGCGCCGATCGCGCCCAGCCGATTCTCGTCCACGTAGGGTTCGGCGGCCACGTCGTCGATCGCGGAAAGCAGGTCCTGCATCGCCTGCCCGCCCCAGTCCCCCGAGATCTGCTCCTTCCATTCCTGACCGAAGCTCGGTACGCCGCGCCGGTTCGGCGCCACCACGACGTACCCGTGTGCCGCCATGAGCTGGAAGTTCCACCGGTAGGAGAAGAACTGCGAGACCGTCCCCTGGGGTCCGCCCTGGGCGTACAGGAGGGCGGGGTAGCGTTGCGACGGATCGAAGCCCGGCGGGTAGATGACCCAGGTCAGAATCTCGCCGCCGTCCGTGGCCTCGACCATCCGCTTCTCGACCCGGCCGAGCTCCACCCCGGCCAGGATCTCCCGGTTGGCAAACGTGATCTGCTCGCCTTCACCCGTCTCGGGGTCGACGCGGTAGATCTCGTTCGGGGAAGACATCGAGCGCCGCGCGGCGATCAGCGTCTCATCTCCTTCCAGGCTCGCCACGCCGAGGGACACGTAGTCGAACACTCCGTCGGTCACCTGTCGCACCGGCCCGCCCGCGGCCGGAACCGCAAACACCTGCACCGTCCCCCAGGACTCGCTGGTGAAGAAGATGGAGCGTCCGTCGGCGGTCCAAACCGGAGAGTGAGCGTCGTTGTCGTACTCCGCCGTGAGCTCGACGCTCGTGCCCGTGGCGAAGTCGTACACGAACAGGCGGTTGCGGTCAGCCTCGTATCCGTCCCGCTCCATGCTGAGCCAGGCGATCCGTCCACCATCGGGCGAGAAGACCGGTTCCACGTCGTACCCCATCATTCCCTCGGTGAGGTTGACGGTCTCTCCCGATTCCAGGTCCACGATGAAGATGTCCGAGTTCGTGCTCACGGTGTACTCGGTCCCCACGGATCGCTTGGCGGTGTAGGCGATCTTGTGGCCGTCCGGGCTCCACGCGATCTGTTCCACTCCCCCGAACGGATTGAGGGGGGTGTCGACCCGCTCGCCCTTCATCAGGTCCACGGGCTCGCCGACCCAGCCGTCCTTGTACGGAGCTACGAACAGATGGCTGTATGAGTAGTCGTGCCAGCTGTCCCAGTGCCGGTACATCAGCCCGTCCATGATGCGTGCCTCGGCCTCGGGGAGGTCCGGATACAGGTCGTTCACCGTCTTGTCCAGCTTCACATCGGCGGTGAAAGAGATGCGGGTCCCGTCAGGTGAATAGCGGTAGTTGGCGATCCCTCCCTCGACGTCCGTCACCTGTCGCAGCTTCTTGCCGTCGGACTTCACCTCCCACAGCTGGGTCGATCCGCCTTTGCTGGAAAGGAAACCGATCCACTGACCGTCCGGCCGCCAGCTCGCCGAGCTTTCCGATCCCTTCATGTCCGTCAGCTGGATCGGATCGCCGCCCTTCACATCCAGCAGGAACAGGTCCGTGTCTCCCTTGTTTGCCGCGACGTCGTACGTCCGGACCCCGTACACGAGCCTCAGGCCGTTCGATGAGACCGCCGGGGCGGAAACACGCTTCAGCTGCCACAGCAGCTCCGGCGTCATCACGTCCTGTGCGTTCGCGGGTCCCGCGAGAGCCAGTGCCGAGAGGGCCACGAGCGCTCCGGCCGCGGCGCCGATTCTATGTACCATGTCGTGCTTCCTTCTGAAGTGTTTGCGGCCCGCCCGGACCGCGAAAAAGGGGTATCATGGTGCGACGTCAGGCGCTACCATGCAAGCCGATTGGCGGTCGCGTGCGGTGGTGGCATACGGATACGACGAGGTGGATGATGCGTCTGGACAGGTCGGGCTTTGCGGGAGGTATGGTCCTGATGATGGGATTCGCGGTATCCGCCGGAGGGTGCGGTGACAGAGCGCCGGAGAGCCCCGAAGCGCCTGTTGCGCGCGTGGAGCCCACGGAACTGGTGACGAACGGGAGAACTCGGGTCGACGATTACTACTGGCTGCGGGAGAGGGAGAACCCGGAAGTCGTGGACTACCTGACGGCCGAAAACGAATACCTCGAAGCCGAAATGGAGCACGTCGCAGACCTGCGGGAGACTCTGTTCGACGAGATCGTCGGGCGGATCAAGGAGGACGACGAGTCCGTGCCGTATCGCTTCCGTGACTACTACTACCAGACGCGCTACGACGAGGGAAACGAGTACCCGATTCACGTACGCCGCGAAGGGTCGCCCGACGGTCCCGAGCAGATCATGGTGGACGTCAATCAACTCGCCGAGGGGCACGAGTACTATGCCGCCAGCGTCGGAGTGCGCGGCATTTCGGAGAACCAGCGCATTCTGGCGTTCGGCACCGACAACGTCGGCCGGCGCAAGTACACGATCCGGTTCCTGGACCTGGAGACGGGGAAGTTCCTTCCTGACGCGATTCCGGATGTGACCCCGAACGTGGCGTGGGCCGCGGACGACCGCACCCTGTTCTACACGCGGCAGGATCCCGAGACCCTGCGCTGGAACCAGGTGTTCCGGCACACGCTGGGGACGGACCCGTCAGAGGACGAGCTCGTGTACGAGGAGACGGACACGGAGTTCAGCGTTTCGGTTGGGCGCACGAAGTCCCGGGACTACATGTTCATCACCGCGTACCAGACACTGTCCACCGAGTACCGGTATGCGCCGGCCGCCGACCCGGCGGCGGAGTTCGAGGTGATCCTGCCGCGGCAGCCGAATCACGAGTACAGCGTGGACCACTACGGGGACCACTTCTATTTCAGGACCAATCGGGATGCCCCGAACTTTCGTCTCACCCGGGCCCCGGTGGCGAACCCGGGATTCGAAGCCTGGGAAGAGGTCGTTCAGCATCGGGACTCGGTGCTTCTCGAGGGCTTCGACCTGTTCACCGGGCACCTGGTGACCGAGGAGCGCGAAGGTGGCCTGGTCCGCCTGCGCGTGATCCCGTGGAACGGCGACGCCGAGCACTACGTCGAGTTCGACGATCCGGCGTGGATGGTATTCACGACGTCCAATTACGAGTTCGACACGCCGACTCTCCGGTTCGGTTACACGTCGATGACGACTCCCTTCTCGACGTACGACTACGACATGCCGACCCGGGCCAGGACCCTTCTCAAGAGGACGGAAGTGGTGGGCGACTTCGACCCGTCCGACTACCGTTCGGAGCGATTGTGGGCCACGGCGCGCGACGGGCGGATGGTGCCGGTGTCGCTGGTATACCGGATCGGTTTCGAAGCCGATGGCACCGCGCCGCTACTGCTCTACGGCTACGGCTCGTACGGCGCAAGCATGGATGCGACGTTCAACTCGGCTCGTCTCAGTTTGCTGGATCGCGGTTTCGTCTATGCGATCGCACACGTGCGCGGGGGCGAAGAGCTGGGTCGCTGGTGGTATGAAGAGGGCAAGCTGCTGAACAAGATGAACACGTTCACCGACTTCATCGATGTGGCCGAGTTCCTGGTCGCGGGGGGCTACGCCGATCCGGAGCGGATGTTCGCCATGGGAGGCAGTGCGGGCGGCCTGCTGATGGGAGCAGTGGTCAACATGCGGCCGGACCTGTGGCGCGGCGTGGTAGCGGCCGTGCCGTTCGTGGACGTGGTCACCACGATGTTGGACGAGACGATTCCACTCACGACGGGCGAGTACGACGAGTGGGGAGACCCCAACGACCCGGAGTTCTTCGACTACATGTTGTCTTACTCCCCGTACGACAACACCGCTCCGGGCGACTACCCGAATCTCCTCGTGACCACGGGGCTGCACGATTCCCAGGTGCAGTACTGGGAGCCGGCGAAGTGGGTGGCGAGGATTCGTGCCGTCAAGACGGACGGGAACCGGCTGTACCTGCACACGAACATGGATGCCGGGCACGGCGGAGCCTCGGGCCGCTTCCGGCGCAATCGGGAAACGGCGCTCGAGTACGCGTTCCTTCTCGACCTGGCCGGAATCGGCGAGTAACCCGTCGGGCCGTCCAACCGCGATCCGACAGAATGGCCCACATCGGGCGCGACTGGCACTGGCGCGATGGCGCCGGTCGCCAGTCGCAGGGCTCCGAAAAAGCCGCGTCAAAGTGCTCTCGACGCCTTCTCGGTTTCGATCCGTGGTCCGGCATACTCCTTGCGATTTCGCCAAGTGACTCACCCCGAATGACATGGGTCCCGCCGAGGCCGTGGCGCCTCCGGGACCACCTCCGATAGAACCGATACATCGGTGTCGCGCGCTGCGCGACGTGGTCGTTATAGGTCCACGGGTTTCGTGCAATCGGAAGCCGCCGGGCCGCTGGTGTCGTGGCGTGTCGGACGCGGCGCGCCGCGCGGAATTAACGGTCCATCGGAGGTGATGCATGCTGGCTCCCACGTCCCACCCATGGACGACCGACGAGACTCTGGGCGAGCATCTGATCGCCCGGGGCGTGAGCCGCCGGGAGTTTCTCGACTTGTGCGGGAAGCTCACGGCCATGCTCGGTCTGACATCGGTCGTCACCCCCCGCATGGCGGAGGCCCTGGCCCAGATGAGCAAACCCAGCGTCATCTGGATCCAGCTGCAGGAGTGTACCGGTTGCGTCGAGAGCGTGATTCGCACATCGGAGCCCTCCATCGGTGACCTGGTTCTGGACACCATCTCCCTGGACTACAATCACACGCTAATGGCCGCAGCGGGACACGCCGCAGAGGCTGCGATGCAAGCCTCGATGGAGGCGAACGCCGGTCAGTACATCCTGGTCGTGACGGGTTCGGTGCCTTTGAAGGACGACGGGATCTACACGACGATCGGCGGACGCACGGCGAAGGAGATTCTCGAGGAAGCGGCCGCCGGTGCCGCCGCGGTAATCGCGGTCGGTGCCTGCGCGCACTGGGGGAACATCCAGGCCGCGAATCCGAATCCGACCGGCGCCGTCGGCGTGGCCGATATCGTGGGCGACAAACCGATCGTGAACATCGCGGGCTGCCCTCCGATCTCGGACGTGGTGACTGCCACCATCGTGCACTTCCTCACGTTTGGAAGAGTCCCCGAGCTGGATATCGACGGTCGGCCGTTGTTCGCGTACGGGAAGAGGATCCACGATCAATGTCAGAGGCGAGCTCATTTCGACGCCGGGCAGTTCGTCGAGCAGTTCGACGACGAAGCGGCGCGAAAGGGATGGTGCCTGTACCGGACGGGCTGCAAGGGCCCGGCCTGCTTCTCTCCGTGCCCCATCATCCAGTGGAACGTGCGGACGAGCTGGCCGATCGGGGCTGGCCATCCGTGCATCGGATGCACCGAGAGGCAATTCTGGGATACCATGACGCCGTTCTACGAACGGCTGCCAGACGTCGCCGGGTTCGGTGTCGAGCGTAAGGTCGACGTGTTCGGCGGTGCGCTGGCGGTCGGAGTGACGGCAGGCGTCGCGGCGCACGCCGTGGCGACCGGCGTACACAGAGCGCGGCAGCGCAAGCAGCTTCCCGTGGTTTCCCAGCCCTCACAGGATGCGGAGGTGAACCGTGGCCAGGACTAAGGTCGTCGTCGATCCGATCAGCCGGATCGAGGGACATCTGCGCATCGAGGTCCAGGCCGAGGACGGACGTATCGCCGACGCCTGGGCATCCTCGACGCAGTTTCGAGGGATAGAGATCATCATGGAAGGCAGGGATCCACGAGACGCGTGGGCCTTCACTCAACGGATCTGCGGTGTGTGCACCGTGGTGCACGCGATCGCATCGTTGCGGGCCGTAGAGGATGCCCTCGACATCCGCATCCCTGCGAACGCGAATACGATCCGCAACCTGGTCCTCGGGATGCAATTCATCCAGGACCACGTGATCCACTTCTATCACCTGCACGCCCTTGATTGGGTGGACGTGGTAAGCGCACTTTCGGCCGACCCGGCCGGGACGTCGCAGATCGCCCGCTCGATCTCCCCGTGGCCGAACAACTCGGCTACCTACTTCGCCGAAGTGCAGGATAGGGTGCGCCGGTTCGTGGAAGCCGGCCAGCTCGGAATCTTCTCCAACGGCTACTGGGGACACCCGGCCTACAAGCTGCCGCCCGAGGTCAATCTGCTCGGCGTCGCGCACTATCTCGAAGCGCTGGATTGGCAGCGTGACGTGATCCGCGTGCACACGATATTCGGTGGCAAGAACCCCCACCCCAACTTCCTGGTCGGGGGCATGGCCTCGGCCATCAACCTCGAGAGCACGGCCACGATCAACGCCGAGAGACTGACCGACATCTACGAGATGATCCGACGGGCGCGCCGTTTCGTAGAGGAGGTCTACTGGCCCGACCTGGTGGCGATCGCCGGCTTCTACAAGGAATGGGGAGCCATCGGAGGCGGTGTGCCCAACTTCATGGCCTGCGGCGAGTTCCCCGAGGGGGACATCCGAGACGTCGACTCCTACTACCTCCCGCAGGGGATCATCCTCGACAGGAACCTCGGCGAGGTGGTTCCCTACGATCAGCAGCTGATCAAGGAGTACATCACCCACTCGTGGTACGAGTACGAGGCGGGCGACCAGACCGGCCTCCACCCGTACGAGGGCGAGACGAAGCCATTGTACAAGGGCCCTCCGACGCCCTGGGAGTACCTCCAGGAGGAGGACAAATACACGTGGATGAAGGCCCCGCGCTATAACGAGATGCCGATGCAGGTGGGCCCGCTGGCGCGCATGCTCGTCGCCTACGGCTCCGGACACGAGGGAGCCCAGGAGCTGGTCGGCGAAGTTCTCGGTCGCCTGGAGGTGGGGCCGGAGGCTTTGTTCTCGACCCTGGGCCGAACGGCCGCCCGCGGCATCGAGACGGTCCTCCTGGCACGTCGGATGGAGAAGTGGTTCGACGACCTGGTCGGCCGGATCAAGGGAGGCGACACGGCCACGTTCAACGGGGAGCGCTGGGAACCCAGCACCTGGCCGGCCACGGCGCAGGGATACGGATACCAGGACGCGCCGCGCGGGAACCTGGGCCACTGGGTCGAGATCCGTGACAGCAAGATCTCGCGCTACCAGTGCGTGGTGCCGAGCACCTGGAACTGCTCTCCGCGTGACGCGCAGGGCCAGATGGGGCCCTACGAGGCGTCGCTCACCGACAACCACCCCCTGGCCGATCCGGAGCAGCCACTCGAGATCCTGCGCACCATCCACTCGTTCGATCCGTGTATGGCTTGCGGGGTGCACGTCCTCGATGCCAACGGCGAGCCGGTTACCGAGGTGAAGGTCCGATGAGCGACGACAGACAGCCGGCCCGTCAGCTGGCCGGCACGGGAGGGATTGTCCCGGAGGAGGTCGCCGAAGCGACGCACATTCCGCATCCTCCGGAGGCTCCCGAGTACAAGTGGGTGTACCTGTGGCGCTGGCCGCTGCGGCTCACGCACTGGATATCGGCGCTCACCGTCACCGTCCTGATCGTGACCGGATTCTACATCGGCGCGCCGTACTTCACGACGTGGGGCGAGGCGAGCAGCCACTTCCTGATGGGGTGGGCCCGCTTCCTCCATTTCGCGGCGGCCGCACTCATCGTCGCGGCGGCGATCCTGCGCGTGTACTGGCTGTTCGCCGGAAACAAGTGGGCCAGGTGGAACGCGTTGCTTCCGGTTCGGGCCAAGAACTGGAGGAACCTGTGGAAGATGGTCAAGCACTACCTCCTGATCCGCCAGGAATCAATGCCTCACTATCTGGGACACCACCCGCTGCAGCAGCTCAGTTACACGGCCATCTATCTCGTGGTGATCGTGCAGATCGTCACCGGATTCGCCATGTACGGGCTGTCGAATCCGGGAGGCCTGTTCCACACCATGTTCTCATGGGTGGGGCCACTGTTCGGCGGGATCCAGAACGCGCGATTCGCACACCATGCCCTGACCTGGATCCTGATCACGTTCATCCCGCTTCACATCTACTTCGCCTTCCGAACCGATGTTCTGGACCGCGAAGGCGAGATGTCCTCCATCTTCAGCGGCGGGCGCTTCGTCCGCTCCGACATCCGATTCGTGGATGAATGAAGTACCGGTCCCTGAGACCGTCGTCATCGGTGTGGGTAACCCCCTCATGGGTGACGACGGCCTCGGGATCGCGGCCCTCGAGCGTCTCCGAAACGGGTGGCACTTCGAGCCGCATCTGGATCTTCTCGACGGAGGCACATGGGGGCTCAACCTGCTCCCGCACGTCGAGAGAGCCCAGCGAGTCCTCTTCATCGATGCGATCAACGCCGACGCGGAACCGGGAGCCCTGGTGGAGTTGGAGCGAGAGGACATTCCACGCTTTCTGGCCCGCAAGCTGTCTCCGCATCAGATTGACGTGAAAGAGGTCCTGGCCCTCGCCGAGCTGAGGGGGACGCTGCCGCGTGAGCTCGTGGCCGTCGGCCTCCAGCCGGAGAGCGTGGAGATGCGGACGTCACTGAGCCCCGTGCTGGCCTCGCGCCTGGGCGACCTCGTGGCGCGCGTGATCGATCGATTGGATGAATGGGGATACGTGGCGAGCGAGCGCGAAGGAGACACGCTTGCATGAGCTAAGCATCGCGCTCGACGTGTGTCGGATCGCCGAAGAGCACGTCGGGGCCGGCGCCCTCGCACGGGTGACCGCGGTGGGCCTCGACGTAGGGGCCCGGGCCGGCATCG
>JBDGXI010000271.1:0-3722 GCA_039584685.1 Gemmatimonadota bacterium | reverse complement strand
TCCGGGCAGCCCGTCCGGGCCCTGTTTACGCCGCTGGACACGAGGGACGACGACTACCTCCGGGACGTGGGACTGCCGGGCGAGTACCCGTTCACGCGTGGTCCATACGCCACCATGTACCGGACCCGCCTGTGGACCAAGCGCCTGTTCTCGGGCTTCGCCACCGCCGAGGAAACGAACGAGCGCTACAAATTCCTGCTCACTCGCGGCACCACCGGTCTCTCCGTGGCGTTCGATTTCCCGACTCTGATGGGGTACGACTCGGACGACCCGCTGTGTGAGGGCGAGGTGGGCAAGTGCGGCGTGGCCATATCGAGCCTCGCCGACATGGAGACCCTGTTCGACGGAATACCGCTGGACCGGGTCTCGGTGTCCATGACCATCAACGGTCCGGCGATCATGCTGTATTGCTTCCTGCTGGCGGCGGCGGAGAAGCAGGGCGTTCCGTTCGAGAAGGTGACCGGAACGATTCAGAACGACATTCTGAAGGAGTACCAGGCACAGCACGCCTGGATCTATCCGCCGAAACCGGCGCTCAAGATCATCACGGACATCTTCGAGTGGTCCAGCTCCGAGGCTCCGAAGTTCAACACGATCTCGATCTCGGGCTACCACATCCGGGAGGCCGGAGCCACGGCGGTGGAGGAGCTGGCGTTCACGCTCAAGAACGGATTCACGTACGTCGAGGAGGGGATCGCGCGAGGTCTGGACGTGGACGAGTTCGCCCCTCGCCTGTCGTTCTTCTGGGACGTGCACAACGACTTCTTCGAGGAGATCGCCAAGTTCCGCGCCGGGCGCCGGATCTGGGCCCGGCACATGCGGGAGGTCTACGGCGCGAAGCGTTCGGAGAGCTGGCGGCTTCGTACGCACGCGCAGACGGCCGGCGTCACACTCACCGCCCAGCAGCCGTACAACAACGTCGTTCGGGTGGCCTACCAGGGACTGGCGGCCGTTCTCGGCGGGACTCAGTCGCTACACACCAACGCGATGGACGAGACGCTGGCGCTACCCACCGAGCACGCGGTGCGGATTGCCCTGCGTACCCAGCAGATCCTCGCGTTCGAGACAGGCATTCCCAACACCATCGACCCGCTGGCCGGCTCGTATTTCGTGGAGGGCATGACCGACGAGCTCGAGCGTCAGGCGGAGGAGATCTTCACCGAGATCGACGACCTGGGCGGCGTCGTGGCGGGGATCGAGTCGGGCTATTTCCAGGCCCGGATCGCACGCTCGGCTCGGAGATTCCAGGAAGAGGTCGAGGCCGGCAGTCGGCTCATCGTGGGAGTGAACTCGTTCGAGGAGGAATCCGAGTCCGACATCGAGATTCTCCGCATCGACGAGTCGGCGGGCGAGGCCCAGCACAGACGCCTGGCCGAGCTGCGCCGGACGCGCGATTCCGAAGCGGTGGAGCGGTCCCTCGCGGCCCTGACCGCCGCGGCCACGGCCGACGACAACCTGATGCCCCCGATGCTGGACGCGGTCCGCTCCTATGCCACGCTCGGCGAGATCCGGGCCGCTCTGGAGGTCGTATACGGTCGGTTCAAGGAGCCCGTGGCCTTTTGAGGCCGGCTCCAGCCGGGTACTTTGAGTACGCCGCGGAGGGCGAATCGTCGCCCGCCCCGCATCTCCATCCGGAGCGATTCCGTCATGGCTGAAAGAAAGATCCGCGTGCTGGTCGCCAAGCCGGGACTGGACGGCCACGACCGGGGCGCCAAGGTCATCGCCGCCTCCCTCCGGGACGCCGGGATGGAGGTGATCTACACCGGACTGCACCAGACGCCGGAGAAGATCGCCGCCACGGCTCTCCAGGAGGACGTCGACGTGGTGGCCCTGTCGATTCTGTCCGGGGCTCACATGACGCTGTTTCCGCGCGTGCTGAGCCTGTTGCAGGAGAACGGCATGGACGACGTGTCCAGAGTCTCGGCATCGGCCGGCTGTTCGGGCCGGGGACGGCGACCGGCGAAGCCGCCGAGTACATCGGGGACTGGTTCCGGGAAAACCGAGCGGACGAAGGGGCCTGATCCGGCGAAGCCGCCGAGTACATCGGGGACTGGTTCCGGGAAAACCGAGCGGACGAAGGGGCCTGATGGCTGGACCTTCTCGCATGCGTCTGATGGTGGACGAGGTTCGCGCGCTAGAAGACCGACTGCGCGAGGGCGGCGGCGAGGCGCGCATCGAGCGCCAGCACGCCCAGGGCAAGCTCACGGCCCGTGAGCGGATCGATCTGTTGATCGACCCCGGCGGCGGCTTCCTCGAGATCGGCCTCCTGATCGCGCACGACCAGTACGACGGAAAGGCCCCCGGAGTAGGCGTCGTGACGGGTATCGGCGAGGTGGGTGGCCGGCCCGTGGTCATCGTGGCGAACGACGCGACGGTGAAGGCCGGGAGCTGGTGGCCCGAGACGATCCCCAAGAAGCTGCGGGCGCAGGAGATCGCGATGCGGTGCCGCGTCCCGATCATCTACCTGGTGGACTCGGCCGGGATCAACCTGCCCTACCAGGGAGGGGTGTTCCCGGGCAAGTACGGAGCCAGCCGCCTCTTCTACTACAATTCGATCATGCGGCACTACCTCGACGTGCCGCAGATCTCGGCCGTGATGGGTCCGTGCATCGCCGGCGGCGCCTACCTGCCCGCCCTGTCGGACGTAATCGTCATGGTGACAGGCACCAGCTTCATGGGGCTGGGCGGACCGAATCTGGTGAAGGGCGCGACGGGACAGGACGTGGAGTCCGAGGTCCTGGGCGGCGCCACCATGCACAATCAGATCAGCGGAGTCGCTCACTACGAGGTGCCGGACGACGAGGCCTGTATCGTCAAGATCCGCGAGCTGGTGGGCGACCTGCCCCCGCCGCGCCTGCCGGAACCGGTCGATGAGCCGGTCGCGCCGGAGCGGGCCCCGGACGAGACGTACGACCTCATGCCGCAGGACCACCGACAGCCGTACGAGTTGGAGGCCGTCCTGCAGACGTTTCTGGACGCGGGCCGGTTCGACGAATTCCAGGCCGGCTACGCGCCCGAGATGCTCACGGCAGTGGCCCGCATCAACGGCCGCAGGGTGGGCGTGATCGCCAATCGGCGGGGCATGTTCAAGGACCCCAAGGGCGGGCGGCCGAAATTCGGGGGGATCATCTACGCGGACAGCGCGGAGAAGGTCGCCTACTTCATGGACATGTGTGACCGACACAAGATCCCGCTGCTCTACGTGCAGGACGTGAGCGGCTTCATGGTGGGGACCGAGGCGGAGCACTCCGGGATCATCCGGGCCGGGGCCCGAATGGTGGAGGCGATGTCCGTGGCCCGCGTGCCGAAGATCGTCCTCACCACGGGCCACGGACAGGGTTTCGACCCCGACTTCATCTTCACCTGGCCCACCGGACGGATGGGCGTGATGGAGGGGGAGTCGGCCGTGCGGGCGGTATACGGCCCGAAGATCGACCGGGCGCGTGAGGAAGGCGTGCCGGTGGACGCGGAAACCGAAGCCGCGATGGGTGCGACCCGGGAAGAGTACGAGCGCAACCTGGACGCCCGCTACGCGGCGGCCCGCGGGTTCGTGGACGCGATCATCGCCCCGGAGGAGACGCGAGACGTGCTGGACCTCGCTCTGCGAACCGCGCTCGAGAATCCTGCTCCTCACATCGGGCCCTTCACGCTCCCGGACGACGCGTGAGCGGCGGGCGGATCGTGCGCGTGGCGTCGGGCCAGGGATTCTGGGGCGACTGGCA
>JBDGXI010000270.1:0-2074 GCA_039584685.1 Gemmatimonadota bacterium | reverse complement strand
AGCCGATATTCATTGGCGACGAGGGTGGGAACTCGCCCCTAAACGGAGATCCCATGGTTCCCGTGGGGAACGGGTTCGCCATGTTCCTCAACGGCGAACGGCACTTCTTCGTGACGGACAACCTTCCGGCGGCCGGTACGGTGTGGACGTACCGCACCTATAACGGGCGAATTCGAGCCACCGTGGACGCCCTTACGTTCGACCCGAGCGGCTACGAGCTGATCGGTGGCACCGGGAGTGTCCGGCCGCCGTCGATCCCGGGTCTGCAGTTCACCCTGGACATAACGGAGGCGGGGGTCTCGCAGGTCAAGGACTTCGACCTCAGCGAAGTGCACACCGTTCCGGATCCTTATCTGTCGACGAGCCAGTTCGATCTGTCGCCGACCAGCAAGAACATCAGTTTCGTGAACCTCCCACCGAGGGCCACGATCCGGGTCTACACCCTGACGGGTGTGCTGGTGGACGTTATCGATCACAACGATCCCACAGGCGGAGGAAGGGCCCGGTGGGGTCTAAGGAATCGCAACAACCAGTTCATTGCGAGCGGCGTCTACTTCTTCCACGTAGTCACGCCTGACAAGGATGAGTACGTGGGCAAGTTCACCGTCGTGAACTTTGCCGGCCAGAACTGACGCAAAAGTGGCTCCCGGGGCGTTCGCGCCCCGGGAGATTGACCAGCTCCCTCAGGAGGTTTACATGCGGCGAGTCATTCTAGCGACCACCGCCTTCCTCGTGATGGTCGCCCTGCCCGGTCAGGCGTGGAGTCAGGAAGTTCCGGATGTCACGGATCCTGACAATCCGCTCCAGATCGCCGGCGACAACACGTCGTACGGTGGGGTGTCGGCTGAGTTTCTCGAGTTCGGCGCAGGTGCCCGCGGTATGGCGCTCGGAGGCGCCTTCAGCACGATCGCGGACGATGTGAGCGCTCTACACTACAACCCCGCGGGCCTGACGTTCATGGATGGCCCCGAGGTGGCGCTCACGATCATGCCGTACTTTGCCGACACGAATTATTTCTGGACCGGGATCGCGTTTCCGTTCTCTGACGGCGATTTCGGTCTCGGCTTCTTCTTGGGCCGCTTCGGCTTCGGGGACCAGCCCGTCACTACTGAAGCGGACCCGAACGGTGACTCAGGGCTCACGTACGGGGTCAACGAGGTAGTCGGAGGACTGTCCTTCGCACACGCCTTCATCGATCGGTTCTCGGCCGGCGTGTCGTTGAAGTTCATCAACGACGACCTGGCTACGGGCTCCCTCGGTGGAGCCTCGGCGAGCACGTTCGCCTTCGACTTCGGCGTGAATTTTCACAGCGAGCTGGGGAACCGGCCGATCTTCCTGTCCTTCGTGGTTCAGAACCTGGGCGGGAGTCTCGGTCACTCGGGGAACGCGCTTCGGTTCACGGACGTGAACGGAAGCACGGCGGATCCCAGTGTTCCGGATCAGCGGGTCGACCCGGCCGCCGCGAAGACGGCAACCGATGCTTTCCCGCTGCCTCGACTGTTCAGAGTCGGACTCGACTATGACATCGTGTCCAACGAGAACAACCGGTTGTCGCTCATGGGCGAATTCGTGGAGCCGAACAACACGGGCGCGTTCTTCGGGTTCGGGACGGAGTATGCGTATGGCTCGCTGTCATCGCCGATCGGCGTGGCCGTGCGGGGCTCGTACACGACGCAGCCCGACAACACGTATGACGAGAACTTCCAGGGCGTGATCACGGCGGAAGGCAAGGAAACCGACGGCCTTGCGCTCGGCGGAGGCCTCTACTATCGGTTCGCCGAACGCTACCGGCTCCAGTTCGACTACACGTGGCGGAGCCTCGGAGTGCTCGGAAGCGCTGACGTGTTCAGCGTCACGCTCGGGTTCGACTGATCCTGATCGGGAGAGGCGACTTGTCCGTTACTCGGCCACGGGTGATGTCGGGCCACGCGGTGCTACCGCTATTGCTCACCCTCGTTCTGTGGGGCGGGGGTGTGGCGACGGCCGTGCAGGCGGAGACGGATGCGTCCATCGAGGCGCGTCTGCTGCGGACGTGGACGGCCGAGAACGTGACGATCGTCGATGGGCTGGCCAA
>JBDGXI010000017.1:0-31695 GCA_039584685.1 Gemmatimonadota bacterium | reverse complement strand
CGCCGAGCGCTTTCTGGAGGAGTACGGGGGTGAGTGGACCCATGTCCTGGATCCCTCGCAGCGCACGGCCATCGACTACGGAGTGTACGGAGTCCCGGAGTCGTTCTTCATCGGAACGGACGGAACGATCTCCCTCAAGAAGGTCGGTCCGGTCACGTGGGACCTGGTCCAGTACCAGGTGGATTCGCTGCTGGCCGCACCCCTGACCGCAGCAAACGCCGCCGGGGCCGGAGGCGCACCGTGAACCGCGTGCTCGCCCGGGTGATCGCCCTGCTCGTGCTCTTCGTGGCCGGCCCCGGGGCGGTGTCGGCCCAGGACGCGGAGCCGCAGGCGGCCACTTCCGCGGCACAGGCGGCGGAAGCGCCGGCGGAACAGGCCACCGACGATCGAAGCGCTCTCACGGACCCGGAAGAAGAAGCGCTGGATGCGCTGGCTGCCGAGGTGGCCTCGGGACTTCGCTGTCCCGTATGCCGCAACCAGTCGATCGTCGAGTCCAACGCTGAGCTGTCGCGTGAGATGCACCGCGTGGTGCGTGACAAGCTCGCCGCCGGTGAAACGCCCGCGGAGATCGAGGCTTACTTCGTCAGCCGGTACGGAGAGTGGATCCTCCTCCGACCGCAGGCGCGGGGGATCAACCTTCTCGTGTACGGCCTGCCGCTCGTGGTGCTGGTGCTGGGCTTCTTCCTGGCGAGAAATCGCCTGCGCAAGTGGGCCAGCACCGGAGTAGCTGAAGGGGATGAAGCGGGAGTCGGCGGGGCCGCCGAGCTGGGGGCCGAAGACGAGCAGTGGCTCCGTGAGGCACTTCGCGAGGGTTGACGGAACCTGACGGACGTGCAGTGTATTAAGCGGGCTTGAGGGCGGTCGGTGTCGCCCCGGCATGGCGGTAATTCCGTCGTATAGCAAGAGATTCGGAGCCTATGAACGCTGCTAGAAAGCAGATCTTCTTCGACGCGCGGGCGCTCGATTCGTTCGATCAGTACCTGCAGGATGTCGAACGCTATCCGCTGATCGAAGATCCTATGGAAGAACGTGAGATCGCGCGCAGGGCGCGTGCCGGTGACCGCGCCGCTGCGGAGCGGCTGGTTACGGCAAATCTGCGTTTCGTGATCTCGTACGTGAAGAAGTACCAGGGCCGCGGCCTGAACCTGGCCGAGCTCGTATGCATCGGGAACGAGGGCCTGCTCAAGGCCGTGAAGAAGTTCGATCCCGACAAGGGAGTGAAGTTCATCTCCTACGCGGTGTGGTGGATTCGGCAGACGGTTCTGCAGGCACTCGCCGAGCAGACGCGGTCCGTGCGGATCCCGCTGAACCAGAACTCGAACCTGGTGAAGCTGTCGCGCACCGAGACCGCCCTCACGCAGAAGCTCGGCCGGTCGCCGACCGATCGTGAAATCGCGGAGGAGATGAAGGAGCCGGTGGAGACGGTGCGGGCGCTTCGCCGCGTGGCTTCGGCCGAGCTCAGTCTGGATGCTCCGCTCGACAAGTCGGATCGGGACAGCGCGTCGTTCGGCGAGCGGTTCTCGGGCGCGGACGAGGGTGACATCGAGATCGACGTCGAGGCCCAGGCCCGGCGCGAGTTCCTGGAGAAGATGTTCGAGAGCTATCTCACGGAGCGGGAGAGGAAGATCCTCGTCCTTTACTATGGGTTGGACGACGGCGAAGAGATGACGCTCGAGCAGATCGGCGAGCTCCTGGGAGTCACCCGCGAGCGGATTCGGCAGATCCGCAATCGCGCGTTCGACAAGCTGCGCGGATCGGAGCACGGCGACGCGCTGGAAGGATTCTGGCGGGCCAGCGCCTGATCGCCTGAGGGCGCGCCGGCGCTCTCGCTACCTCACGCCCGGATGTGCGAAGGGGCGGCCGATCGGTCGCCCCTTCGCACATCCGGGTCTCATTCCATCGTTTCGGTCGGCCCGCGAAGAGATAGCCACGGGAGCGCCAGGACGAAGATCGCCACCGTGAGTATGGCGCTGACGACGCACCACATGCACACGGCATGCAGAACGAACAACTCGATTCCCGTAAGGTAGATCGAGAACAGGAGCCCGCCCGTCGCCGCCAGGGCGAGCAGGGGATCGAGCCAGCGCTGGTCCCGCGCCGGACCGAGGCCGAGGAATGCCAGGACGAGCACGCCGGCGTACCACAGGGTGCCCAGAAGGGGTACCGGCTGGCCGAGGAAGCGGGCGTACCTGGAGGCCTGGACGACCTCGCACGAGCCGGCGCCGCACAACAGGGCCCCATAAAAACCCATCTGGTACAGCAACAGGTAGACGGCCACGAACAGGCCGATCAGGGAGATCAGAACGATCCCGCGCAACCTCGTCTCATGCGACATTTGCGGTTCCCGGTCGGCTACTCACCACCGGCCGAGATCAGCTTGATCTGCTCTTCCAGCGCCCCGTACCCGTAGTCCCCTGGAATGGAGAATGGCTCGCCGTCGAAGAAGATCGACGGGGTGGACCTGATGCCCAGCGACTCGCCGTACGCCTTGCTGGCCTGCACTTCCGCCAGAGTCTCCTGGCCATCGACGCAGCTCTTGAAGGCGCCCGCGTCGAGACCGAGATCTCTCGCGTAGTCCGTGAACTTTCCGTTCGGGTTGCCCTCCTGACTCCAGCTGTCCACCCGCGCGAACAGCAGGTCCTTCATCTCGAAGTACTTGCCCTGCCGCTTGGCGCATTGCGCCGCGATCGCCGGGGCCCAGGACTCCGGCCACAGGGGGAAGTCGAACGAGATCCACTTGAGCGAACCGGTACCGGCGTAGTTCTGCCGCAGCAGCTTGCCGCTCATGGCGTTGAACGTCCGGCAGTGCGGGCACAGGTAGTCCGAGAACTCCATGATCACGGCAGGGGCGTCTTCCGCCCCGATCGCCGTGCCGGAGGACATGTCAGCGGCGACACTTCCGCCCGCCAGCGCCACCGGCGCCAGATCCGGGACCTCGTCGGCTCCCCTTCTCGCATTCATCAGAAGAAGACCGCCCGCCACCACCACGACGGCGATCAGGATATAGAACCCCTTACCACCCTTGCTTTGTGCGTTGGCCAAAATCAGCTCCTTGTCGAGCACCGACTGGGACGACTATCATCGGCTCCGGCAATCGGCCGGCAAGCCGCAACCTCGGCCGCACAAGATAACACGGCCGGCGTTTCGCGCGACCTCGCCCTGGCGTGTGCTCCGTTCGAGGGGAACGAAGCATCTCCTCGTGGGTGAAACGCGATGCGGTCGCAGTCCAGGCGAAACCAGATACCCACCGGGACCGGACATTCATGGGGTTTTCGATATCGAAGAAGGTGTCGCTCGTCGGCTGCGGCACGATCGTCCTGGCGGCGATCGGATGCGGCGATGACAGTGGCGGTGGAACGGATCCGGGCCCGGTGGGAGATTACTCGGTCCTGACGGTCAGCTCGGGAGTCGAGCTCGACGCCGACGGCTACGAGGTGAGGGTCGACAACAGCTTTGGCGGGTTCATTGGTGTGAACGACAGCCTCGAGTTCCCCAACCGACCGGTGGATACCTACTCCATCGGGCTCGTGGATGTGGCGAGCAACTGCACCGTGGACGGCGACAACCCACGCCCCGTCCAGGTGATCGCCGACTCCCATACGGGGACGACGTTCGAGGTCACGTGCGTCGGAACTGCGGGAGTCCTGCGGGTGGTCACGGCCACGAGCGGGGAGAACCCGGACGATGGGTATACGCTCGCGGTGGACGGTGCCGATGCGGTCTTGATAGGCGCCAACGACACCGCCGAGACGGCGGACCTCCCTACCGGAGAGCACACCGTGCGGTTGGGAGAAATGGCCTTGAACTGCCGCCTGGTCGGGGATCCCGAGCGGAACGTGACGGTGCCGCGCGAGGATCTCGTCGAGACGAAGTACGAGGTCGTCTGTACGGACCGGGTGGGCAATCTCAGGCTCGTAACGTCCACCACCGGCCTGTTTCCCGACGTCGACGGCTACCAGGTCGTCATCGAGATCGGGGGTCCGATTCCGATCCGATCCACGGCTGTGAAGACGGTCGGGTCGGTCGTGGGGGGAGCCAATCGCGTCCACCTGGTCGAATCCTCGGTGGCCGACAACTGCTCCGTACAGGGAGAGAACCCCCGGACCGTTGTCGTCCCCTCCGGTGGATTGGTCGATACGGTATTTGATGTCACCTGCGGGCTTCCCTGACGGGTCGGTGACGGGCCCGCTCAGCGGCCGAGGATGAACACCAGGATCGCCGCGAGCAGCAATGTGACCGCGGCCAGGGCTGCGAGCTGAGCCCACTCGGGGATACGCGGCTTCTCGATACGGCCCACCCGTTCCAGGCGAGGCAACAGGTCGGTCGACCAGGCGCGCTCGATCTCTTCCACCATTTCCCGCCACGCCCCTTCGTATCCTCGATCCAGTCGGACCATGGCGGCTCGCCATTCCTCCGCCGTGCCGTGCATATCCGAATCATCCTGGTCCGGGTGCCCGGCTTCCACCTCGGCGATCCGACGCCGGAGGTCGGTCTCCTGCTGCCGCAGGTCGCCGAACCTCTCCCACAATCGGTCGAACGGGCCTTGCATGCGCTCCAGGAGAAGGGCCCTGCCGGCGGCGCCCAGAACCAGGCCCCTGCCGGCGGCGACGCTTACGCCGCGCCAGGTGGCGACCCGATCGAGTTCGCCCTCGTAGACACCGGCCAGGCGGTCCGCGGCCGTCACCACGGCTGCCCGAGTGTCCTCTTGCAGGCCTCCCGAGTTCATGGCCTCGATCGCCTTCTCGAGGCTGTTCGCTCCGGCGGCGGCTGACTTGCGCAGGAGGAGCGGGCCGAGCGCGATCTCTCCGAGCTCCTGGAAGTGCGTCTCGAAGAAGTAGTCACGCATTCCCACCTTGACCTGCAATTCGCCCGGGACGTTGGCTGCGGCTCTTTCGGCAACCTCGTGCAGGGAGCCCGCGGCGAGAGAAAACGGCGGGAGCTCGGCCTGGGCCGGCGGTGATACCTCACCGCGACTGAACAGCTCGAGGGAACGGCTCTCGGGGCCCGGCGGCGGCTGCTGCGAAGCCGCGAACAGCACGGCCCCGAGCTCTTCGGGAAACAGGTACCGAATCGTGAGTGAAGTACCGGTGTTGCCGACGACCAGGTAGTCGTCGCTCCGGTCTCCGTCGGCGGCCTTCTTCGCCGGCCGCCGGCTCGCAGCCCTGGCGGGCCAGGTCACGGTGAGCTGGCGGTCGCCGGAGATCAGGTAGAGCGCCCTGCGCGTCACCGCGGTCACGTACAGACCACCGACCTTCTCGCCATCGATATTGCCGGACGCGGCGCACCCGGCCGTGAACAGCACGACTTCGTGACCCAGCTGTCTCACGATGCTGCGCCGGAGCTCGCTCAAGTCCACGCGCTCGGTGAGAAGCTTGTAGAGCTGATCCAGCTCCCGGGATGAGCCCTTGATGGCGAGGGTCGCGCGACCCGCGAACAGCAGTAGCATGCCCTTGCGACGCGAGACCCAGAATACCTCGCCGTACGGGATCATCAGTTCGTCGCACAGCAGCGCGACACCGGCTATCGTTACGCGGGCGTCCCGGCGCACGCCTTCTCCCGCCACGAACACATCGGTTATCAGCGACTGACTGTTACTCATCGGCCAGCACCTGCATCACTCGAGAGGTGTTGCTCAAGTTCTCCAACACGACATCGGGATCGTGGTCCCGCAGCTCCTCGACAGTGTGGCGGCCGGTCGAGACTGCCAATACCCGGGCACCGTTGGCTCTTGCGCACCGGATGTCCTCGGGTGTGTCGCCCACCACGATCGCACTGCGCAGCTCGAACGGACGACCATACTCGCGCTCGGCCCGGTCGAGCGCGATGGGGGGCAGTTCCTCCCTGTTCTCGGAGTCGGAGCCGTAGGCCCCGAAATCGAACCGCCCGGCGAGTCCGCATGCCTGGAGCTTCCGTCGCGCTCCACCCTCCATATTACCTGTTACCAGGCCCGGCGCGAACCTCGCGTCAGCCTCGACCGCGTCGAGGAGGCCAACCACCCCGGGATACGGGTGAACGCGACCGTCTCGCCCCAGGAGCTCCCGGTCCAGCATCTCCAGGTAGGCTCTCCACGTCGCCTCGAAGCCCGCCTCGATCTCTGTGTCCGGCCATCCGGCCGCACGAAGGAGGCCCCGTACGATGGCCGGATCCGTCATTCCGTGGAAGTCGAACGATTCGATGGGGCCGGTCTCGCCGTACACCGACAGCATCGCCGACTCGAGAGCCGCTTTGCCGGCCCCGAGCGTGTTCACGAGCGTGCCGTCGATGTCGAACAGGACGAGTCGCAACACTCAACCTCTCCGATCGGGCTCGGCCACCCGTCGTACTTCATCGCCGAACACCCGGAACAGTCGTCCGTTAGTACCGGTCGGTTCCTCGATCTTTCGTTCCGGGTGCCACTGCACCCCGCACGTCCAGGCCGCTCCGTCAGCCCGGTACTCCACAGCTTCGACCAGCCCGTCCGGCGCCCACGCCACGGCCGTCAGGTCCGGTGCAAGGTCCCGGATGCCCTGATGGTGCGCCGAGTTCTGTACGAACTCCTCCACCTCGAACACGTCGGCCAGGATGGAGGGATCGCCCGTGCGGACCTCATGAATGTGACCGTCGAACTCGCGGTAGCGGTCGTGATCGATCTTCTGGCCGCGCTGCGTGAACAGATCCTGGTACAGTGTGCCCCCGAGCGCCACGTTCAGGATCTGGATCCCGCGACAGATCGCGAGCACGGGCACACGCCGGGCCAGCGCCCGTTCCAGGAGGTCCAGTTCCATCGCATCCCGCTCGGGTGACACCGTGCGCGCTCCGTCCGGAGCCTGGCCGTACCGGGACGGGTCGACGTCCTCTCCACCGGTCAGCATGAGTCCGGCCGCCAGATCGAACAGGCCGTCCCGGGTTCCCTCGTCGTCCAGTGGCGACAGGACCAGGGGCAGACCTCCGGCCACCCGAACGGCCTGGAGATAACCCGCTTCCAGCACGACCCGGGGCATTCCGATGTCGCTGTCCCGAACGGATGCGGTGACCGCGATGAGCGGCCGGCTCACGCGGCGGCCCCGGGGTCGCGGGCGGTCACTGACTCCGTGAGCCACGAGCGCAGGATGGCCGGATCCAGGTTGCCGCCCGACAGCACGGCGATCGTGGCACCGCCGCTCGCCGGCTCCACCCTCCCGGAAGCGATCGCCGCGATCGTCGCCGCACCGCTCGGCTCGACGACGAGCCGCTGACGATGGCACCACAGCACGGCGTCGCGGATGGACCCGTCGTCTACCGTGGCCACCCGGTCCACCAGGTCCCGCGTGTGCCGGAACGTAAGGTCCCCGGGTCGAACGGGCTTCAAACCGTCGGCAATGGTATCCACCGTCTCGAGCGTGACGGGCCGGCCGGCGTCCAGCGACCGGCTCATCTTGGCCGCCCCTTCCGGCTCGACCCCGACGATCGTCGCATCAGGCACGAGCGCCCGGAATGCGGCAGCCACGCCCGAGACCAGCCCCCCACCACCGATTGGAACCACGACGGTGGCCGCACGGATGTCCTCATCCCGCCGCTCGGAGGCCTCACGGAGCTGTTCGACGATCTCGAGACCGACCGTACCCTGACCGGCGATGATGTGTCGGTGGTCGAAAGGCGGCACCATGGTCCCCCCGAGCTCGGCGAGAAGCTCCTCTGCCCTGGCCTTGCGCTCGGTGGTCGTGAGTCCGGCCTGCTCGAGCCGGGCACCCAGTCGCCGCACCGCGGCCGCCTTGATCGGAGGAGCGTCCAGGGGCATCACCACCGTCGCCGGCACCCCGAACGCCCTCGCGGCATACGCCACCCCCTGTGCGTGGTTGCCCGACGAGTACGTTACCACGCCGGCCGGGCGGATTTCCGGCGCCAGGGAGGAAATGAAGTTGTAGGCGCCCCGCAACTTGAAGGCTCCGGCGAACTGCAGGCACTCGCACTTCAGCCACAGGCCGGGTACCTCTCCCGGTAGCGCCCCAGCCGACTCGTCGGCCGGAAGCAGGGGCGTACGCCTGACCGCACCCCGAATCCGGAGCGCCGCCGCGCGAATCTCGTCCAGGGTGACCAGACCCTCGCCTGCAGGCATGGAATCTCCCTACTCGTGCGGTTTCGCTTCCGGCGCCTCCGCGATCTCCTCGCTGACATCCGACGCATCGACGAGGGCGACTTCGGCCTCGTCGGCATCGTCCTCCACGCCGTCATACAGCTCGGCGGCGACCTTCGCTATGTCCATGAGCTCATCGCCCTCGTCCAGCGTGATCACGCGGACTCCCTGGGTCGCCCTCCCGATCACCCGGATTTGTGACGCGGGCTGTCGGTTGATCACTCCGCCACGCGTCACCAGCATCAGCTCATCTTCGTCCGTGACCTCGCGAACCCCCACCACGTCGCCGGTCTTATCGCTCAGCCGGAAGTTGATCAGCCCCGTTCCACCGCGGCGCTGAACTCGGTAATCCTCGACCTTCGTGCGCTTGCCGCCGCCTCGGCTGGTGATCGTAAGCAGACTCGCCCCTTCCCGGACGACGACGGCGCCGACTACTTCATCTCCGGCCCTCAGGCGAATGCCGCGCACCCCACGCGTCGCCCGACCCATTTCACGCGCGTCTCCCTCGCTGAACCGGATGGCCATGCCCTTGCGCGTGGCCAGTATGAGGTCGTTGTCTCCGTCCGTGAGCCGCGCGTCGATCAGGCTGTCGCCCTCGTCGATGTTGATCGCGTTGATCCCCTTCACCCTCACGTGCCGGTATGCCGCCAGGCTCGTCTTCTTCACCTGTCCGCTCCGGGTGGCGAACAGCACGTAGCGGTCGGGATCGAATTCACGCACCCGTAAGATGGAAGCGATCTTCTCGTCCTTCGAGATGTCGAGGAGGTTGACCACCGGTCTGCCGCGCGACGTGCGGGACGCGAGAGGAATCTCGTGCACCTTGAGCCAGTAGACCTGGCCTCGCGCGGTGAACACGCACAGGTAGTCGTGCGTCGATGCGAGAAACAGGTGCTCGACCCAGTCCTCCTCCTTCGTGTCCATCCCGGCGACTCCCCGGCCACCACGCTTCTGCTGGCGATAAGTGGCTGGAGCGATGCGCTTGATGTACCCGTGGTGGCTGATCGTGATCACCATCTGCTCATCGGCGATCAAGTCTTCCGGGTCGAAGCTGATCTCGGCATCGATGATCTGCGAGCGCCGCTCGTCACCGAAACGGGCGGCCAGTTCCACCAGCTCGTCCCGCACTACCGCCATGCGCGCGTCGCGTGAGGCCATGAGGGCCTCTAGCTCCTCGATCGTCGCCCGGATCTCGGTCAGCTCTTCTTCCAGCTTCTCGATCTCCAGCCCC
Organism: Gemmatimonadota bacterium; assembly: GCA_039584685.1. Classification (GTDB taxonomy): domain Bacteria; phylum Gemmatimonadota; class Gemmatimonadetes; order Palauibacterales; family Palauibacteraceae; genus Benthicola. The sequence continues at coordinate 22,375 of JBDGXI010000017.1, read as the reverse complement.
GTGAGGCGCGACAGCCGCATCGCGAGGATGGCTTCCGCCTGCTTGTCGCTGAGGCCGAACCGCTCACGCAGGTTGGCCGCCGCCTCTTCCGTCGTCTTCGAAGCGCGGATGATGCGCACGACCTCGTCGATGTTGTCTACCGCGATCTTCAGCCCCTCGAGGATGTGCTCGCGTTCGCGCGCCACCCTGAGGCTGTACTCGGTGCGCCGCACCACCACCGTATGGCGGTGCTCGATGAAGTGCCCGAGGATCGTCTTGAGGTCCATCACCCTGGGCACCCCGCCGACCAGGGCCAGCATGATGACACCGAACGTGCTCTGCATCTGGGTGTGCTTGTACAGCTTGTTGAGCACGATCTCCGGAATGGCATCGCGCTTCAGGTCGATCACCACCCGGATGCCATCGCGAGCCGATGATTCGTCCCTGAGATCCGAGATGTCCTCGACCCGCCGGTCCCGCACGAGCTGGGCGATCTGCTCGACGAGGCGGGACTTGTTCACCATGAAGGGAACCTCGGTGACGATCAGCCGTTCACCTCCGCTCGGCCGATCCTCCACGTGGGCCCGCGCCCGCATCACCACGCGGCCACGCCCCGTCGTGTAGGCTTCGCGAATGCCGGTACGTCCGTAGACCAGCCCCCCCGTCGGGAAATCCGGGCCCGGGACGTACTCGAGGAGGTCCTCGACCGGCGTGTCCGGGTCCTCGATCAGGCGTTCGCACGCCGCGACGATCTCGCGAAGATTGTGGGGCGGGATGTTCGTGGCCATGCCCACCGCGATGCCGGAGGACCCGTTCACCAGCAGGTTCGGCAGTCGCGACGGGAGGACAGTCGGCTCTTCCAGGCGATCGTCGAAGTTCGGCGTGAAATCGACGGTTTCCTTGTCGATGTCGGCCAGCATCTCGGTAGCGAGCGAGGCGAGACGGGCTTCCGTATACCGGTACGCCGCCGCCGCGTCGCCGTCGATTGACCCGAAGTTCCCCTGCCCGTCCACCAGCGGATAGTGAAGCGAGAACTCCTGCACCATGCGGACCAGCGAGTCGTACACGGCCGAATCACCGTGCGGGTGGTACTTGCCCAGGACATCGCCCACCACGGTGGCGCTCTTCTTGTACGGCCGATTCGGGGACAGGCCGAGCTCGTGCATCGCGTACAGGATTCTGCGGTGCACCGGTTTCAGCCCGTCGCGCACGTCGGGCAGGGCCCGCTGCACGATGACGCTCATCGAGTAGTCGATGAACGACTCTCTCATCTCGTCCTCGAGAAGCCTCTGCTCGACCCGCTCGGTTCTTTCAGTCGTTTCCATGCGCCCGTCACGGAGGGTGGTTTCTGCAGCCCGGCCAGGCGTCCGAACCCGGCGCGCCACATCGTCGTGACGACGGCCGGGCAAGCCCGGCCGCGGACCCTGGCTGGCGGCGAATTCAGACCGCCGCCGAATTCTCAGGATAACCTAGAAAATATAGCCTATCGAGGCCCTCCGCGCGACCGGTCGGCTACGATCGCGAAGGGGTCTGAAGCGCTAGGCGCAAACGCGGTAGTCCTCGATCTCGCGTCGCCCCAGGGCGTCCAGGGCCTCGCGAATTTCCGCGCGGGCCCCGGGCGATCCGACGGCCGCCAGCACGTACGGGTCACCAGGCTGGAGCAGCGCCTCGAAGCCGGCCGGATCCAGGACCGGCGCACCGTGGATTTCCTGGCCGATCTTCCGCGCATCCAGGTCCACGAACGCCGCGATGGACCGACCCTGCCTGATGAGCTCGCGAGCCAGCGGCTTCCCCACTTTCCCTGCCCCCCACACCACGAGAGGGCGCGCCACCGGCAGGAAGGCCTGGTCGAGAAAGTGGACCTTGCAGCGCCGGAAGGAATCCGCCGAATAACGATCGGACGTGAGCGAATGCCGATCCGGTCGCACCCGCCAGCGCAGCAGCCGTGATGGGAGATTGGCGATGCGCATTCCCGCCGCGTGCAACCGGAGTACCAGGTCGTAGTCCTCTGGCCAACCCGGGTCCCGGTAGCCGCCGAGGCTGGAGAGCACCGAGTGGCGGATCATCAACGTCGGGTGGGCGACCGGGCACTCCACGAACAGGTCGCGGCGGATATCCTCGGACTCGGAAAGTCCATTCAGCCAGGTCTCGTACCGCAGGTAGCCCTCCCCGATTTCGGAACGCGGGAACAGACCCACCGCGGTCCCGCATGCCGCAAGGTCCCGACGAGCAGCCATGAAGTCGCGCTGCAGCTCGAGCCGGCGTGGATCGGCGACGTCGTCCCCGTCCATCCGGGCCAGGAGCGGGGCCCTCGCCGCGGCCACCGCGAGATCGAGGGCTGCCAGAAGGCCGTCGCCGGGCGTCGGGTCGGCACCGCGATCCCCGGACCGGGACGCCGGCCCGACCTCGAGAACCCTCACCCTGTCGTCGCGAGAGGACCATTCCCGCAGGAGAGATCCGGTGTCGTCCGTGGATCGATCGTCGACGGCCACGACTTCGTAATCCCGGAGCGCCTGCGCCTCGAGGCTTTCGATGCATTCGGGCAGCCAGGCAGCGACGTCCCGGCAGGGAAGCAACACAGATACTTCAGGCACCGGGCTCTCTCATCCGGCCCTGGCGTCCGGGTCGCCCGGGCTGGGTACGGCGGCTGCGGCCTGCGCGATCTCCAGATGCCGCGCCAGGTGGCGACCGGTATGCGACCCCGGCGTCGCGATCACGTCCGCCGGCGTCCCGCTCACGACGATTCGTCCACCTTCGTCCGCCGCTTCGGGACCGAGATCCACCACCCAGTCGGCGGCGGCGATCACGTCCAGGTCGTGCTCCACCAGCACGACCGTGTTGCCGGCCTCCACCAGTTGTCGAAGGACAGCCAGCAGTCTCTCGATTTCGCCGAGACCCAATCCGACGGTGGGCTCGTCCATGAGGTAGATTCGCTGTTTCTTCGAAGACCTGCGGGCCAGTTCGCGCGCCACCTTGAGCCGTTGCGCCTCGCCTCCCGACAGCGTGGTCGCCGGCTGGCCGAGACGCAGGTAGCCGAGTCCGACCCGCTGAAGCTGCCACAATGCCTGTCCGAGCCGGTCACGCCGGATGAAGAACCGGATGGCCTCATCCACCGTCAGGTCCAGCACATCACGAATGCTGCGGCCGCGGTACCGCACCTCGAGGATTTCCGGCTTGAAACGCCTCCCCTCGCACACCTCGCAGGGCATGGACACATCGGCCAGAAACACCATTTCCACCAACTCCTCGCCGGCCCCTTTGCAGGCCTCACACCGTCCACCTTCGACGTTGAAGCTGAAGTGTCCGGCCCCGAAGCCGCGGCGTCTGGCTTCCGGTTGCTCCGCGAACAGGCGTCGGATCTCGGCGTACGCCTTGATGTACGTGATGGGGTTCGAGCGCGGCGTACGGCCGATCGGGCTCTGGTCCACCAGGACGGCTTCCTCGAGGAGCTCCACCCCGCTCAGGGAGCGCCACTCCCCGGAAGCTTCACCCAGGTGGCGTCGGGCCGACGAACCACCGTGCAGCGTCTTCTCCAGGGCCCGGTAGAGCACGTCGTGAACCAGGGTCGACTTCCCCGAGCCGGACACGCCCGTGACTACCGTGAGCCGCTCCAGCGGGATTTCCACGTCGAGGTCGTGGACGTTGTGCAGTGAGGCGCCTTCCAGCCGCAGCCACGCTCGTGGCGGGCCGGAAGACCGGCGACCGGCCGCCACGCCCTGACGCAGGGCGTGCCCGGTGGCCGTGTCAGCGGCGGCCAGATCGCCATACGGCCCCTCGAACACGAGCTCTCCTCCGTGCTCTCCCGCCCCCGGACCCAGCTCGAGGATCCGGTCAGCCTCGCGCATGACGGAAGTCTCGTGCTCGACCACGAGCACGGTATTTCCCCGGTCCCTCAGTTTTCCCAGCACCGTGAGGAAGCGTTCCACGTCTCGGGCGTGCAGCCCGATCGTCGGCTCGTCCAGCACGTAGAGCGTATCTACCAGGCGGCTCCCCAGGCTGCCGGCCAGGCGAATTCGCTGCATCTCGCCGCCGGACAGCGTCCGTGCCTGGCGATTCAGCGACAGGTATCCGAGGCCGACTGCGGACAAGAAATCGAGACGATCCGCGAGCTCGCGGACAACGGTCTCGGAGACGCGAGCCTCGAACGGGGAAAGCGTGAGTCCCGCCAGCCACTCCCGCAGCTCGTCCACGGAAACAGCTGCCGCCTGAGCGATTCCCAGCTCCCCTACCCGGACGTGCAGCGCCTCCGGCTGCAGTCGCGTTCCGCCGCATGCCGCGCAGGTTTCCGGGAGCTGATACTGACGCAGGAAGACCCGAATGTACTGCTTGTACTTCTTGCGCTCCCGCGAACGGAGGAACGGCACCATGCCGATGAAGTCCGGCGCCCCGTAGAGCAACTCGTCACGAAAAGACTCCGGCAGGTCGCGCCACGGAACGGTCGGGTCGACTCCCCGGCGCACCGCGACCTCGAGGACTTCGGCCGCCTCGCGGTAGTAGCGGGGCTTGGTCCACGGATCCAGCGCGCCGTCGGCCAGCGAGCGGCCCGGGTCCGGCACCATGAGGTCGAGCGCGTATTCGAGCGTGGCTCCAAAGCCGTTGCACTCCGGGCACGCTCCGGTCGGGTGATTGAAGCTGAACAGGATCGGTGTGGGGACGGGGAACTCGCGGCCGCAGCCCGAACAACGAAAGCCCTCGGTGAAAGGCATGCGACGGTCTGCTTCCGCTCGCCGACCCTCGGCACGTCGCACGACGATGACCTCGGCGTGCCCGTGCCCCTCGGCGAATGCGGAAGCCAGCGCGTCCGACAGGCGCTCGCGCGCCTCGTCTTCCACGGAAACGCGATCGACGACCACGAGCACTTCGCGTGCGGAATCGAGCCGGGGCGCTCCGGGGGGCGGCGGCTCGTCACCGTAGTCCAGGTCGTCGACGCGGTGCTCGCTGCCGTCGACCATGACCCGCACGTATCCGCGGGCCCGCAGGTTCTCCATCGCCGCCCGGTGCGTGAGCCCGGCGCTCCTCTCGAGCGGGAAGGTCACGTAGACCGGCGTGCCCGCACCGAGGTCGAGGACGCCACCCGTAGCAGACTGGACGGTATCGGGAATAACGCGCACCCCGCACTCGGGACAGGTGGTGTGTCCGACGCGGCTCCAAAGGAGGCGCATGTGATCGTACGTCTCGGTCACGGTTCCGACCGTCGAGCGACTCGTCTGCACCGTATTTCTCTGGTCGATCGCCACGGACGGTGCCACTCCGTCGATCCAGTCCACCGCGGGCTTGGGCATGCGCTCGAGGAACTGCTTCGCGTAGGTGGAGAGCGACTCGACGTACCTGCGCTGCCCCTCGGCGTAAATGGTATCGAACGCGAGGCTGGACTTACCGGAGCCGCTCGGGCCGGTGAGCACGGTCATCGCCCGGTGCGGGATCTCGACGTCCACACCCTTGAGATTGTTCTGCCGGGCACCTCGAACTCGAATGGAGGTCAGCATGGCGCGATGATGAGCCTGCGCCGGAGGAGCGTCAATCGAAGCGGGTGGAAAGGGACCGGGGGGCCGGGTATCTTCGGGGAGCCCGAGACTCGAGCACTGGAGAATCTACTCTGCAGACATCGCCGGAGGGCCCCGTCCAGGAGGAAGAGGCGCTGGGCAAGGCATACGATGCCAGGCTCATGCAGCGCCTTCTCGCCTACCTGCGACCATACCGGTGGCACGTGGCGGCAGCGATCGGGATTCTCATCGCGGCCTCCGGACTCGCCCTGATCGGACCGTGGCTCACCAAGATCGCGATCGACCAGGCGTTCCCGGCCGGCGACCTTCGACTTCTGGGGATCCTGGCCGTCGTCTACGTCGGGTCGCTTCTCATAGCCGCTGGCCTCGAGTACGCCCGCACCCTGTTGACGACGTGGATCGGCCAGCGTGTGATGGAGGACCTGCGGGGACAGGTATTCGGCCATCTCCAGCGCCTCGAGCTGGCGTTCTTCGATCGAAATCCGGTGGGGCGTCTCATGACGCGTGTCACGAGCGACGTCGAGGCCCTCAACGAGATGTTCACGTCGGGAGTGGTGACGATTTTCGGCGACGTGTTCACGATCGGGGCGATCGTCACGGCCATGCTGATCCTGGATTGGCAGCTGGCCCTGGTGACCTTCACGGTGCTGCCGCTGGTGTTCGCTTCCGCCTGGCTGTTCCGTACCCGGGTGCGGCGAGCGTATAGGGACATCAGGCTGCGCCTCGCCAGGATCAACGCTTTCCTGCAGGAGCGGATCACCGGGATGAGCGTGACCCAGCTCTTCAGGCAGGAGGAAACGACGTTCGACCGGTTCGACGAGATCAACCGGGACCACCTGTCCGCTCATCTGAGGTCGATCACCTATTACGCCCTGTTCTTTCCGACCGTGGAGATCCTGGCCGCCGTGGCCATGGCGCTGATCATCTGGTACGGCGGTACCGAATCGCTGCGCGGGGCGATGACGGTCGGCACGATCGCTGCCTTTCTCCAATACGCCCGGCGCTTCTTCCGGCCGATCCAGGACCTGTCGGAGAAGTACAATATCCTCCAGAGCGCGATGGCGAGCTCGGAGCGGGTGTTCAAGCTGCTGGATCGGGAGCCCCACCCGGTGGAGTCCGAACCCGCCGTCGAGGCCGCGGTTCTCGTGAAGCCGGGGCCGGAATCGGTTGACGATGGCACCGTGCCGGTAGTCCCGGCGCGCGGCGGACGGATCGAATTCCGGAACGTGTGGTTCCGATACGGCGAGATGGATGCGGACGCTCCGCCGCTGGACGCGGAGGAGGTCGAGTGGGTCCTCAAAGACGTGACGTTCACGGTCGAGCCGGGACAGCGGGTCGCGGTAGTCGGCGCCACGGGAGCGGGAAAGTCTACGCTCATCAACCTGTTGATGCGCTTCTACCGCCCGCAGAGAGGCGCCATATTCCTGGATGGTACGGACATTTCCACGGTCCCGGCACCGGAGGTGAGGCGGCGGATCGGACTCGTCCTCCAGGACGTGTACCTGTTCTCGGACACGGTGAATCGGAATATCGACCTCGGCCGACCGGAAATCACCGGGGACCGGGTCCGCCAGGCGGCGAGGCGAGTGGGCGTGGCTCCCTACATCGATCGGCTGCCGGGTGGATTCGAGCAGCGATTGGGAGAGCGCGGCAGCAACCTCAGTGCGGGGGAGCGCCAACTTCTGAGCTTCGCGCGAGCGCTGGCGGGCGACCCCGACCTCCTGATCCTGGACGAGGCCACCAGCGCCGTCGATTCCGAGATCGAGGCCCGGATCGAGAGGGCGCTGGAAGAGCTGATGCTGGGTCGCACCAGCGTCGTGATCGCGCACCGACTCTCGACCATCCGTAACGCCGACCGCATTCTCGTGATGCACCACGGTGAGATTCGGGAGTCCGGTACGCACGAGGAGCTGCTCAGATTGGGCGGGCTCTACACCCGCTTGCACCGGCTCCAGTTCGCCGGATCGCCGAGTGCCGCATGACCGGCATTCTGGACTTCGTGATCGGGCTGGACTCGCGTTGGGTGCTGGCCGGATTGCTCGTCGTGCTCGACGCGTGGGCCATCGGAGTGATCATCCAGGCTCGGCCGGCCCGTCGGGTGGGGCTCCTGTGGAGCGCAATCATCCTGATGGCCCCGATCATCGGCCTGCTGTTCTGGTACGCCCTGGGTCCGAAGCCGATCTCCGGGGCGCGGGCGGGCGGGGACTGAGCTACCTGACGCGACTACCGTCCAGCAGCTCGAGCACCAGCCTGGCGGATGCCTCGGTAGCACCGCGGCCGCTCTCCACGTACAGGCGGGCCCGCGAGCCCATGTCCGCGCGACGCTGAGGGTCCGAGAGAAGATCCGCGAGAACCGGCGCGGCTTCCTCGGGCGGGACCTCGATGGCGACCTCCTGCCTGACCATCTCACGTGCTTCCCAGCGATCGTGTACCGGCCCGAAGAGCACGGGGAGCCTGGCCGCTGCGGGCTCCACCACCGAATGAAGGCCCTCGCCCCCGATTCCTCCGCCGACCCACGCCAGGTCGCACTCCAGGTACAGCTCCGCGAGGAAACCCACCGCGTCCACGACCAGCGGAGCTGGCTCCTCGATGCCGGACGCTTCCGCCGCCTGCGGACCCGGCCCCTCCGACCACAGGCGGGGCTCGACCCCGAGGTGCCGGACGCACAGCTCGCGGATGCGCTTCACGGTCGACGTGTCCGGCTCGTGCGGCACGAGAACGAGGTCCAGTCCGACGCCGCTTTCGGCGACTGAGGGTGACCGCGCAAGCGTGGCAGCCGCCTCGATCAGCACTCTCTCGTCTTCCGGCCACGTGGATCCGGCGCACAGGCGAATTCGGTTGGTCGCCCTCGGAGGCAGTCGTCCTGCGCCGCCCGACTCGGCCTCCCGAGCCCTGTCCACCCTTTCCAGCGCCCGCTCGAACGAAGCGTCGCCCGTAACCCGGATCGCCTCCGTCCTCGTCCCCAGCATCTCGAGCCGCTCGATCTCCCCGGCGGCGACCGCTCCCACTCCGTCGAGCCGGCCGTAGCTCGGGACCAGGAGCTGCCTGCCGGGTCCCCGCAACCGCGTACTGCTCGGACGCACGGTGGCGTTGATCATGCCCAGCGGAACCTCTGCGTCCGCCGCGGCCCGGGTGAGAGCCGGCCATGCGTCCAGCTTGGCGAACACCAGGGCGTCCGGTCGCGAACCCGCGATCGCTTCGCGACAGTCCGCCATCGTCTCGAGGGGAGGATACCCGGCGTGGTCCGGAGCCAGCTCGTCGAGAACGCTCTCGGCGGACGGCGACGAGTAGGTGACGAGAAGCTGAAGTCCGGGCCGTTCAGAGCGCACGCGCTCCACCACCGGTATCGCGCCCGCCAGCTCCCCCGCCGAGGCGCCGTGCAGCCACAGCAGAGGTCGGAACGGATCCCTCTCCCGTTCGGCCCACCGGACGATGTCTCCCGCTGCGACCCGACGCCCTTCCACCGCGGCGGACACTTTCGGCGAGGCGGCGCCGAAAGCCGGAAGCAACGGTCGCAGGATGTTGACGGCCACGTCGTAGAGGTTCTCGAGCAGGCTCACGGATCCTCCGGGGCGAGCGATTGTGACCGGCCAGCTACCGTCGTGTAAGTTACGGCATTCTTCGCCGCTCGGTACAGGATCCGCTCCCTTCACCCACGACCACCCGGTGCGGGACTCGCTGCACCCATCGAAGCGGCCGTATCATTCTCCTCCGATCCGACTCTCGCGAGGAATGCGTGCGCTATATAGGAAACAAGACGAAACTCGTCCCCTTCCTCCTGGAGACACTGGCCGACCTGGACCTGTCCCCAGGCGTGGCGTGCGATCCGTTCGCCGGGACCGCGAGCGTCGGTCGGGCACTGAAGTCGACGGGTTGGCGGGTGCACAGCGGTGACCTGCTGGCCGCCTCCTACGCCTACCAGGTGGCCCGGGTCGAGCTCGACAGGACGCCGCCGTATCCCGGAGCCCTCGCGGGAGGAAACCGGAGGCGCCGACACCTGAGCTATCGAGCCGTACTGCGGGTGCTCGGGGCGCTGCCCCCGTCACCAGGCTTCGTGACCGAGCACTACACGCCGGCGGGCGAGGACGGGCAGGAGCACGGCCGAATGTACTTCACCCCGGAGAATGCTGCAGCGATCGACTCTGTCCGGGAGCGGATCGCCGATTGGAGGACCGACGGGCTGATCGACCGGGCCCGCGAGCAGCTGCTTCTCGCCACGCTCATCCAGGCCGCGGACCGGGTGGCGAACACGACCGGAGTGTACGCTTCGTTCGTGAAGAGCTGGCAGCCGAACGCCAGTCGGCGGATCGATCTCAGACCGATCAGGCCTACCGTGCCGCCAGCCGACTCCGCACTCGGCTGCTCGGCGTTCCGCGGGGGTGCGCAGGCACTGCTGGGAAAAGCCGGGACGATCGACCTCCTGTACCTCGATCCTCCCTACAACGAGCGACAGTATCCGGGCTACTATCACCTTCCGGAGCTCCTCGCACAGGGGTGGCATCCGGAGCCGGAGCTGCGGGGAAAGACCGGGCTGATCCCGGATGAAGACCTGCGCTCCGACTGGTGTCGCCGGGGTCGTTGCGAGGAGGCGCTACGCTCACTCCTGGACGTAGCCGACGCCCGGCACATTCTGCTCAGCTACAACGACGAGGGTCTGCTTCCCCGCGAAAGTATCGAAAGCGCCTTCCGCGAGGCTGGCGACCCGGACAGCTTCCGGTTGTTCACTCGCGGTTATCGCCGCTACCGGAGCGACTCTGACGGGCCTCGCCGCCAGTACCGGGGGGACGCCGTGCGCGAGAGAGTGTACTACGTGAGGAAGCCGTGAGGCCTGCCGGGAAGCGAAAGAGGCACCAATGAACGGCCGGAACGTATAGGGAGCATGACCCGAAATCGCACACCATGGTTCGCCTGTGCTGCCGCCATGCTGGTCATCTCGGCTTGCTCGCCCGGCTACGTGCTCCGCGCGGGGTGGGAGGAAGCGAAGATCCTCTCGGCTCGCCGGCCGATACACGAGGTCGTGCACGACACCACCACTCCGGCTGAACTGCGCGACAAGCTCCGCCTGGTGCAGCACGCGCGCGAGTACTCCGATCGGAAGCTGGGGCTCGATCCGGGTGATGCGTTCACCAGCTACGTGGAGGTGGAGCGGGACACCCTGGTGATGGTGGTCAACGCGGCGAACGAGTTTCAGCTCCGCTGGAAGACCTGGTGGTTCCCGATCGTCGGACGTCTTCCGTACAAGGGGTATTTCGACTTCGAGAAGGCACGTCGCGAGGCCGAAGAGCTGGACGCGAAGGGGTACGACACCTGGGTGCGGCCGTCGAGCGCGTTCAGCACGCTCGGCTGGTTTCCCGATCCGCTGATGTCGACCACGTTGCGCGCCGACAGCCTGGGCATCGTAGAGACCGTGATTCACGAGATCACGCACAGCACCTTCTTTCCGAAGGGCCAGGCACGATTCAACGAGAGCTTCGCCAATTTCGTTGGCCATCGCGGCGCCATCTCGTTCTTCTGCGACGCCCTGGCCGATGACGTGCTGTGTGAAGCGGCCGAAGAGCGCTGGTATGACATGCGGGTGTTCGGACGGTTCTTCCACTCCGTGCTCGACCCGCTCGAAAGACTGTACGCGTCCGACCTTCCCGCGGAAGAAATGCGCGAGGAGAAGAAGAGAATCCTCGGGGAGGCGGCGGAGCGGTTCAATTCAGAGGTCCAGCCCCAGTTTCGTTCGGGCCGCTACCGGGGCCTTGACCCCGAGCGGGTCAACAACGCCTGGCTGCTGTCGCGGATGCTCTACTACACGCGCCTGGACGACATGGAAGCCCTGTACGAAGAATACGGCGACCTGAACACCGCGGTGCGCGAACTCATCCGGGAGGCAAGCGGCGGTGGTGCGTGGGAGGCGCTCGATCGGCTTCTCGCGCGCCCATCCGGTGGTGCGGTCGAGACGACGGCCCGCTAGGTTCGAGCGCCATGTATCAGAGTCTCCTTATCGGCATCGACTTCTCCGACACCTCCGTCGAGACGGTCCGTTGGGCCGTCTCCCGGTTCCCCGACGCTGAGATCACTTTGTTTCATGCGATCGAGCCGCTCGGCATACCCGGCTACCTGACCCGGGAGCTGGGATCGAAGCTCGAGATCGTACGCGAACGCGATCTGGATGCCCGGGTCAACCTCGAACAGATCGCGGAGCAGTGCGGCGTCGATGTGCGTGTGGAAGTGCGGGCTGGATGGACGCCCGAGGCGCTGGTGGCCGTGGCGGAGGAGACGAGGGCGGAACTCGTCGTGGTCGGCGCACACCAGAAGCGGGTGTGGCCATCGGATGAGCTCGGCAACACGTGCGTCGCGATCATTCGAAAGGCCACGGTGCCCGTTCTGGTGTGGAGGCCGATCCGCCACGAGACGGACAAGACGATTCTCGCGGCGCTCGACCTGCGCGACGGCAGCGCACCGATCGCCGCCACCGCGGCGCGGTACAGCGCCTACTTCGGCGCTCGCCTGCTGCTGTTGCACGCGATGCCGGGTACGCTGCAGGCATACGTGAGGGCGGTCAGCTCCCCGACGAAGACCGAGGAAACGGTCAGGCTTCTAGAGCAACGGGCACGGGCCCAGGCCCTGGGCCGTGTGCCCGAGGATCTGCGGGAAGGGATCGAGGTCCAGGTGTCCGTCGTCCGTGGCCGACCGATCGTACACCACATCCTCACCGCCGCCGAAGCCGAGGCCGTGGACCTGATCGTCATCGGCAAGTACCATGCACCCGGTCTCAAGGGGCGCGTCATCCTGGGTGGGATCACCAAGCAGATCATCCAGGGTGCGAACTGCTCGGTCCTCACCGTTCCGGTCTGACGCGATGGCAGATTCGGGCCGGACTCCGGAAGGCGTGCTCCAGTGCGTGCGGTGCGCCAGGCCGGACCGGAAGGCGCTCCCGCGGCCCCCGTTTCCGAACGAGCTCGGGGACCGGTTGGTATCCGAGATCTGCTCGCAATGCTGGGAGGAGTGGAAGCAGCGCCAGATGCTGCTGATTAACCACTACGGCCTCAACGTGCGGGAACCCCGCGCCCGCGAGTTCCTGGTGACCAACCTGCGTTCGTTCCTGTTCGCCGAGGGCGACGAGCAGGCGGACATCGACACGTCGCAGGAGGGAACCGTCGACTGGTGACTCAGCCCACTACCAGGTTCAGCAACCGGTCCGGGACGTAGACCGTCTTTCGGACGGAAGCGTCCCCGATGTGTCTCTGGACTCCCTCGTCCGCCAATGCGGTGGCCGACGCGGTCTCTTCGGTCGCACCCCGCTCCAGTGATATCGTCGCCCGAAGCTTGCCGTTCACCTGGACCGGAATCTCCACCGTATCGGTGGCCAGTTTCGCGGGGTCGAACGTCGGCCACTCAGCATGCTCGAACAGGCTCGGCTCGCCGCCGAGCGTCTGCCACAGCTCCTCCGCGAGGTGCGGCGCGATGGGGCCGAGCATGATCACCAGCGGTCTGGCCTCGTCCAGCGTCGGCACCCTTCCGCCGGCCCGCAGCTTGTTCAGGAGCTCCATCAGGGCCGCGATCGCCGTGTTGAACGACAGGTTCTCGAAGTCGCGCGTGGCCTGGCTGATCGTCAGGTGGACGGCGCGCTCCACGGCCGGATCCGGAAAGCCGGTCGCCCCCTGGTCGATTGCGGCCTCTACGGCATCGGACACCCGTGACAGGAAGCGCTGCGGTCCGACGATTCCGCTGTCCCGGAAATCTCCACCCTCCTGGTAGGGGCCGAGGAACATCAGGTACGTGCGGAAAGTGTCCGCCCCATAGCGATCGATGTACTCGTCCGGGTTCACCACGTTGCCCTTCGTTTTCGACATCTTGGCGCCTTCCCGGATGATCAGCCCATGCTTCCGGAAGCGCACGTACGGCTCCTCGAACGGAACGTGCCCCAGATCGTGCAGCGCCATCGTGATGAACCGGGAGTACAACAGGTGAAGCACGGCGTGCTCCTCTCCACCTATATACATGTCCACGGGCAACCAGCGGTGCGTGCGCGTCGGATCGAGCGGACGGTCGTCGAAGTCCGTGCTCGGATACCGAAGGAAATACCACGAGCTGTCCATGAACGTGTCGGACACGTCGGTTTCCCGACGCGCCTCGCCCCCGCAGGAAGGACATGTCGTGAGGTAGAACGATTCGTCCTTCGCGAGCGGAGCGATCCCATCGTCCCCCGGCTTGAACTGCTCCAGGTAGGGAAGTACCACCGGGAGGTCCTCCTCCGGCACGGGGACGGTTCCGCACGCGTCGCAGTACAGGATGGGAATGGGCGGACCCCAGTAGCGCTGACGCGAGATGCACCAGTCGTGCAGCCGGTAGTTCACCTTCGGCTCGCCGAGGCCCCTCTGTCCGAGCCACGCGACGATACGTGCCGCACCCTCCGCCGCCGGGAGGCCACTGAACTGCCCGGAGTTGATCAGACATTCGTCCTCGGAGTGCACTACGAACGCCTCATCTCGGAAATCCAGCTCGACGGACGTAGTGTCCCCCGCCGCTTCTACTACTGCGGCAGGCGCAACCACTGGCCGTATCTCCAGCCCGAACTGGCGCGCGAACTCGAAGTCCCGCTGGTCGTGCCCGGGGACGGCCATGATCGCACCGGTGCCGTATTCCATCAGGACGTAGTCGGCGATCCAAACCGGGATATCCTCTCCGGTCGCCGGATTCACCGCGTAGCCGCCCGTGAACACTCCCGTCTTCGTCCGCTCGTCCGTCTTCCGCCGCTCGACCAGGTCGATGGCCGCGGCCGTCGACCGGTACGCCTCGACCTCGGAACGCCGATCGGCCGTGGTGAGCTCCTCGACCAGAGGATGCTCGGGCGCGAGGACCATGAACGTCGCGCCGAAGACCGTGTCAGGCCGGGTCGTAAACACCTCCAGCGTTTCGTCGCGATCGCCCGCCAGGAGGAATCGGAGCAGAGCACCCTCCGAGCGACCGATCCAGTTCCGCTGTGCCGTCAGCGTGGACGGAGACCAGTCTATCCAGTCCAGGTTCGCGAGAAGGCGTTCTGTGTACTCCGTGATCCTGAAGAACCACTGGCTGAGCAGGCGCTGCCCGACCTCGGTGCCACAGCGCTCACATTTCCCGCCCTCCACCTGCTCGTTGGCCAGCACGGTCTTGCACGACGGGCACCAGTTGACGGGTGCCTCTTTCTTGACCGCGAGCCCGGCGTCGTAGAGTTGCAGGAATATCCACTGCGTCCACCGGTAATAGTCGGGATCCGTGGTATCTACCGTATGAGACCAGTCGTACATGATACCGGAGCGCCCGAGCTGCCGCGTGAAGTTCGCGATGCTCTTCGGGATCAGGTCCATCGGGTGGGCGTTGACCTTCAGCGCGTAATTCTCGGAGTGGATCCCGAACGCGTCGAACCCGATCGGCTCGAACACGTCCTCGCCCCGCAAACGCTGGAAGCGCGCATGGAAGTCGGCGCCCGTGAATGCGTACAGGTTTCCGACGTGCAGACCCTCGGCCGAGGGATAGGGAAACATCATCAGGTTGTAGTACGGACTCGCCGCCGCATCGAGGTCGGGCTCGTTGGTCCGGTTCGCGGCCCAGAAGGCCTGCCACTTCTCTTCCAGCGTCGTCGGATCGTACATAACTCACTGCCGGATCATCCGGCCCGGTTGAATCCCTAGTGTAAACACCGCCGGGTTCCGCAGGACCCGGCCCAGAGCGCCCCGAAGTCGAGCGGGGGATAATGGGACGGCCCTTCCCGGGTCACAAGCTGAATGGACTGCGCGGCTACGTCTTGCTCCAACCCCACGTCCTCCCTAGCGTAGGCTCCAATATGAAACCGACGGTGGAAATCGACGGCTGGCTCAGCCCCAGCGTGGCCCTGGTACTGCTCGAGTCTCTGCGCGACGTGGACACGCCGCCGGAGGTGCTCGAGGACGAGGCGTTCCACGTCAGCCTTCCGCGGCGTCTCGGATTGAGCGACGTGATCGACGGGCAGATGCGCCGCTACGCCGACATGCGGAAACGGCGACGTCAGCTGGAGGCCAGCGAGTTCCTCGATCTGCTGCGCCTCATCGCTCGCCGACCGGATGCCCGCATGGTGTTCGAGGCCGCGGGCGACAGACTCGGCTCGGAGTATGCGTCCCGGACTCCGCGTGCCGCGGGCCTCGCGAGGCGCCTGGCTCCCGCCAGGTTTCGGAGGCGCTCGTTGCTCCGCCACCTCAGTCGGGTAGCCGCCTCGCTGAGTCCTGGCAGTGCGATCCGCTCGGATCGAGCGGATCCCTCCATCTCGGTCGACCATTGCCTCCCGGCGGTGGCAGACGAGACGGGGTCGGCCTGCGGGATCATCACGGCGGCGTTCACCGCTTGCGCCTTCGGTCTCGGAGAATCGACGCCGGTGCGACATCCGTTGTGCGAGAGTCGGGGAGACGACTCGTGCCGGTGGGAGGTAGCGCCGCTGGAGCATTAGGAGTGGATTCGATCAGAGCCCGCTGGTCACACCACTATTCCCGCTCCACGGCTCGACGTGCACGACGGCCGCTGAGAAGCCCCCTTCCCCAACGAGCTTCCGCTCCACCTCATCCGCCACCTGGTGACCGTCCGCCACGCTGTTCTCGCCCTCCACCTCGACGGTGAGCTCGACGAACGCGGCTCCGGCCAGATCCCCGCGGCTGCGCACGTCGGTGACGGCGCGCACACCCGGTACGTCGGAGACGAATCGGCGGATCCTGGTCGCGTCCGCGGCGGCGCGATCCACGAGAGGAGGAACCGCGTGCCGCAGGATCTCCCAACCGCTTCGCGCGATCAGAACGGCCACGATGATTCCCAGCCATGCGTCGGCGGCCGACCAGCCGCGACTCACCATGAACAGGCCCCCGAGCACGGACGCGGTGACCAGCACATCGGCTCCCGTGTGGCGGGCGTCAGCCGCCAGGAGGACGCTGTTCAACCGCCTACCCGCCCGATTCTCGGTCCAGGCCACCGCCACGTTGATCGCCATGGTAGCCGCGAGGACCGCGAACGTGAGGGACTCGAGACGGGGCGGTGTCGCGTCTCCGAGCAATCTTTCGATCGCGGCGCTCACCAGCTCGAAACAGGTGATGGACAGGAAGGCGACGACGGCCAGCGCGCCGAGCACCTCGAACTTCGCGTGGCCGTAGGGATGCTCTTCGTCCGGGGGGGCGGACGCGGCTTTCACCGCCGCGAGGCCGACCACGTTGTTGAGCGCGTCCACCCCCGAGTGGGCAGCGTCTCCCAGGACCGCCAGGGAGCCCGATCGCAGGCCGATCCAGACCTTGGCAGCAATCACGGCGAGATTGGCGAGCAGGACGGCCCACAGGACCCTTCGAACGGCGGCGTGACGGTCCTGGGTCACCGGCGCGACCAGCGCCCGGTTCCCGGCCTCCGACCACTCCCACGTCTCCTGGATCCCCCCATGCGATCGAGCAGGACACGAATCGGGGCCTTACGCGGGGCCTTCGCTCCGGTGTTTTCGTAACGGTCGTACAGGCCCGGATAGCCGAGCCCGATCCACACGCCGACCGCCAGGGCCAGCACGCTCGCCACGATCAGCAGTATGAGGAAGGTCCGGTCGTCCATTGGCTCCGTTTCGCTTTCGCCGCATCGCTCCCAGGAGGACTGAATCTCGCCGTCCGGGAGCTTAACGCAACCTCCGCGCGGGCCGACGGGTGGCAGCCGGCCGGATGCTTGCACATTCTCCCACGGGGGGCCAGCTTTTATGAGAGCGTCGGCACGTCGGGCCGGCGTCGTGCCGGACCCGGCAATTTCAACTTCAGGAGAGGTCACCGTGGGCGACTCCGACTTCCGTCGCGGCTCCTTCCGTCGAACCGCGAGAGCCAGCCTCGCCGTGCTCGGCCTTGCCGCTTTCGCGGGCGGCTGCGTAGACGAAGACACCGTGTACAACGATCGGCCGTTCGGTGATGATCCGCCGGCGTCGGCGGGTGGGATGCTGGGGTATGTGCAGGGACAGGCGGGAGAAACCACCTGCGCCCAATGCCACGCAACGCCAAGCTCGACCTGGGCCACGACGGCGCACGCCGACGCGTGGAACGGCCTCCAGGACAGCGGTCACGCGCAGGAGTTCTGCGAGGCCTGCCACACGGTCAGCCAGCTCGGCAACGCTGCGACCGAGCCCGCAGGTTGGACGTCCACCGGGGATTCGAGGTACGTGGACGTGCAGTGCGAGGCATGCCACGGGGCCGGCGAGACACACGTCGCTGACCCCGAGGCGAACCAGCCGATTCCGTCGCTGGCCGTGGGTACCGATCTGACGAACGGATGCGGGGAGTGCCACAATGGAACGCACCATCCGTTCGTCGAGCAGTGGGAGATGTCGAAGCACTCCGAGGTCATCGGTTTCGCCGCCGCCCGGATCGAGTGCGCCAGCTGCCACCGTGGCCAGGGCACGCTGCTCGCCTGGGGCGTTCGCTCCAATTACCTGGAGCGGGATTCCGAGGAGCCCCTCGCAGTCGTGTGTGGCGTGTGCCACTCGATGCACGACAACACGTTCGAGGGACAGCTCCGGTTCCCGGTGCAGACGCCGGACGTCCAGGTTCACCTGTGCGCCCGCTGCCACGACCGGCGCTCCGTCGCGGATCCCAACTCCAGCCATGGTCTGGAGCCGCATTCTCCGGAGACCGGGCACCTGGTCGGCGAGTCGGGCTGGGTCCCGCCGGGGTCGGGCCTGGCCCTCGGTTCGATCAGCATGACGCACGGATCGACCAGCAACGAGAAGCTGTGCGCGACGTGCCACGTGGCCATGTACACGGTCACCGACGAGGCCACTGGCGAATTCGAGTTCCAGGCCGTGGGCCACACGTTCGAGTCAATCCCCTGCGTGGATGAGAGCGGCATCCCGAACGGAGAGACCGACTGTCCGGTTACAGCCGACGATCGTTCGTTCGCCGGTTGCGTGGACTCGGGCTGTCACTCCAGCGCGGAGGGCGCCGCGGGCATCCTGAATATCAGGGCCGACAACGTACTCACAGGGGCGGACATTCTGCTGGCCCTGCTCGAGCAGGTGGACCCGAATCTCGACGAGCCGGGGGGCGAGATCGACGCTACTGTCGCGACCTTCACCGTTGCCGAGGGCGGCTTCTTCAACTACAGCCTGGCAACGCACGGCGGAGACGTGTACGGGTCGACGACGCACAACGCGCCGTGGATGAGGGCTCTGCTGGAGGCGAGCATCGCCGCGGTCGAGGACGAGTACGGTGTGAGCGCACCGTAGGTAGGCGAGAAACGACCTGAGTCGGCGATTCGCCTCACGAGAAAGCCCGCGCCCGCCTTGCGGCGGCGCGGGCTTTCTCTATCGGCAGTTGGCCCGCCGCTCAGTTGTACCGAACGAGTGTCAGCCGCCCGCCTTGTGGCACATCTGGCAGGTGTCGGCTTCCCGACCCTCGTGGCTCGCCGGAGCCGCGGGCATGCCTTCCATTGCCCCGGAATGGCACATCGAGCAGTTGTCTTTGCCTTCCAGGTCGTGCGGAATGGCATTCGCCGCAGATGTCTGCATCTCCGAGTCCGCCCCGTGACACAGCACGCAGGACTCGGCCGCACGACCCTCGTGGTCCGCCGGAGACGCCGGGATGCCCTCCATCGCCCCGGAGTGACACATGGCGCAGTTCTCCTTGCCCTCCATGTCATGCGACATGACGGGCGGCTTCGCGTCCTGCGCGAAGGCCGAGCCGGCCGCGATGAACAGCATCGCGGCAGTGGTAATCACGACGTTTCGAATCATGCTACGCTCTCCTTGCGATTGGTATCACGCCGGACGCGCACGAAAACGCGCGAAGCCTCTCCCGGCGTTCGACCGAAGTGGTTCCAAAATTAGGACACCGCGTCCCCCCACGCGAGTTTGGACGCGTGCCATGCGCCAACACACGTTCTGGCATCGTGTCCCCGCCGGTCGTAGCTTTTCCAGCGCTTGCACGAGCCGGGGGGAACTGCCGACCGTCTCCGATCCGGGCGATCAACTAACGAGGCTGCGAGCCCAATGTCTCCAGACCACTCGGAAAAGGGTCGCAATCGCGACTTCGGTACATTCCTGTTGAACGCCGTACTGGGCGTCGTGTTCCTTATCGCACTGGCCATCGCGGTGATCTACACGGTCCCACCGGAGCACCTGATCATACCGCAACACGAGGTCGCGGTCCGCGTGGCACGAGTCGAGGATTTCACCGTCGGAAGCAGCCGCATGGAGACGTGGGGAGAGCAGGCCATCCTCGTGGTGCGGACCGGTGAAAGCGTCTACTCGGCGGTCCAGGGGGCATCACCGGTGGACGGGTGTCTTCTCGAGTGGGACGCCGAGTCCATGCGCGTGAACTCACCGTGCGGGCACCAGTTGTACGATCTGCGTGGCCAGGCGGTCGAGGGCCTTACCACCGAGCCGCTACAGCGCTACGAGGTCTTCGTGAGGGACGGCGTCGTGTACGTGACCCGCGACTAGATCGGGCTTCTTCAGCCACCTGCCAAAGGAACGGGTATGGCGAACAGGGGAGTTCGTACCTGGCTCAGACAGGTCGGAGCCGACATCAAGGAAAGCACGGACGCGAGTCTGCTCGCTGGCCTCCGACTCGTCGGCCTCCTTTACGGGCGCATCGACCGCAGCCTTCCCATCGATCAGGCTCTCCGCAAGGCCTGGAGCCGACGTCTACCCTCACACGTGGGTTGGCGACACGCCTTCGGCGGAGTCGCATACCTTCTCTTCATGGTGCTCGTCGTCTCGGGGGTACTGCTTTCCTTCTACTATCGTCCGTCCGTCGATGAGGCCTACCACAGCATTCAGTACATCGCCACGGAGGTCCCCTTCGGATGGCTTCTGCGAGACCTGCACGTGTGGTCGGCCAATCTGATCGTCGTGGCGCTCATGGCACACATGGCTCGCGTGTTCTTCGCGGGCGCCTACAAGCCGCCCAGGGAGACGAGCTGGCTGGTGGGCGTCCTGCTCCTGTTCGGCGTGCTCGCCTTCGGTGCGACCGGGTACCTCCTCCCGTGGGACCAGTGGGCCTACTGGACCACGACCGAGGTGATGGATGTCGCACGCTCCGCGCCACTGATCGGGGGGGCTGCGGCCAGCTTCCTGACGGGCGACGTCTTCGTGTCGGGTGCGACGCTGAGCCGGTTCTTCGCCCTGCACGTGATCGTCCTTCCATGGTTCGTGTTCGGCCTCCTGGTGCTGCACTTCGTCGTCGTGCGTAAGCACGGGGTAGCCCCGCCACCGGGCCTCATCGAAGGGGACAGTCCGGGCGTGCCGTTCTTTCCCCACCATCTTCTGCGTATCGTGATCGCGAGCGCCCTCGTGCTGGCCATTGCGATCTCGCTCGCCGCCCTGTTCCCGCGGCCCATCGGAGACCCCGCCACTCCTTTCGAGCTCCCGGAGAACCTGATATCGACGTGGATCGTGGTAGACGTGTCGCTCGGGTTGATCCGTTACCTGGGAGTGTGGGGCTTCGTCGGCTTCTCGGCACTCGGTCTGCTCCTCGTTCTGCTCCCGCTCGTCGACCGCGGCGATGCGATTCGTTTGCGCAGGCGACCGGTTGCAGCGGCGATCGGCCTGACCTTCTTCCTCGGCTTTCTCCTGTTCTGGGCGCTCGGCAGCCGCGTCGACTCGGTCGCACCGAGCGCCGGGGTCGAAGCCCGCATCCTGGAGGAGAGAGCTATCCCAGAACTGCCGTCGTCCGAATCGGCAGGCGGGGCCGAAGTTGAGGCGGAGGGAGCCGAAGCCAGGGAGGAGGGTCCAGCAGAATGAGCGCCACGCTGAGCAGCGCCGGCCTCGTCCTCGTCACCGCGGGCCTCCTTTCGGCCCCGGGCGTCGGTCCGGCACACGTGACAGACGCTCACCGCATCGTTACCTCGGCTGCTGAGGCCATCCCGCAGGAATCGGGAGAGATAGATCGGAATTACGGTTGCCTGATCTGTCACGCGGACAAGCGCAGGGCGTTTCTACTGGGAGTGCACTCCGACCGAAACGTCCGGTGCCACGACTGCCACGGAGGAGACCCGGACGCGTTCGAGATGCCCACAGCGCACGCTGGTGACTTCCGCGGATCGCTCGACAAGCTGGCTACGGTCGAGGTGTGCTCCAGCTGTCACGCCGATCCCGACGCGATGCGCCAGTATGGTCTCCCCGCCGACCAGATCGCTGAGCTGCGCACCAGCAGGCACGGGCAGCTCCTCCTGGAACGGGGCAGCGAGGACGCTCCCACCTGTTCGGACTGCCACGATCCGCATACGACGCTCAGGGCCGACGACGCGCGCAGCAGTGCGTACCCTCTGAACATCCCGACCTTGTGCGCCGTGTGTCACGAAGACGAAGCCCTGATGGAACCGTACGGCATCCCGACGCAGCAGGTCGACAGCCATCGCAGAAGTGCGCACGGCACGGCCCTGTTCGAGGATCTGAACTTCGCGGCTCCGAGCTGCATCGGGTGCCACGGATCTCACGCGGCGCTGCCCCCGAACGTGGGCGAGATCTCGAACGTGTGTGGCCGCTGTCACGTCGGCACGAGGAAGGCCCTCCACGAAGGGCCACACGGAAGGACCGCGGACAGGGAGCTCCTGCCCGGCTGCACGGCGTGCCACAGCAGTCATGACACGGAGCGGATCCCACCGGAGCTGGTGGCGGCGACCTGCACCGGCTGCCACACCGCAGGCAGCGCGCCCGCCCTGCGCGGGGAGGAAATGCAGGAGATCCTGGTGCGAGCCGAGCGGGAGTTGGCTTCGGCCGAAGAGGCGATCCACGAGCTGGTTCGGGCCGGGCACGAGGTCAGCGATACGCGGTTCCAGTATCGTACGGCCCTCACTCAATACCAGCAGCTGGCCTCGGCGCAGCACTCGCTGGACATCGAGCGACTGGAGGACCTGGAGCGACTCGTCGGTTCCATCTCGCGTGACAT
>JBDGXI010000001.1:0-85661 GCA_039584685.1 Gemmatimonadota bacterium | reverse complement strand
GACACGGCACCTGCTCGCCTCCCGGTTACGGCCGCCGCGACTATACCCGCTTGTGAAAATATCCGCAAGATTGCGCGCTTGACGCCCGCCCCGAGTATTATCTAGCCTCGTCGGGCGGACGTGGCAGACGCTGGCCCGCACGGGGCTCACCGGAGGCAAACCATGACGAGCAGCGGGGGGACGGGGATGGTGGCGAGTGGGAGTGACGTCGAGCTGTTGCAGGAGCTGGCCGAGGCACGCAATGACCTCGAGCGGCAGGTGGGCCGGCGCATCGTGGGGCAGAAGGAAATCGTCGAGAAACTCCTGATCGCCCTGCTGGCGGGAGGTCACGCGCTCGTCGTCGGCGTTCCGGGCCTCGCGAAGACCACCCTGATCTCGACCCTGGCGGAGACGCTGCGGCTCCGATTCAGTCGAATCCAGTTCACGCCCGACCTCATGCCGTCGGACATCACGGGGACGGAGGTCCTGGAGGAGGATGCCGAGACCGGGCGCCGGATCTTCCAATTCGTGCCCGGCCCGGTGTTCGCCAACGTCATCCTGGCCGACGAGATCAATCGCACGCCTCCCAAGACGCAGGCCGCACTCCTGCAGGCGATGCAGGAGCTGTCCGTAACCGTCGGCAACGACACGTTCACCATCAAGCCTCCGTTCTTCGTACTCGCCACACAGAATCCGATCGAGCACGAGGGCACCTACCCTCTGCCGGAGGCGCAGCTCGATCGTTTCATGCTGGAGCTCCGCATCACGTATCCGTCGTTCGAGGAAGAGAGAGAGGTCGCATCCGTTACGACTTCAGCCGCCTCCCCCACGATCGACCCCGTGATCAGCGGGGAGCGTCTGCGCCAGTTCCAGTCGCTGGTGCGCCGGGTGCCGGTCCCGCCATCGGTCGTGGACTACGCGGTGCGGCTCGCCCGCAGCACCCGTCCCGACGACCCGGGGGCGCCGGCCTTCGTGCGGGAGATGGTTGCCTGGGGCGCAGGCCCTCGCGCCTCCCAGTACCTGGTCCTCGGTTGCAAGGCGAGAGCCGCGCTCCAGGGACGGCCGGCTCCCAACCTGGACGACGTTGAGGCGATCGCCCCCGAGGTTCTGCGGCACAGGATCGTCCCCGGCTTCGAGGCGGAAGCCGCTGGACGTACGCCGGACGATCTGGTGGCGGACCTGATCGCGTCCGTCAGGGCCTGAGGGCGGGGAAGCTGCCAATGACCGGCCTGATCCTGGTACTGGCCCTCCTCATCGCCCTGTCCGGTTTCTTCTCCGGCAGCGAGATCGCCCTGTTCTCGATTCCGGACACGCGGGCCGAAGGACTGGCCGACGAGGGACGACGGGGCGCCACGGCGCTCGTGCGGCTGAAGTCGAATGCGGACCGTCTTCTGATCACTCTTCTGATCGGAAACAACGTCGCGAACATCGGCGCCGCTTCCGTGGCCACGTATGCAGCGACCGAGGCGTTCGGGTCGGCAGGCGTCGGTATCGCGACCGGCGGGATGACGCTGCTCGTGCTGTTCTTCGGCGAGATCGTTCCCAAGAGCTTCGCCGCGGCGAATGCCGAGAAGATCTCGCTGGCGATCGCGCCCATCTTCCTCGCTCTCTCGAAGGCCCTGGCCGTGCTGGTCGTGCCGCTGGAAGCTCTCACCCGCTCCGTCCTGCCCTCGAGCGAGGGGATCATCCCGACCGTCACCGAGGCCGAGATCCGGGCGCTCACCGAGATCGGGCACGAAGTCGGCGAGATCGACCCGCACGAGCGCAGGATCATCCAGCAGGCCTTCAAGCTCGACACCACGCAGGCGTGGGAGGTGATGACTCCGCGAGTGGGGATCTTCGCCTGGCCTGCCGATCGGGCTCTCTCCGATATCGCGCCCGAGCTTCAGACGGTTCCCTTCAGCCGCATCCCCGTCTACGGAGATTCGCTGGATGAGGTCACCGGCATTCTTTACGTGCGGGACGCGTACCAGGCCCTGGTCTCAGGGCAGAGGGACGTCAAGCTCGGGTGGCTGGCGCGCGAGGCCATGTTCGTTCCCGCGACCGTGGTGCTCAGCCAGCTCCTGGCCGAGTTCCAGGCGAGGCGGATCCACGCGGGCATCGTGGTGGACGAGCACGGGGGCACGGACGGCCTGATCACGCTCGAAGACATCCTCGAGGAACTGGTGGGAGAGATCGTGGACGAGACGGACGTCCCGAGCGAGCCTTTCAAGCGCGTGGGAAAGGACACGATCGTGGTCGAGGGCGGCGTGGACCTGCGAGAGATCAACCATTTCTTCAACTGTACGCTGCCCGTGCTCGAGCACCGGTCGCTGAACGGCTACCTCATGCAGGTGTTCGGCAGGGTTCCCGACCCTCGGGAATCGGCCGAGGTGGAGGGCCTGCGGATCGAGGTCATCAGCTCGAGCGACAAGCACGTCACGCGGGCGCGCATCACTCGCGTGCCAGGGCCGGGCGGCGAGGAACCGGCGGACGACTCCCGGCAGGAAGGCGCCACGTAGAAGGGAGTCGGCCCGACCCTCTCACACCGCCCCGAACAGGGTGTCGCTGTACCACCTCACGAGCGCTTCGCCGAACAGGAAGGCGATGGCCGCTCCCAGCCCGAGGAAGACTCCGAACGGCACCTCCTTCTTCGTCTTCAGACTCAGGGGAGCGAACACGAGCGTCCCGGCGAGGGCCCCGAGGAAGATCGTGAGCATCGCCCCCGCAGGCCCGAGGAAAGCGCCGACCATGGCCATCATCTTGATGTCCCCGCCCCCCATGGCGGGCTTCTTGAACACCCACTCGCCGGCCACGCCCACGGCCAGCAGCACGCCGAACCCCAGGGCGGCGCCGATCAACGAGGTGAGCACGGAAGGAGGCCCCGGAAGCAGCGACAGGGCCAGGCCCGCACCGAGGCCGCCCAGGCTCAGGGCATCGGGAATGAGGTAGTGCTTTGCGTCGACCAGAGAGATGGCGAGCAGCACGCTGAACAGGATCGAACCCTGCAAAGATCGCCACGTAGGCCCATACAGCAAGGCCATTCCCACCCAGATCCCCGCGGTGATGAGCTCGACGGCGGGATACTGGATCGAGATCGGCTCGCGGCACTGCCTGCAACGCCCTCGAAGCAGTACCCAGCTCAGGAGGGGGATGTTGTCGTACCAGGCTATCGGCCCCCCGCACCTCGGACATTTCGAGCGAGGTCGCACCAGACTCTCGCCGTGCGGCAGCCGGCCGACGCACACGTTCAGGAACGAGCCGACGGAAGCTCCGAGCACGCCGGCGTAGACGAGGAACACCATGTGCACGCTCTGGGGCATTCAGCCTCCGAACAACCGGTCCATGAGAATCGCTCCGGCGACCGCCGCGTTGAGGGACTCGACCTCTCCCCTCATCGGAATCGCGACGACACGGTCGGCAGCTGCCAGGATCGGGGCAGATACGCCCGCCGCCTCGTTGCCGAGGACCAGCGCCACGCGCCCGGGCCCGGACTCGGTACGATCTGCCGGTACGCCGTCCGATGACGCGACCCACACCGGAGTGTCCGACTCCCGGAGCCGCGCGAGCGCGTCATCCCACTCCGCTTCCAGTACCGGAAGGCGTATCGAGGACCCCGCCGCTGCCCGCACGACCTTGGGGCTCCACGGGTCCGCCGTGCCAGTCAGCGCCACGACCCCGGCCGCGCCCAGTGCCTCGGCCGTCCGGATCAACGTGCCCACGTTGCCCGGATCCCTTACGGTATCGAGGACGAGAAGCCACGTACCCTGCAGGTCGGACCAGTCCCATGCCGGTACGGGCGCCGTGGCGATCCACCCCTGCGGAGTCACGGTGTCCGCGTGCCGTCGCAACTCCGGCTCGCTCACCAGCTCGGTCGGCACCCCCGCGGCGACGGCCCCCGCCAGCAGTTGTCGGCCGTCTGGCTCGGCCACCGCTTCCTCGGTATATAGCACCAGGGTCACCGGCCGGCCGGCCCGGAGCAGCTCCTTCAGGACACGCGGCCCTTCGACTAGAAATTCGCCGCGGGCCCGTCGCTCCTTGCGCCTGTGAAGCGCTCGAACCTGTTTGCTCTGCTTCAGACTTGGCATGGCAGACCAATGTGAACCGGGCGCGGCCGCGGGGAAAGCGGCGGCGAGGAAGGCGCGTATACCGTGGGCATTTCCGAATCAGGTACCATTCCGGTCGCCCTCACGATCGCCGGCAGCGATTCGGGAGGCGGCGCGGGTATCCAGGCAGACCTCAAGACGTTCCAGGCTTTTGGCGTGTTCGGCGCATCGGCCATCACCGCGGTGACGGTTCAGAACACGGTCGGCGTGTACGGCGTGCATAGCGTCCCGCCGCACCTGGTGGCCGAGCAGATCCGCGTCGTGTGCGAGGACCTGGCGCCGGCCGCCTGCAAGTCCGGGATGCTGGCCGACACCCCGACCATAGAAGCCGTTACCGGAGCTCTGTCGCGAGCCGAAATCGGCCACTACGTCCTCGACCCGGTGATGGTCTCGGCCAGCGGTGATCCCCTTCTCGAGCGGGAGGCCGTGGGGGCACTCGGATCCTCGCTTCTGCCCATGGCGAGTCTCGTGACCCCGAACCTGGACGAAGCGGCCATCCTGGCCGAGATGCCGGTACGCACGGAGCACGAAATGCGAGAGGCGGCGCGACGGCTCGTCGAATCAGGGTGCCGCGCCGTTCTCATCAAGGGAGGGCATCTCGAAGCCGACGAGGTGGTGGACCTCCTGTTCGACGGGGATCGGTGGCGCGAGTGGAGGGCCCCCAAGCTGCCCGTCGGCAACGCGCATGGGACAGGGTGCACGCTGTCGGCGGCGATCGCCGCCGGGCTCGCCAGGGGACGGACGCTGGAGGAGGCGGTGGACCGGGCGCTCACCTACACCAGGCGGGCGATCGCCTCCGCGCCGGGACTGGGCGCCGGGAGCACGCCGCTGAACCACTGGGCGGATCCGGGGAAGGTCTAGAGAGCCGGCTCGATCCGGGCGAGGACGGAGCGCACCAGCGATCGAAACTGTCCCCCGACCCGCTCCGTGGTCTCCATCACCTCGTGGTGCGACAGCGCCTCGGGACTGATCCCGGCCGCGAGATTGGTCAGACAGCTGACCCCGAAGCAGCGGATCCCCATGGCCCGTGCGACGATGACCTCGGGTACCGTGGACATTCCTACGGCGTCGGCCCCCAGCCGCTCCAGCATGCTGATCTCCGCCGGGGTCTCGTAGCTCGGGCCCAGGAGCCCGGCGTACACGCCCTCCTGGAGCGGTATGCCCTCCGCCAGAGCGGTCTCGCGCACCACGGCCCTGAGCCGGGCGTCGTAAGCGTCGCTCATATCCGGGAATCGCTCGTCACCCTCGACCACGGGGCCGGTGAGCGGGTTCTGTCCCATCAGATTCAGGTGGTCGGAGATCAACATCAGGTCCCCGGCCTTGAAACTCCGGTTGACGGCTCCGGCCGCGTTGCTCACGAAGAGAGCCCGTATGCCGAGGGCCCCCAGGACCCTGATCGGCAGTGTCGCGCGACGCGAGGGATGGCCTTCGTACAGGTGAGAACGTCCCTGGAGGGCCACCGCCGGCACTCCCGCCAGGCGGCCCGCGACCAGGGTGCCGGAATGTCCGACGACGCCGACGGGGGGCCAGTGAGGAATCTCGTCGTACGGAATTCGCACCGCGTTCTCGAACTCGTCCCCCAGGGAGCCGAGTCCCGATCCGAGAACCAGGCCTACCACCGGCTGCAGGTCTCCCAGACGACCGCGCACGGCATCGGCTGCCTCCAGGGCCAGGGTCGCCAGACCTGCCGCTCCGTCCGGCGAATGGCTCACGCCAGCACACCCGCGAGCGTTGCCGTCATCCAGGTGGCCACCGTGCCTCCGAGCATGGCGCGCAGACCCAGCCGGGACAGGTCGTGCCGGCGCTCGGGGGCGATGCCGCCGATGCCCCCGATCTGGATCGCGATCGACGAGAAGTTGGCGAAACCCGTGAGGGCGTAGGTCGCGATGATGACCGATTTGGGCGACAGGGTCGTACCGCCGGCCACTCCGTCCGCCAGCATCTGGAAAGCCACGAACTCGTTGGCCACCATCTTCACCCCGAACAGCGTTCCGATCTCGGCCGCGTCCGACCAGGGTACGCCGATCAGCCACGCGACGGGCGCGAACGCCTTGCCGAGCAGCCACTCGAGCGTGATGCCCTCGATGTTCACGAGCCCGAGGGTCCATCCGAGAATGCCGTTGATCAGCGCGATGAGAGCCAGGAACGCGATCAGCATCGCACCCACGTTGAGGGCGAGCCGCATTCCGTCCGAGGCCCCGCCCGCGGCGGCGTCGATCACGTTGACCGAGTCCTGCTCGATGTCGAAGTCCAGGCTGTCGCGGGTCTTGGGCACCTCGGTTTCCGGCATCAGCATCTTGCTCACCACGATGCCGGCTGGAGCCGCCAT
This sequence comes from Gemmatimonadota bacterium, assembly GCA_039584685.1. Taxonomy (GTDB): domain Bacteria; phylum Gemmatimonadota; class Gemmatimonadetes; order Palauibacterales; family Palauibacteraceae; genus Benthicola. Next base: position 79,268 of record JBDGXI010000001.1, on the reverse strand, counting down.
GATGCTGGCCGCCAGCAGGTGGCCCGCGATGGCCGGGAAGTAGCCGGCCAGCATGGCCACGTAGGCCGCCATGACGCCGCCGGCGACCGTCGCGAACCCGCCCGTCATGACGGTGTTGAGCTCCGACATGGTCATGTCCTTGACGAACGGCTTCACCAGCAACGGAGCCTCCGTCTGGCCTACGAATATGTTACCCGCCGCCGACGTCGTTTCCGCGCCGCTCGTCTTGAGCGTCCGCTGCATGACCCACGCGACGCCCTTCACGATCCATTGCATCACCCCGACGTAGTACAACACCGTCATCAGGGCCGAAAAGAAGATGATCGTCGGAAGTACGGCAAAGGCGAAGTTGGAGCCGATCTCGACGATTCCCTCACCCCCGGCAACGGGCGTGGAGTAGTCGACCAGGGAACCGAACACGAACCGGGCACCGGCCAGCGTATAACTGATCAGGGCAATGAACACGTCGTTCACCACGCTGAAGAACCCGCGCCCCCACGTGGTCTTCAGTACGAGGAGCGCGAAGACCAACTGCAGCCCCAGCCCCTTCGCCACCAGGGCCCAGTCGATCGACTTCCGCTTGGGCGAGAACCTCCACAGCACCAGGAGAATCACCGCCAGGGCCAGCAGCCCTCGCGCGACCCTGACCAGAAACGGCTCGCCGATCTCGCCCGTCTCGATCAGGGTCGACCCGCCAGCCTGCTGGACGGCCGAGGCGGCTGCCGGTACGAACAGGAGCATCGCGAGGCCGGCCGACGCCATCCGCCTCAAACTCACCAGGGATCCCAACGACCCATCTCCTCTCGCGTGAGTCTGTGGCCGGCCCGTTTGGCCGTGACCAGTTTCCGTTTCTCGAACAGCTTGATCAGCACGACGCCGGCCACGAATCCCCCGACGTGGGCCCAGAAGGCCACGCCACCACCATCGCCACCGAGCGCCGCGCTCCCACCCATGACCTGGAGGAAGAACCAGTACGCCAGCAGGGCCCACGCGGGCAGCGGAATCACACGAATATAGATCACCAGGAATATCAGTGTCTGCACCCGCACCCTGGGATACAGGACGATGTACGCTCCCAGGACGCCGCTGATCGCCCCCGAGGCGCCGACCGTAGGTATGGCTCCCGACGGATCCGTAGCGATGTGTGCGGCCGCTGCCAGGACCCCGGTCAACAGATAGAAGATCACGTATCGGACGTGGCCCATCGAGTCCTCGATGTTGTTCCCGAACACCCACAGGAACCACATGTTGCCGATCAGGTGCATCCACCCTCCATGCATGAACATGGAGGTGATCAGCGTCCAGCCCCGCAATCCTCCTACACGGCAGGATGCCTCCGGGCCGAGGGCGATTTCCGTTCCCGCCGCGATCGCACCGGTCACCTCACCCGGGATCGCACCGTACTCGCACAGCGACTCGACGAACAGCGGCACGCTCCCCGCACCCTGCACGAACAACCACACGGCCACGTTGACCAGGATGATCAGGAACGTGACGAGGGGGACGAGTTCGGTAGGGTTCTCATCTCGAAGCGGAAACATGGACCCACGGTAGGCAGGCGGATCTGCTCGCGCAACGTGAATCGGAAGGGCTCGGCGCACGACCCGCCATCCTGGCATGCCACCGGCAACTGCCGTTCTGGCACCCGATCCGGCCCACGGTGTCAGAATGTCGGGGAAATAGCTGAAATCAGGGGTTTTCGAACCCCTGAGCGCGGCACATCGCTTGCACTAGTCGGGGCGCGATAGCGAACTCACCGGTTCCAGAGCGGACCGGGGCAGCGGTGGCCGGCACGATTCTCTACCGGGGGCCGTCGTCTGACAAGACCGGAAAGGAAACGAAATGGGCAAAGTCATAGGAATCGACCTGGGCACGACGAACTCCGTGGTCTCGGTGATGGAGGGCGGCGATCCGGTGGTGATCCCGAACGCCGAGGGGACCCGCACGACGCCGTCGGTCGTGGCCTATACCAAGGACAACGAGCGCCTCGTGGGGCAGGTCGCGAAGCGGCAGGCGGTCACGAACCCGAGCAACACGATCTTCTCGATCAAGCGGTTCATGGGCCGGAAGTGCTCCGAGGTGGAGTCGGAGCGCAAGCTCGTACCGTACGAGATCGAGTGCGATTCACAGGACCGGGTGCAGGTCAAGGTTCCGAACGCGGACAGCACGTTCACTCCGCCCGAGATCTCGGCGATGATCCTGCAGAAGATGAAGCAGACGGCAGAGGACTATCTCGGCACCGAGGTCACGCAGGCCGTGATCACCGTCCCCGCGTACTTCAACGACGCGCAGCGTCAGGCCACGAAGGACTCCGGGAAGGTCGCGGGTCTCGAGGTTCTGCGGATCATCAACGAGCCCACGGCGGCAGCGCTGGCATATGGGCTCGACAAGAAGACAGAGGAGAAGATCGCCGTGTTCGACCTCGGCGGAGGCACGTACGACATCTCGATCCTCGAGCTCGGGGACGGCGTGTTCGAGGTGAAGGCGACCAACGGCGACACCCACCTCGGGGGCGACGACTTCGATCAGCGGGTCATCGACTGGCTGGTCCAGGAGTTCAAGAAGGACCAGGGAATCGACCTGTCCCAGGACCCGATGGCCCTGCAGCGACTCAAGGAAGCCGCCGAGAAGGCGAAGTGCGAGCTGTCCAGCACGACGCAGACCGACATCAACCTGCCGTTCATCACGGCCGACCAGAGCGGACCCAAGCACCTCAACCTGTCGCTCTCCCGGTCGAAGTTCGAGCAGCTGGTGGACGACCTGATCGAGCGCACGAGAGAGCCGATGCAGAAGGCGCTGGACGACGCAGGGCTCGATCCGTCGGACATCGATGAGGTGATCCTCGTAGGCGGATCCACCCGAATCCCCAAGATCCAGGACACGGTGCGCGAGTTCTTCCACAAGGAGCCGCACAAGGGAGTGAACCCTGATGAGGTCGTGGGTATCGGCGCCGCGATCCAGGGTGGTGTGCTGGCCGGAGACGTCACGGATGTCCTCCTGCTGGACGTCACTCCGCTGTCGCTCGGGATCGAGACGCTCGGTGGAGTGATGACGACCCTGATCAGCCGGAACACGACGATCCCGACCAAGAAGAGCGAGATCTTCTCGACGGCTGAGGACAGCCAGCCCACGGTGGACATTCACGTCCTGCAGGGCGAGCGGCAGATGGCGCTGGACAACAAGACGATCGGCCGGTTTCAGTTGACCGGTATCCCGCCGGCACCGCGCGGCGTGCCGCAGGTCGAAGTGACCTTCGACATCGACGCCAATGGGATCCTGCACGTCAGCGCCAAGGATCGGGCCACCGGCAAGGAGCAGAAGATCCGGATCGAGGCATCCTCGGGCCTCTCGGATGCCGAGATCGAGAAGATGGTGCAGGACGCAGAAATGCACGCGTCCGAGGACAAGGGGCGGCGCGACAAGGCCGAGGCGCGCAACCGTCTCGACTCCCTGATCTACCAGACCGAGAAGAACCTGGAAGATTGGAAGGACTCGGTGGAGGAAGAAGGCAAGGCCGACGTCGAGGCCAAGCTCGAACGTGGCAGGCAGGCGCTCAAGCAGGACGACACTGCCGAGATCAGCGCGGCCACGGAGGAGATCCAGCAGGCCGTGCAGGAACTGGCGCAGCAGATCTACTCGAAGGCCGGGATGGGAGATCAGTCGACGGAGCCCACCCCCGATTTCGAGGAGGCCTCCGAGGCTGCGGCCGAAGGCGACGAGGAAGTCGTCGAGGCCGACTACGAGATCGTGGACGAGGCAGAGAGCAAGTAGCAGTCCTCAAATGAACCAGAACGAGGAGGCGGCGTCCCCCCGGGGGCGCCGTTTTCTCATCCGTCGCCGAGCGTCGCGCGCCGGGGCAACCCGAGGTTGTCACTCCGTGTCTCAGGGTGGAGTTGGTGGCGGGGATGGGATGCGGGAGCGCGGGACGGGTGGAACCGAACGAGCTCCGAGGCCATACTAGAGAGAGCGAGACAGAGCGGTGCGCCGGTGGGCGCCGCAGGACATCAAGAGAAGCGACGGGAGAACGATGAACGACGCATTGCGTACCAAGTTGAACCTGATGCTGACCGCTGCGGTGGCCTTCGCGGTGGGGCTCGGAATAGCGGGACGACTCGACCTCACGCCGCCAGGCCTGGCGCGAGTTGCGGACAATCCGCCGCTCAACATCCACGTCGCGGCTCCGGTCCCGGTCCAGGGCGACGCCCTGCCTGCAGCCGGCTTCTCTGATATCGCCGAGCGGGTTACGCCTGCCGTGGTGACGATTTTCGTCGAGCGTAGCATCCCCGAGCATGAGCGGGACGGCCGCGCCCTCCCCCCGGCGTTCGAGGACTTCTTCCAGCAGCGTCCGCCGCAACGCGTCCGCGGCAGTGGCTCCGGGTTCATCATCAGTGAAGACGGGTACATAGTGACGAACAATCACGTCGTGGAGGGGGCCGACGTGATCGAGATCCAGCTGAGCGACCGACGGCAGTTCACGGCGCAGCTGGTGGGACGGGACCCGACGACCGACGTGGCGCTCCTGAAGCTCGACGCGGAAGGCCTGACGCCGGTCACGCTCGGCTCGAGCGATGCGACCAGGGTCGGCGAATGGGCGCTGGCGATCGGCAGTCCCGGGTTCAGGGGTGTGGGAGGTCCGCTCCTCACCACGGTCACGGCCGGAATCGTGAGCGCGAAGGGACGGAACATCAACATCATCGGACAGGAGTACGCGAATAGGAACGAGGACAACCTGGCGATCGAGGACTTCATCCAGACGGACGCCGCGATCAATCCGGGTAACTCCGGCGGACCTCTGCTCAACATCCGGGGAGAGGTGATCGGCATGAACGCGGCCATTGCCTCCAGCACCGGCTCGAACCAGGGATACGGCTTCGCCGTGCCCATCGACCTGGTCCAGGAGGTGATCGACGATCTGGTCGAGTATGGCGAAGTCCGGCGCGCCCTGCTCGGTGTGACCATCCAGGCGGTGGACGACACCGAAGCCCGCTACTACGAGCTCGATGAGGTGGCGGGAGCCAAGGTCATGGGGGTCAACGAGGGTATGGCCGCTGACCGGGCGGGCATCCTGGTGGGCGACGTGATCATCGAGGTCGAAGGCGAAAAGGTCGAATCCGTTCCCGACCTTCAGAGGAAGATCCGCCGCCATGAGCCGGGCGAAACGGTGGCCGTCACCGTCGTCCGCCGGGACGACCTCCAGCGTGAAGCCGTCCGCGTCCGCCTCATGGACGCCGGCGAGCTGAACCGCGAGGCCGCACCTCGAGTGGTCGAGGCCCGGAGTGCGGACCCCCTGGGCATCGAGGTCGAGGAAATCACGGCCGAGGTGCGGCGGGCGCTGGACCTGCCGCGCGACATCGAGGGTGTGGTCATCGCGTCCTACGATGACTACGGCCCTTACGCCCGCCGCTCCGCCGGACATCTCCGCGGCAGCGTGATCACGTCGATCAACCGGAAGCCGATCCGTGACATGGCCGATTATCGTGAGGCAGTGGAGGCCCTGGAACCGGGCGCGGTGGTCGGAGTGGACGTCTTCGATCCGGCCGACGGAACCTCGGCTCCTCTCACGATAGCGATTCCCAAGTAGCCCGTGCGCTCCCGGGGGGAGCACTTCCGAGTGATCGCGCGTTCGGCGGCGCCCTCCACGAGGGCGCCGCTGTCTCTTGGTCCCCGCGGCCATCTTCCCCGCCCTCCGGACCCCGAGCATTGGCCGTGAATCGGGGCAGAGGTTAGAATATCAGGCCGCAGTCGGACCTGGCGGCCGGCGCGAAAGTGGCGGAATCGGTAGACGCGCCAGCCTTAGGAGCTGGTGGCCCGAGGGCCGTGGGGGTTCGAGTCCCCCCTTTCGCATCCACCGGAAGCGACGACGCGGTAATCGGGAGGCGAGCGTCGGAGGACAGGGGCGCCGTCCGGGCAGCTTCGTGCCCACGATGACTCAGGAAATGAGGAACGGTTGATGTCGGCAGATATATCCGTCGGAGAGGCGCAGGACCGGCAGCTGGATGTCGCCGTCGAGGTGGGCGATGGCTGGACGCGCAAGCTCACGATCACCATCCCCCCCGAGCGAGTCGGGCGGGCGCGGGCGGCCGAGCGAAAGCGTCTCGGAAAGAAGGTCAGGATCAAGGGCTTCCGGCGGGGCAAGATCCCGGCCGATGTCATCGAGCAGCGATACGGTGACTTCCTGGATGAGCACGTGCGCAGCGTCCTGGTCGAGGAGGCGTACCGGGAGGCGGTGGATGAGACGGAGCTTCAGCCTGCCGGGGCGGCTCACATCACGAACGTCCAGTATGCTCCGGGTGAGAGACTGACCTTCCAGGCCGAATTCGAGATCATGCCCACGGTCGAGCTCGATCGAGTCGGGGGATTCAAGATCGAGCGAGAGATCGCCCCGGTGACGGACGAAGAAGTGGGCGAGATTCTGGAGCGGATTCGCTCGGAGCAGGCCGAGTGGATCGAGGTCGACCGGAGCCCGGAGGACGGCGAACGGGTGTCCGTAACCATCGAGCCGCTTCCCGGTCCGGACTCGGAGCCCACGGGCGAGGCGCGGCCGTACCAGTTCGTGCTCGGCTCGGGACAGGCGCTCGAGGGCGTGGAGGGCGCGATCAAGGAAATCGGTCCGGGCGAAGCGGGCACCTTCGACATCACTTTCGCGGAGGAAGGCGAAGAAGCCGGCGGCGAAACGCGTCGCCTGCACATACGGCTGGAATCGGTCGAGGAGCAGCTGCTGCCCGATCTCGATGATGCCCTCGCTGCCAAAGCGGGCGACTTCGAGGACCTCCAGGGTCTCGAGGAGGCCATACGAAGCGACCTCGCTAGACACCACGAGGATGAAGCAGAGGCCCGGCTGCGGGGACAGATCATGCAGTCGGTGATTGACGCCAACCCGTTCGCCGTGCCGCGGGCGCTGGTGGACAGATACCTGGACGAGATGATCCAGGCGCCGGAGGACGCCGATCCGGAGAAGCTGCGCGAAGCCCGCACGGAGCTGGCGCCGCTGGCCGAAGGTCGGATCAAGGAGCAGCTGATCCTCGACCGAATCATCGAGCGTAAGGAGCTCGAGGCAACAGATGACGAGGTGCGGACGGAGATCGAGCGCCTGGCGGAGATCCGAGGTGTCTCGACCCAGGAGATCCGTCGACAGCTGGCCCGAGAGGGGAGTTTCGAATCCGTGGGCCGGAATCTTGCTGTAGAGAAGGTGTTCGAGTACCTGAAGGGGGAGTCCGGAATCGAATGACGCGGGCAGGAACCATGTCTCGCAGTCGGGTAGGATGAGCTGAGAAACAGGCTTCAGGGCTACAAGAAGGGGGAAAATGCCGATCTACGCGCCGTACGTGATAGAGCGATCGAGCCGCGGTGAGCGAAGCTACGATATCTTCTCCAGACTGTTGATGGATCGCATCGTCTTTCTCGGCACGCCCATCAACGACGACGTGGCGAACGTGGTCATCGCGCAGCTTCTCTTCCTGCAGGCGGAGAACCCGGATCGCGATATCAACATCTATATCAACTGCCCGGGCGGCAGCGTGTATTCAGGCCTCGCCATCTACGATACGATGCAGTACCTGACCGCTCCGGTGGCCACCATCTGCATGGGTATGGCAGCCTCGATGGGGGCCTTTCTGCTGGCCGCGGGTACTCCAGGGAAGCGTTCGGCCCTTCCGAACTCCCGTATCATGATTCATCAGCCGTCCGGCGGATCGCAGGGATCGGCATCCGACATCGAGATCCAGGCGCGAGAGGTGCTGTACGCCCGTGAGAGGCTGAACGAGCTCCTGGCCGAGCATACGGGGCAGAGCATCGAGCAAATTTCGGAGGACGTGGACCGCGATCGCTACATGTCTCCCGCCGAGGCTGTAGATTACGGTCTCATCGATCGGGTGATCGAGCCCGCGACGCTCGCGGCGGTTGCATCCGGCCCGCGGGAGGAGCGGGAAGAGGACGGTGACGGGGAGGTGAGGGCGATGCCCACGGAGGCCCGTGAAGACGGACCCCATGCGGACTGACAGGGACCTCGTCAGGAGATTCAGGCATGGCCGGTGACAAGCACTTGCGCTGCTCGTTCTGCGGGAAGTCGAAGGACAGCGTCAAGAAGTTCATTTCGGGGCCGAACGTCTACATCTGCAACGAGTGCATCTCGCTGTGCAACGAGATCCTCGCCGAAGAGGAGGATCGCGAGACGACCAGCCAGATCGCGGAGGTCCTCACCCCCACCGAGATCAAGGACGTTCTCGACGAGTACGTCATAGGCCAGGAAGTCGCCAAGAAAACCCTCGCCGTGGCCGTGTACAATCACTACAAGCGGATCAACAATCAGAGCGTGGTCGATGACGTAGAGATCGAGAAGTCGAACATCCTCCTCCTCGGTCCGACGGGCGTCGGCAAGACCCTGCTCGCCCAGACGCTCGCCCGCATGCTGCAGGTGCCGTTCACGATCGCCGACGCCACCACGCTCACCGAGGCGGGATACGTGGGCGAAGACGTGGAGAACATCCTCGTCCGTCTGCTCCAGGCCGGTGACTACAACGTGGCCGAGTGTGAGCGCGGCATAGTGTACGTGGATGAAATCGACAAGATCGCCCGCAAGAGCGAGAATCCGTCGATCACGCGTGACGTGAGCGGAGAAGGGGTGCAGCAGGCGCTCCTCAAGATCCTCGAAGGAACGGTGGCGTCCGTCCCGCCTCAGGGTGGGAGGAAGCATCCGCAGCAGGAGTACATACAGATCGACACGAGCAACATTCTGTTCGTTTGCGGGGGCGCGTTCGACGGCCTGGAAGAGATCATTCAGGATCGGCTCGGGAAGCGGCAGATCGGATTCGACGATGCGGAGGATCGCACCGCCGCAGACGATGACGAGCCACTCATGCACGTGGAGCCCGAGGACCTGCTTCGCTACGGACTGATACCCGAGCTCGTCGGGCGGCTCCCGGTCATGGTCACGCTGCACGACCTGGACGAAGACGCGTTCGTCGAGATCCTCACCCGGCCGAAAAACGCCCTCGTCAAGCAGTACACCAAGATGTTCGAGCTCGAGGGGGTCGGTCTGACGTTCGACCCGAAGTCGCTGCGCGCGACGGCCCGAAAGACGATGGAGCGGGGAACCGGTGCTCGAGGTCTGCGGGCTGTTCTGGAGCGGGTGATGACGGAGATCATGTTCGACCTGCCGTCACGCGACGACGTACGCGAGGTGGTCATCACGGAAGAGACCATCTCCGAGGACAAGGAGCCTCTCCTCATCCTCGAGCCGGAGCCCAAGCGACGCGAAGCGTAGCCGCCTCCGTGGATCGCGCATTGGCCGCAGAAAACCCGCCACGCGTCAGACAGGTGGAGTTCGCCGGGGCGATAGGGCGGGCGGACCAGGCTCCTCCCCGTGACCTGCCGCAGGTGGCGATCGCCGGACGTTCGAATTGCGGAAAATCCAGCCTGATCAACGCAGCGCTCGGCCGGAAGAGGCTGGCACGTGTGTCGCAGACTCCAGGCAAGACCCGCGAAATCAACTTCTACGAGGTCAACGACGCCTTCTTCGTCGTGGACCTGCCCGGTTACGGATATGCCCGGGCACCGGAAGAGCTGCGTGATCGCTGGCCGGCGCTCATCGAGCCGTTTCTCGGCGACAATCCCCACCTCCAGGGTGTGGTGATCCTCCTGGACTCCCGCCGTGGAGTGCTCCCGGTCGACAGGCGGCTGCTCTCGTTCCTGGCCGGGCACGAGATCCCGGTCCTGTACGTTCTGACGAAGATCGACAAGCTGAATCGAGCGGGACGGCGGGCGGCGGTGGAAGCCGCGCGACGTGACCTGGAAGCCCCCGCCGATCAGGTTCTGGCTACATCGGCACGGACGAGGGAGGGCCTCGATACACTGGTCGAGAGCATCTTCGCACTCGTCACCCCGGACCCAGTGGAGGCGAAGTGAAAGTGAGAGTCATTCATGGCCGGTTCCTGAGGCGCACGGCTGCAGGGTTCGCGGTTCTGGTGGGGGCATCGTGCGGCGGAACGCCGGCTCCCGAGGCGCCCGTGGGCGCCCGCCCGGCGACCGCCCAGGACACCCGGGACGGGTGGCACGAGTCGCTCGAGATTCCGGGCGCTCGTCCCCTCCCACCCGCCGGATACGGCACACTGAATCAGGACGCGATCACGATCCCGCTCGAGCAGCCCGAGCGCCAGTTGTTCATCAAGGCTACCCCGCTCACCGAGTGGGTTATCCGGATGACGGCGCCGGACACGTACCGGCGGCTCAACGGGTACAAGGTGGCCCGCGGGAAGCAGATCCTGGATCAGGCCCGTCGACACGGCGAGCGCGGATGGCCGCTGGTGCTGTTCGTGTCGTTCTACACCATCGCCGTCGAGAGCACCTACGAGCCCTACGATCTGCAGATCCGGTCTCAGAACGTAGTCATCCGGCCCTTCGACATCATCCCGGTGACGCCGGACTTCAACCGGGAGAGACTGAGGCAGCAGGAAAGCCAGATCGCCCTGTACCTGTTCGACAGCGACATCGACCTCGACCTGCCGCTCGTGCTCGAGTACCAGAACCGTGAGAGCGGCCGCTGGTCCAGCATACGCAGCATCCTGGACCGCGAGCTGTCGAAGGTGATGTCGCGGGCAGTACCTGAAGCGCAGTAGGCCAGGAATCGCCGGTGTCACCTCGAGTCCGCGGGGCCGGGACCCCCGGACTCATGTATCCAGCTCGTACTGCCGCAGCTTCCTGTACAGCGTCCGTTCGCCGATGCCAAGTCGTTCTGCCGCCTTTCGGCGGTTCCCCCCCACCTCCTCCAGGGCGAATCGAATCGCCTCCCGCTCCACATCTTCCATGGTCATGTCCGGTGTCAACCGGATGACCGGTATCGATTCCTCGGCATTCAGGTCGGAAGAGTCGCCTCCGTTACCGGCGGATACCTCGATCGGCTCCACGTGGAAATCGATCAGGGGCGCGCCGCCGGTCAGCTCGGGGTGGCGTCCGCGGTAGCTTTCGAACGCGGCCCGCAAATCCTCGAGGTCCATCTTCATTTCCACCAGCGTACGGAAGATGAACTCCATCTGGGGCATTCGGGCCGTCACACCACCGTCTTCGTCGACCGACGGTTCGATGGAGCTCCCGACGCCGATCGCCGAAATCGGCAGGAGAGACCTGCCCTTCCCGGTGCTGATCTCGGGAGGAATGTCCACGGCCCGGATCACCGAACCTGGAGCCAGCACAACCATCGATTCGACCAGGTTGCGGAGCTCACGCACGTTGCCCGGCCAGTCGTACTCGAGGAGGATCTGCATCGCCTCGGGCGCCAGCCCCTTGAACTCCCGATCGTGGGCTTCGCTCATCGCCCGGACGAAGTACCGCACGAGCATCGGGATGTCCGGTTTTCTGAGTCGCAAGGGGGGAAGCTCGAGGTGGAGGACGTTGAGTCGGTAGTACAGGTCACGCCGGAACATCCCGTGCCGCACCGCCTCGCGAAGGTCCTGGTTCGTAGCCGCGATCACCCGGACGTCCACCTGTATCTCGACATCGCCTCCCACGCGCATGAAGCGTCGAGTCTCGAGGACACGCAGGAAACGCGTCTGAAGCTGGAGCGGCATCTCGCCGATCTCGTCGAGCAGCAGCGTCCCGCCGTCGGCGAGCTCGAACATCCCCTTGCGCCGCGAGGTCGCGCCCGTGAAGGCCCCCTTCTCGTGTCCGAACAGCTCGGACTCGAGCAGCGACTCGGGAACCGCTGCACAGTTCATCGCGATGAACGGCTTGCTGCGGCGCGGAGAGAGCAGATGAATGGCCCGCGCCGCCATCTCCTTACCCGTCCCGCTCTCCCCGGTGATGAGGACGGTCGAGTTGACGGGGGCGATCAGCTGGATCCGATCGAGTACCTCGCGTATCGCCTCGGTGCGACCGACGATACCCGTCTCGGCCTGGAGCCTGTAGCGGTCCAGCTGTGTCCGAAGCGCGACCTGGACCTCGACGGGGTCGGGCGGAGCCGATATCGCCTCGTCTACATCGAACAGGCGGGCGATCCGGCGAAGCTCTTCGGGGTCGTGCTCCGGCACCACCGCCAGCAGCGGCGGCCGCGGGATGGCACCCGCGAAGGCCCCTGACCCCTGAGAAGAGACCGTCTCGTCGAGCATCCCGGTGAGCACGAGGGCCATTTCCTCGTCCACGCCGCGCAGCCGTGATTCCACCTCGGCAGGCGATTCCACCATCTCGACGTCGTGTCCATCGGCCGTGGCGGCCTCACGAACTGCGACGGCACTCTCCAGGTTTCCCATTTCCACGAATACTCGGGCCAACTCGGTGCCTCCGCTCAGTCGTGGCTCGTGAAGCGGCCGCGGACCAGATCCACGGCATGATCGACGAACACCGACAGTACCTCCAGGCCGTCCGTGACGCCGCCGGGACTACCCGGCAGGTTGACCACCAGTGTGGCCCCCCGCACCCCGGCGAGCCCTCGGCCCAGGGCCGCCCGGGGCGTCTTGCGAAGACCCTCGACCCGGATGGCCTCCGCGATTCCGGGCGCCGATCGGTCGAGCACCGCTCGGGTCGCCTCCGGGGTCACGTCCCGGGGCGTGAGCCCGGTCCCACCCGTCGTAAGCAGAAGATCGCACTCGTCCTGGTCGCACAGGCGGATGAGCGCATCCGCTATGGGACCCGTCTCATCGGGAACCTGGACTCGCTCGGCGAGCCGGTACCCACGCTCGCGCACCCACTCTTCGATGAGAGCTCCGGACGCGTCATCCCGCACTCCGGCTGCCACCCCGTCGGATACGACAAGGATCGCAACTCGCATCGCCCGCTCCCCGTTCACCGCTCCAGGGACCCGCCATCGTAGAACGGAAGCGGAACGACCTGGCCCGGAATGTCTCGACTCCGGATCCGGATGCTCACCTCGTCGCCAGGGCCGGCATCCGCCGGCAGATACGCCGTGCCGATGCCGTAGCCCAGGGTGGGGCTGAGCGTTCCGCTGCGAACCGGGCCCACCGCCTCACCCCTGAAGATCACGTCGTAGCCGGGCCGCGGGAACCCGCGCTCGTTCAGCTTGAAGCCCCTGAGCCGCCGGCTCAGACCGGCTTGCTTCTGGGCGGCCAGAGTCTCCTGCCCCACGAAAGAGTCCTTTCCCATCTTCACGAGCCAGGACAGGCCCGCCTCGAGCGGTGACGTCTGTTCGTCAATGTCGTTTCCGTACAGCGCGTATCCCATCTCGAGGCGCAGCGAGTCGCGGCACCCGAGGCCGGCAGGCAGGAGGGCATGCCCCTCGCCGGCCTCCAGGAGACGATCCCATACGGACCGCGTCGCAGCGGGCGGCAGGTAGAGCTCGAAACCCGCCTCTCCCGTGTAGCCCGTGCGGCTGATGACGCCCGGGGCTCCATCGACGTGTCCTTCTGCGAACCAGTAGAAGCCCATCGGGGCCAGGTCCACATCCACCAGCGGCTGGAGGATGGCCTCGGCGGCCGGCCCCTGGAGGGCTATGAGACCGATGTCATCGCTCTCGTTCGTGAGTTCGACATCGAAGTCGCCGGCCAACCCGACCACGTGCGCCCAGTCCTTGGCGATGTTCGCTCCGTTGACCACCAGGCGGAAACGCTGCTCACCCATCCGGTAGACCAGCAGGTCATCGACGATGCCGCCGTCCGGCAGGCAGAACACGCTGTACTGCACCTGTCCGAGTGCCAGCTGCGCGGGGTCGTTGGTGGTCACGTGGGACACGAACGCGAGGGCGCCGGGACCTTCGACCAAGAACTCGCCCATGTGCGACACGTCGAACATGCCGGCCGCCGAGCGCACGGCTTCGTGCTCGCGCGTGATCCCGGTCGGATACTGGACGGGCATCTCGAAGCCCGCGAAAGGAACGATCTTGGCTCCGAGAGCCACATGGGCTTCATACAGCGGCGTTCGCTTCAGGTCACTCATGATGGCCGCCCGAATCCTTTCTATTTCCGGCCCCGTCCTGCTGACGGGGCCGGATGATGGATCAACGGAATCAGAGAATGTAACGCCGAAGGTCGTCGTCTTCGACGATTCGCGCCAGCCGTTCACGGACGGTCTGTGCATCGACCACGAAGTGCGCCGGCCCGTCGGCGTCAGGCAGGTTGAACATCACGTCCTCGAGGAGCGTAGTCAGCACGGTATGCAGGCGCCGGGCCCCGATGTTTTCGAGGCTCTGGTTCACATCCGCAGCGATCCGCGCGATCTCGCGGATCGCGTCTTCCGTGAACTCCAGCTCCGCGCCCTCGGTGGCCACCAGGGCCATGTACTGCGTGAGCAGGGCGTTCTTCGGCTCCAGGAGGATCCTCACGAATTCGGCCTCACCAAGGCTGTGCAGCTCTACGCGGATCGGGAACCTGCCCTGCAGCTCCGGGATGAGGTCGGATGGCCGGGAGACGTGAAACGCCCCGGCGGCGATGAACAGGATGTGCTCGGTCCCGACCATCCCGTAGCGGGTCTGCACCGTGGAGCCTTCGACGACCGGGAGGAGGTCGCGCTGCACCCCTTCCCGGGACACGTCGGGTCCCTGGTCCCGCCGCGAGCCCGCCACTTTGTCCAACTCGTCGAGGAAGATGATCCCCATGTGCTCGGCGCGGGCCACGGCCTCGTCCACCACCTCGTCCATGTCGATCAGCTTGTCCGTCTCTTCCGACAACAGGATCCGCCGGGCCTCGGCGACGGTGACCATGCGCCTCCGCGAGCGCTTGGGAAGCATGTCCTGGAGCATCTCGCCGATGTTGAAATCCATCCCATCCATGCCCATGGCCCCGATGTCCATGGTCCCCACGGCGCTCTCCGAAACCTCCACTTCGACTTCCCGGTCTTCCAGCTTCTCGGCATTCAGCAGGTCACGGAGCTTCTCCCGCGTGCGCATCCGCCGCCCGTCCAGTGGCTCGTCGCCAGCCATCGTCTCCTGCTGCACCTCACCCGCAGTGCCCACCACGAAGGTGCGGGCGATGTCCGGCCCGGAAGCCTCTCCGCCTGCCCCGCTGCCTTGGCCGCCGCCCGGGGACTCGACCCCGGCCAGGGGGGGAAGGAGCAGGTCGAGCAATCGCTCCTCGACCCGGTCCGCCACTACATCCCTGAACTCGTCCTCCCGTTCACTGCGAACCATGTTGACCGCGATGTCCACCAGATCTCGCACCATGGACTCGACATCGCGGCCCACGTACCCGACCTCCGTGAACTTCGAGGCCTCCACTTTGACGAACGGCGCACCGGCCAGACGAGACAGGCGACGGGCGATCTCCGTCTTTCCGACTCCCGTCGGTCCGATCATGATGATGTTGTTGGGGAGAATCTCGTCCCTCAGATCCGGATCCACGTTCTGCCTGCGCCAGCGATTCCGCAGCGCAATGGCCACGGCCTTCTTGGCCTCGTCCTGCCCCACGATGTACTTGTCAAGCTCCTCGACGACCTTCCGTGGAGTCAGCGAGGCAAAATCGAACGGTTCCCGGTTGGCGCCCTGCGTGGTCATCCGCCGAGCTCCAGGACCGTGATGTTCGAGTTCGTATAGACGCAGATGTCGGCCGCGATCTCCAGGGCCTCACGCACGATGCCGGTAACCGGGAGGTCGGAATGGGCGGCCAGGGCGCGGGCCGCCGCGAGCGCGTACGTACCCCCGGAGCCCACCGCCAGCATTCCGTCATCCGGCTCGATCACCTCGCCGGTGCCCGAGACCAGCAGGCTGTGCTCGCGGTCCGCCACTATCATCAGGGCCTCCAGGCGACGCAGATAGCGGTCCGAGCGCCAGTCCTTGGCCAGCTCGACCGCCGCCCGCATGAGATTGGCCGGGTGGCGTTCCAGCTGCGATTCGAACTTCTCGAACAGGGTCAGGGCGTCGGCGACCCCACCGGCGAAACCTGCCAGGATCTGTCCGCCTTTCATCCGACGAACCTTGTTCGCGCCGGCCTTCACCACCGCATCGTTCATCGTGACCTGGCCGTCTCCGCCGATCGCGACGCTTCCGTCGCGCCGCACGCACAGGATGGTCGTCGCTCGCACCGAGCTCACCGGAATCTCCTCTCGCTGACGGCGGCAGAGCCGCCGTTGGAATCAGTCGGCCCTTGGATGAGCCTGTCGATAGGTCTGCAACAGCCGCTCTCTCGACGTGTGCGTATATATGCGGGTCGTCGAGAGGCTCGAATGCCCGAGGAGTTCTTTCACCGCCATCAAGTCGGCGCCCCCATCGAGCATGTGCGTCGCGAAAGAGTGTCTCAGGGCGTGGATCGAAAGCACCTCCAGGACGCTTCTGTCGTTCGGAGAATCCTCTCCGGCACCGGTGCTCGTTTCACGACCCTCGCTCGCCGCCAGTCGATCCTCTGCCACGACCCAATTCAGCCAGTTGGTCATCCCCCGCTGGATCTGGCGGCGGGAGATTCTGGTGCCCCGACGAGAGATGAAGAGCGGCCCGTCGCGCACCGCCACCTCGCGCGGATGGGCAAGCTCCTGACGGCGGTCCAGATACTCCCGCACCGCCGCTATCGCACTCTTCCCCACCGGTACGATCCGCTCCTTCCCACCCTTCCCGACTACCCGTACCAGACCCCGCTCCAGATCGATGTCCCCGTCATTCACGCCCTGTATCTCGGCGAGACGCAGGCCGCTCGAGTAGACCACCTCTATGATCGCCCGGTCCCGCACGGCCAGCGTGCCTCTCGCCGCCGCATAGTCCGCGAGCCGCTCGAACAGGTAGTCCGCCTGCGATCGGGAGTAGTACCCCGGAAGCTCCCTGCGTTTCCGGGGGGTGCGTACGAGCCGAGCCGGATTGTGCGACACCGCGTCGGTCCGGTGCAGAAAGCGGTAGAACGCCCGTACCGCAGATAGCTTCCGAGCGGCCGTGGAACGCTTCAGGTCCCTGCGCTCCAGGTTGCCGAGCCAGGACCTGATGTCCAGCCTGTCCACGTCGGACCAGGTCCACTCGGGCCGGTCCATGTGACCGCCCAGAAAGACGGCGAAGTCCTTCAGGTCGCGTCGATAGGCGGCCTCGGTGTGGGCCGAGAGCCGGCGCTCCACCCGCACGTACCGCAGGAAATCCTCGATCGAGGCGGTGCGGTCGGCGCTCACGGACTCTCCCGGATCCTGTCGCCCGGGGCCGGACGATGGGCGGCGGCCCAGTCCTGGATCTCCCGCAGCGCCCTGGCCGAGTAAGCTTCCCGGCGCTTCCTCTTCCCCCCGCGCACCTTCTCCTTCAATGGGTCCAGTAGACCGAAGTTCGCGTTCATGGGTTGGAAGTGATCCGGATTCGCTTCCCGCAAGTACCGGTACAGACCGCCCAGCATCGTGGTCGGAGGCGGGAGCACGGGATCCCGCCCCCGCTCCATTCGATCCACGTTGAGCGCCGCCAGCAGACCGCTCGCTATGGACTCGGTATAGCCCTCCACCCCCGTGAGCTGTCCGGAGAACAGCAGCGCGGGGTCCCCAGGCAAGCCTCCGTGGGCGGACAGCGCCCTGGGAAAGCACAGGTACGCGTTGCGGTGAATCGACCCGTACCTGAGGAACTCTGCTTCCTCGAGCCCTGGTATCATCCGGAACACGCGTTCCTGCTCGCCACGCCTGAGGCGTGTCTGAAAACCCACCAGGTTCCACATGCGGCCCCGCAGGTCCTCGGCCCTGAGCTGCGCCACGGCGTGGTGCCTGAGGCCCGTCTCGGGGTCATTCAGCCCGACGGGCCGCATGGGACCGAAGCGGAGTGTGTCCCTTCCGCGCTGCGCCATCACCTCGATCGGCAGACAACCCTCGAAGAACGGAACGTTCTCCCAATCGTGCCCCTCGTGGATGTCCGCGTCCAGGAGCTCGTCGATGAAGGCCTCGTACTGGTCCTCTCCGAGCGGGCAGTTCAGGTAAGCCGCCTCGCCTTTTCCATATCGTGATCCCAGCCACGCGACGCTCTCGTCGATCGACTCGCGCAAGAAGATCGGGGCTATGGCGTCGAAGAAGAAGAGGCCGTCCGTTCCGAGGCGCTCCCGGATCGACTCGGAGAGGGCATCGGACGTGAGAGGTCCCGTGGCGATGATCGCCGGGGCGGTGGGAAGCTCGGTGACTTCCTCTCGCAAGACTCGGATTCCGGCTTCTCCCTCGAGCCTCGCGGTAACCGCCTCGGCGAACAGGCGGCGATCCACGGCCAGCGCGCTTCCGGCCGGAACGCGGAACTCATCCGCCACTTCGAGGAGCAGGCAGCCCAGTGTCCTCATCTCTGCCTTCAGCAGACCGTGCGGCGTGTCGTGGTTCTCGGACTTGAAGGAGTTCGTGCACACGATCTCTGCGAGACGGTCGGTGTGGTGCGCGGCGGTGGGACGAGCGGGACGCATCTCGTACAGATCCACCTGGTGCCCGAGGCGGGCCAGCTGCCACGCCGCTTCGGACCCGGCCAGACCTCCTCCGACCACGGTGATGCGTCGATCAGCCATCGGTTTGCGGGCGGCTCCCGGCCCTACTTCTTGCGCCGGCCACCCTTGCGGCGCGGCCCGCGGGCGGCTCGCGCCGCCAGGAGTTCGAGAGCCTGATCCAGCGTGATGTCATCGGGTGGCATGTCCTTCGGAAGCGAGGCGTTCAGCTTTCCCCACTTCACGTACGGCCCGTAGCGGCCATCCAGCAGGTTCACCGGCTGGCCATCGTGCGGGTGCGCCCCCAGCTCGCGCAGTGGCTTGGCTCCCGTGCGACGACGTCCACCCTTGGGCTGTGAGAGCAGCTCCAGGGCCCGGTCCAGGGTGACGGTGTACACGTCGTCCGTCTTCTCGAGCGAGCGGAAGTCGCCGTCATGAACGACGTACGGTCCGTATCGACCGATGCCGGCACGCACGGGCTCACCGCTCTCCGGATGGGGACCGAGGTCACGGGGCAGGGACAGCAGGCGCAGGGCGATCTCGAGCGTCACCCCGTCCGTACTCATCCCCTTGGAGAGCGAAGCCCGCCTGGGCTTCTCTCCGTCCTCCGTCCGCTCGCCGAGCTGGACGAACGGCCCGAAGCGGCCCGTCCTGACATAGACCGGGAGGCCGGTCTCCGGATCCTGCCCGATCGGTTGATCCGCCCGCTCCCGGTCGGCCAGGAGCTCGGCGGCCTTCTCGGCCGAGAGATCCGCGGGAGCGAGGTCCTCGGGGATCGTCACTCGAAGGGGCTCTCCATCCCCCGGGGTTTCGAGGAAGGGCCCGAAGCGGCCGATACGTAGCTCCCCACCGAGATCGTCAAACCCGCTCAGGGTAGACGCGACACGGGGGTCGATCTCCGCCGCCCGATTCTCGAGCCGGTCCTCGAAGCCGTTCTTACCCCGATAGAAGTCGTCCAGGAACGCGCGCCAGTCCACCTCACCGTCCGCGATCGCGTCGAGGCCCTTCTCCATCTCCGATGTGAAGCCCGGATCCACCAGGTCCTCGAAGTGACTCTCCAGCAGGCCGGTGACCGCGAAGGCGATGAATGTGGGCACGAGCTGTTTGTTGCGACCGGCCACGTACCCGCGCTGACGGATCGTATCCACGATGGTGGCGTAGGTCGACGGTCGCCCGATCCCCTCGGCCTCCAGCGCCTTGACCAGCGAAGCGTCCGTGTAGCGAGCCGGCGGACGGGTCTCGTGAGATTCCGGTCGGATATCCCGGGTCTCGACAGAGTCGCCCGACTCGAGGGGCGGAAGAACGACTTCCCTATCCTCCAGGACCGCCTCGGGATCGTCGCTCCCCTCGACGTATGCTCGCAGAAAGCCGGCGAACTCGAGCGTGTTACCGCGGGCTCTGAATTCCACGCCGTCCCCTCGAAGCGACGCCGAGACCCGGAGCTGTTTCGCGTCGGCCATCTGGGTGGCCATGGTGCGCTTCCAGATCAGCTCGTACAGGGCGGCGTCGACGGCCTTCAGCCTGAGCTCGGCGGCCGTCAGCATGGACGTGCCGGCCGGCCGAATGGCCTCGTGCGCTTCCTGCGCCCCCTTCGACTTCGTCTTGAAGGTCCTGGGCGATGCGCTCAGGTAGTCCTCGCCGTAGAGTGCCTCCACCTTGCCGCGGGCCGCTCCGATCGCCTGCCCCGAGAGGTGGACCGAATCCGTCCGCATGTAGGTGATGTGGCCCGCCTCGTACAGGCGCTGGGCGACCTGCATGGTCTGTCGCACAGTGAGATTCAGCTTGCGGTTCGCTTCCTGCTGCAGCGTGGACGTCGTAAACGGGGGATACGGCCTCAGGGTGACCGGCTTCTTTTCGACCTCGTGCACGTGGAAATCGACACCCTCGAGCCTGGCCCGCAGAGCATCGACCTCGGGCTCCCCGAACACGACCACCGCACCGGGCTTCTTCGGCTGCCCCGTCGCGGAATCGAAATCTGCGCCCTTCACGACCGGAACGCCGTCCACCTGCGCCAGCTGTGCCTCGAAATCCTGCCCTTCGCGGGCGAAGGTCGCGGCGAGGTCCCACCAGGCGCCGCTCCTGAACCTCCGGCGCTCTCTCTCGCGGTCCACCACCAATCGGACGGCCACGGACTGCACGCGCCCTGCGGAAAGAGGTGTCCGGCTGATGGGATCCACCGGAGAGATCTTCTTCCACAGCAGCGGCGAGAGGCCGTAGCCGACCAACCGGTCCAGGATACGCCTCGCCTGTTGCGCATCGACCTGGTTCAGGTCCAGGTCACCCGGCTGTTTGACGGCGTCTCTCACCGCCTGCGCCGTAATTTCGTTGAAACGGACGCGCCGAAACCGACGACCGTCGTCCTTGTCGTAGCCCAGCTTGACCGCGATGTGATAGCCGATCGCCTCGCCCTCGCGGTCCGGATCGGTGGCGATCAGAATATCCTCTGCCGTCTTCGACTGCTTCTTGAGCTCGTCGAGCACCTTCCCCTTGCCTCGAACGGTGACGAACTCCGGTTCGTAGCCGTTGTCCACGTCCACGCCGAGGCCCTTCTTCGGAAGGTCCACGACGTGGCCTACCGAAGCTTCGACGACATAGTCGTCTCCGAGATACTGGCCCAGGAGACGCGCCTTCTTGGGCGACTCGACGATGACCAGGTGCTTGGCCCTCTTGGTGCTCGACATCGATTTCCAGTGCGAAACGTTAGGGTGTGGCGGGCTGTCGCCCCGCTTCAGCGAGTCTGTCCAGTATGGCGGCCATCACGGCCTCGGGCGCCAGTCCGTCCGTCGGCACCGCGATCTCGGCCTGGCGGTAGGCCGGAAGTCTATCGGCGAGCAGCAGCCGAAGCTCCGCCTCCGGGTCCGGACCCGCCAGAAGAGGGCGAGTGGAGCGTTCTCGCGCAAGTCTGGCCACGGCGTTGCCGGGCTCGACTCGAAGCCACACTCGTACCGCGTCCGGCCATATCCCACGGAGCTCGGGTCGGGCCATCCAGCCACCGCCCGTCGATACGACGGTCCTCGAATCGACGGCGGCCGAACGCGTCACCTGCGCCTCGAGATCGCGGAAACGGCTCTGGCCCTCCTCGGCAAACACGGCGGCGATCGAGCGACCCGAGACGCGCTCCACTTCCTCGTCGAGGTCGACGAATGCCCAATCGAGACGCCCGGCGAGCAGCCGTCCCACGGCTGTCTTCCCGGCACCGCTCAGCCCGACCAGTACGATCGGTCCGGGTCGGGTCATTCCCAGAGCCGTGCCCGATCGGTCGCCCGCCGGACGAAAGCCTCGAGGTTGGCGCGACACTCGGCTAGCGAGTCTCCTCCGAATTTCTCCACCATCGCGTCGGCCAGCACCAGTGCGAGCATGGCCTCTCCGACCACCGCCGCAGCGGGGACCGCGCACACGTCGCTTCGCTCCCGCACGGCGGCTGCTGCCTCCCCGGTCCGCACGTCCACACTCGCCAGCGGCCGGGTGAGAGAGCTCAGCGGCTTCATCGCTACACGCACCACCAGAGGCTCCCCCGTGGTAGTGCCCCCCTCCAGCCCGCCCGCGTGGTTGCGGGAGCGCCGAAAGCCGCCGGCCCGTTTCCGCGACGAATCTGCCGCGATTTCATCGTGCACCTCGGACCCCCTCCGACGGGACGCCTCGAAGCCGAGACCGATCTCCACCCCTTTCATGGCCTGGATCGACATCATCGCCCCCGCGAGGCGTCCGTCGAGTCGACGATCCCACGAGACATGGCTTCCGAGCCCAACAGGAAGTCCCGTCGCCACGACTTCGAACTCGCCCCCCAGGGTGTCCCCGGCTTCGCCGGCCACGGCGATGGCCCCCACCATCCGGTCTTCGGCTTCAGCGTCGAGACAGCGGACCTTCGAGGCATCGGATAGGGCGTTGAGATCCGCGGGCAGCTCCGCCGGGGGCTGGCTCTGCTCCGCCCCGATCCGGGTGACGTGACTGCCTATGGAGACGCCCAATTCGGACAGCAGACGACGCGCCACGGCGCCGGCGGCCGCGCGAGCCGAGGTCTCACGCGCACTGGACCGCTCGAGGATATCGCGGGCATCTGCCCGATCATACTTCAACATTCCCACCAGGTCCGCGTGCCCCGGCCGCGGAAGATAGACCCGTCGGAGCTCCTCGTCGTCGGCCCCGGCCTGGGGGTCAACCGACATCGAGGTTGCCCAGTTCGCGTGGTCCCGATTCGGGATCCAGATCGCGATTGGCGAGCCCAGGGTCTCCCCGAATCGCACGCCGGACAGGATCTCCCCGGTGTCCCTCTCGATCTCCATCCGGCCGCCCCGGCCATGACCCAGCTGGCGGCGAGCGAGGTCCCGCGCGATGTCCGCCGGTGAGAGCGGAACCCCGGCCGGCATGCCCTCGACGATGACGAGCGCTCCCTTGCCGTGGGATTCGCCTGCGGTGGTGAATCGTACGTGCTGGAGCATGACGTCCTTCCGTGGATGGTGCCGGGCCCGAGACGGCCTCCAGTATACGGCGGTCACCCCGAACGCAAAACGCGGGACCGGGATTTCTCCCGGCCCCGCGTCCGCCGCAGGATCGTTCTCCGGACGAGCCGGGCAAGGCGCCGGCCGGCCGAAGTCCGGCGTGCCTAATCCACGATGTGAGGCGTCACCAGGATGATCAGATCCGTCTTGCGTTCTGAGTTCTTGGTCGTGCGGAACAGCGCTCCGAGGACCGGAATATCCATGAGAAGCGGGATTCCCGTCTCCGACCGGTCCACCTGGCTCAGAGTGAGGCCTCCGATGACCATGGTCTCGCCGTCGTCCAGCAGGAGGCGCGTTTGGCCGATCTGCTTCAGGAACGTGAATCCGATATCCGGGATCTCGGTCTGGATACCCGACCGCTCGGCCGATACGTCGAGCAGGATCTGGCTGTTGTTCGTGATGTGCGGCGTGACATCGAGGATGATCCCCGTGTCCTCGTACTGTACGGTCGCCTGCGCCTGGGTGTTCCCGGTACCCGCGTCCAGGACGCGCACGGGGGTCTTCTCACCGACCTGGATCCGGGCGTGGTGGTTATCGACCACCTGGATCGTTGGCGCGGCCTGCACGTCGGAAAGCTTGTGCTGCTCGAGGGCCTGGAGCCACGCGGACAGCGAGAAGTCACCGAACGCCACGGAAGCGAGGATCTCCAGGGATGGAGTCAGAACCTGGTCGTTGGCGTTGGCCAGGACGGCGACTGAGTTACCGCCCAGGTCCACCAGCGTCTGGTTCGTGATCTCGCCCGGATTCAGCGGATCGGGAACACCGATCACGTCGTTGATGGAGTTCCCCTGCATGTCCTTGAGATCGTAGATGATCCCCAGCTCCATCACGTCCGTGCGGTCCACGAAGATGATCTTGGCTTCGATGGAAACCTGGGGCGTCTTCACATCCAGGTTGCGGATCAGGCTGTCCATGCGGGCCACGACCGAAGGCGCATCCGTGACGATCACGGAGTTGGCGCCCAGGTACGGAACGACCTGGCCGCGATTCGGCGTGGCGAGCCGCTCGAGTGTCGAGGCCACGGAATCGGCCGCGGCGTAATTGATCTTGAAAACCCGCGTCTCGGTCTGCAGCGTGTCGCGCGCCCGGATCCCCTCCAGCTTGTCCACGATCAGGATCCCCTCGGACTGCAGCCTCCACCCCAGACCCTGCGACGCGAGGATGGCGTCGAGGGCCACGTCCCATCTCTGGTTACGGATGTCGACACCCTGCACGGTCATCCCTGCAGCGTCCGTGCTCGGGACGATCGAAACCCCCGCGAACTCCGAGAACCCGGCCAGCACCTCAAGCATGCTGGCGCTGTCGTACGCCACCGTAATGCGTTCGAGATCCGTCGCATCCTGTTGCATGGTGCGACCAGCCGCCCGAGCGGGAGCCACAGTCGGTTCGGGCACGCGATCCAGCATGGCGACCGTTCCTGTCGCCACGGATCCGCTGCTCCACGTATCGAACGTCCCGCCGGGGTTCGTGAAGCGAACGGTGTACTGCCCGGATTCCGATGCCGTCTGATAGCTCGGCGCCTGCGCGAGATCGAACACCAGGCGGACCACATCGTCTCTGAACTGACTGCTCCTCAGTCGCACGATTCCGCCACGCCCGATGCCTTCGAAGGTGCCCTCGGGAAGTTCGTTGACCGCACCGTGAACGTCGAGAATCAGGCGCGCCGGGTCCCTCAGGATGAAGTCCCGGACCTCCACCTCGCCGTTCGTGATGACGGCGATCTCGGTCTGATCTCCGGAAGAGGAGATCCGGACCTCCTGAACGTGGCCCACGGGCGCCGCCGCCCAGAGGGTTGCCAGGAGGGTCGCGAGGACCTGTTTGCCGATCATCCGCCCTGCTCCTTGTCCGTGTTCTTCAGGCGCAGCGTATCCTGTCTGCTGACGCCGAAGACGGTGACCCTGAAGACCGCCTCGTCCGGCGTCACGTCGAGCAACGTCGCGCCGCCTACGATGTCGCCTTCCCAGACGCGGTGCCGCCTCTGCGTCGATCGATCCACCAGGACGATCACGCTGCCCGCTTGCGGGCTGAATATGATCCCGGCGAGCTCCAGGTTCTCGAATCGAGGTCCGAGCTCGTCACCAGCCTCCAGCGCCTTGAACGGATCACGCCGCCCGGCGCCGGAGTACGAAAACGATTCTCGCTGCAGCGTCGGAGCGGCCTGCACCGCCTCCACCGGGGCCGCATCATCCGGCTCGCCTTCCTGCGCCCACAGTCCCGGCGCTGCCAGGAGGAGAACGGCCAGGGCCGCCAGCCCGCGCGCAATCACTCCGTCACCTCCGGGACAACCGCCTGCGCCTCTTCGGGAGCCAGCACGTAGGTCTCCAATCCGAAGGAGGCTATCACCTTTTGCCGCCCACTCGGAGTCTGCGCGGTGGGAGCCACCTGCGTCACGCGCGGGCGCACGATTCGGTCGAAAGAAGCCACCCGGGTCAGAAACTCGGCTAGCGAGTGGTAGTCCCCTTCCACCTGCATCAGCCATTCCTGCCGCAAGAAGTAAGCCCCACTGTCCGCGGGCTCCGGGAGGCTCGGCTCCACGTTGATCAGGCGCAGATCGAGGGCCTGACTCTCGGTCGCGATGGCCTCGTAGATCGCCGCCACTTCGGCATCCGACGGCACCAGCCGCTCGACGAGCTCGAACTGGATCTCGGCCTCACTGATCCGATCGCGCAGCTGCTGCAGGTTTCCGATCCGCGCTTCCGCGAGCTGGTTCTGGGTCTCGAGGTCTTCCACGCGGTCCGTCAGGCTCACGAGCTCCTCGGCCCCGGAACGGTAGCTGAAGTTGTAGTACAACGCGCCCGCTGCCAGTGCGAGAATGATCGCGAGCAGCATCATCTGCTGGCGCTGGTCCTGCGGGAGGATCGCCATGGTCAGGTATCCTCCCCTGCATCAGGCGCCGCCGGTTCCGAGTACCCGACGATCAGGCTGAACGTGTGCGCACTGAATCCCTCCAGGTCCTGCTCCTGGCTCCCCAGAATCCGAACCTCCTCAACGAAAGGCGATTCCTGGAGGCTGCGGACGAAGGCGGTGATCGCAAGCGGATTCGCCGCCATTCCGTCGATCTGGACCTGGAGATCCGGAAGGGCGTTGGCTTCGCGAATCGACGTCAGCCAGGCGTAGTCCGGGAGAGCACGGCTGAATTCGTCCAGAAGGCGAGGCCACACGAAGCGGCCGCCGTCGAGGCCCTCGAGAAGCCGGAGCCGCTCACTGATCTGCGCCTCGCGGGCGATAAGGCTGTCGCTCAACGCTCTCAGGTCTGAAAGCCGGCTCGAATCAGCCACGGCCTCCACGACCCGCTCGTCCAGCGCGCCGCGTTCGGCGCGCTGCGTGAACCACATCCAGCCGACGACCAGTAAGACCAGGGCGGGGATCGCTACGGCCGCGATCAGCCACCGGTCGCGACCCTCGCCGGTGCCGGTCGACTTCAACCAGCCCGGTGCCGTCGGAAGCTTGCGCCCCTTCCGACGCTTCTTGGATCCCTGCGGATGAAGATTGACCTCGATCATCGCAGGGACCTCATGCCGCTTCCCGCAGGGCCAGTCCGATGGCCAGCATCATCATGGGTCCCATGTGCTCGAGGTTCTCGGCTTCGGCGGCGCCCGGCTTGACGTTCAGCACCTCGAACGAACTCGCCACGCGCGTCTCCACTCCGAGCCGCTCGGCGAGCGCCTCGACGAGGCCGGGAACGCGCACGCCGCCACCGCACAGGTAGAGCCGCCCGAGGCTGGCCCCCACTTCCTGTGTCTCGAGAAACGCCGTGGCCCGCTCGATCCCTCGTCCCACTTCCTGCGCCCGCTCGTAGAGGAAATTCCGCAGTCTCTCGTCCACGTTCTCGCCCCTGAGAACCGCCTCCGCCTCTTCGGCCAACATCCCACGCTCGCGCTGCAGGTCCAGCGACAGGCGCCGCGTACCGAACGTCAGATCGCGGGTCAGGACCGGCACCCCATCCTCGAGGATGTTCACGTTCGCCGTCTCGTGGCCGATGCTCACGAGACCGGAGATGCCTTTCATGGCTTCCGGGTAGTTGAGCTGGAGCGAATTGTGGAGAGCGAAGGCGTCTACGTCTATGATTCGAGGAGCGAGGTTCGCCTCTTCGAGGAGCGCGACCTTGTTTTCGACGAGCTCCCGTTTGGCGGCGACGAGCAGAACGCTCATCTGCAGACCTTCACCCTCGGGGTCCGTAATCTCGAAGTCCAGCTGCACGTCGTCCATGTCGAAGGGCACGTACTGCTCCGCCTCCCACCGGATGACCTCGCGAGCGTCGGACTTCTTCATCCGGTCCATCTGGATGGGCTTGATGATCAGGTCCCGCCCTCCGACCGAAGCCACCACGTCCCTGTCGTGGATGCCCTCTTCGACGAACAGAGTATCGATGGTCTCGGCCACGAGGCCCGGATCCATGACCTCTCCCTCGACGATGGCATCGGCTCCGAGGCGGTGGACGACGAGACGCTCGACCTCGGGCACGGGTCCCGTGTGATCGACGATCGCGACCTTGATGAAGCCGCTTCCAACGTCAAGGCCAACCGTCTTCTTTTTTCGGCCGATGCCAAATAGAGCCATGATACACTTGCTCAACGAGATCTTGTCGGGACCAGCCGGACGGTGTGGCACGATACTGCGCATACGTCCGGCGCGTCAATTCATTTCGGCCCGCGTCGCCTCCTCCGTCGCAGCAACTTCACCTGCGTGTAGCATGCACGCAACGGTCACGCCCCAGGGTACTGAGCTAAGGCCCTTCCGACGGTCTTCTGGTCACCCATGACAGTGGTCCCGCCGGCCCGGCTCCGCTCACCGTCACGCGGAGCTCGATCAGACCCTCGAACACCCGTGTCGTGTCGACCGTGGTTTCAAGGTCCGTCGGCCCGACCGCCGAGACGTCTTCGAGCAACGTGGCGACGGCAACCGTCTGTGCGCTGCGCACCGCCCCGATGTGTCTCAGCTTGCTCGCCGCACCACCCAATGCTGCTACCCCGAGAACTCCGACCCCCAGAACGGTGACGGCCACCACTACTTCCGGCAGACCGAAACCGGACCGAGCGCGGTTTCCCAGGAGCACGGCGTGCAAGAACGTGACCACCCCGACACGCCTGAAATATGCAGTATTTAGGGCGATTCCGGCCGAGTCTCCATGCATAACGCAGCGATCCCTGTCTGAATCCTTGACGCTTCCCGGGGACCTCATGGCGCGCGGTATGATTCTATGCGCAACCGACCGAGGAAATTGGATACCACGCGCACGACCCTGTCGCCTCGATACAGGTACACGCTTCCTGGCGCCGCCTGCCCGCGAGAGTTGAAGCGGAGGGTCGATGGCCGGACCCGAAGCGAGTCCACGGGCACGTCGGAGGATGGGCCTACCGAGGCCGCCGCCACCCTCTCCCCGGATAGCGTGAGGAGCACCAGGTCGCCGGATTCGTCCTGGCGGATTCTGATCTTCTCCCGTCTCGCGATGGCCAGGGAGCGTGCCAGCACCAGATGATTCCGCACGGACCAGGTGGCAGCTCGCATCGAGGTGGCGTCGCGAAGATTCCTGAAGCCACTGGCGCCCAGCGTGGTGAGAGTGCCGATCACCGTGAGCGTGATGAGCAGTTCCGGCAGGGTGACCCCCGCCGGCCCGAGGAAGCGGCTGTTTCTCATTTTCGTCGTACCTCACGTGCGGGCCGGGCGCACCACGAGGCGAGTGTAGCCCCACGTATCAACGGGGCTTCAAGGAAGAGACGACGAGCGTATCAGCGTGCCGGGAGGAACTCGCCGTTCCGATAGGTGAACGCCCGGCGACCAGGATACGCGTCCAGCAACTCCCGGTTGCGCCGCCGCAGGTCCCGGGCGATCACCAGGGGACCCGCGAGCGATGGATCCTGATCGGCCAGGAACGGCGCGAAGTTCGAGTAGCCGGCCCGGTCATACGCGATCTCGTCCATGCATTCGGGAGCCGGCGAAGTGCCCGCGGTCAGCCGAAGCGTCGGATCTCCGTTGGTCAGCGGACTCGAGGCGGGGACCGGCTCTCCCCCGGGCCCAAGCTCGGCGATCGCGGCCGCCGTCCGGGAAGGCGTCCACCTCTCCCGCTCGGCACGACGGACCGTCAACTCCAGGGCACAGTGATCACTCTGGCGGTATGCCTTCTCCGCGCCGGAGGCGGACACTCCAAGCCCTCGCATCCGGGCCAGCAGACGATTGCCCCAGCTCACCGGAACGAAGATGACGGCATCGGATATGCCCCGGTGCCCGACCTCCGCGGCCAGGTCAACCT
The DNA here is from genome assembly GCA_039584685.1 of Gemmatimonadota bacterium. Classification (GTDB taxonomy): domain Bacteria; phylum Gemmatimonadota; class Gemmatimonadetes; order Palauibacterales; family Palauibacteraceae; genus Benthicola. The sequence continues at coordinate 50,241 of JBDGXI010000001.1, read as the reverse complement.
TCATGCTGGCCAGCCCGGTGCGGTACACGTGGAACCTGCGGGGCGTCGAATAGGCCGCGGCGTACGCGAGGCACAGCAGCAGCAGCATGCCGGCAACGCTCGACACCGGAACACGGGTCAGTTCCGAGCCTCCCCACAGGTGGCGATCCCCCGCCCGGCGAAACACCTCGATGAGGCCCCGGGCCGTCAGCGGAACCAGGAAGGCGAGTCCCGAATAGAGATAGCGCGGGCCGAGAAACGCATCCCTGTGCCAGTAGAACAGGTAGGCGGCCGGCAGGGCCAGGAATCCGGCCAGGAGGCGGGTGTCCCACTTCCTCGAGCCCCATCCCGCCGCGAAAAGCAGTGCGGCTGGAATCAGTGCCGAGACCGGCCACTCGAACAGCAGAGCGGAGAGAAGAGCCAGGTCCGTGATCTCGTTGCGCAGGCCGGCGAGCAACGTGTGGACCTCGCCCCACGGCGTCGAGTGAAAGCCCAGACCGTGATCCGCGCCCCACAGCTTGATGTATCCGGGCATCAGCGGATCGCCCGTGGTGGCCGCGTTGTAGGCCAGATACAGGAACACGGCCACCAGCACGCCGGCGAGACCCGCGCCCGCCGAGACTTTGTCGCGCTTTCTGAAGGCCGTGAGAAGAACGAACGGGGCCATCGCCAGGCCGACCGCGACCGCGGTTAGAGGGCGCGAGAGGAAGGCCGCCCCGATCGCCAGGCCGGCGCCCAGGAGGATCCCCGGGGCGCCTCGTTCCTCCCATCGAACCAGCAGGTACAGGAAGGCTGACACGAAGAACAGGGCCGAGACGTGGTTCATGTGACTTGCCCCCATGAACCAGAAGAACGGAGCCAGGGCGAGAAGGATCACCGTCAGGCGGGCCGTGGCCAGATCATAGGCCCGGCGGGCGAAACCGTACAGGAGCAGGGCGGTCCCGACGGACAGGGCCACCGGCACCAGCCATGCCACGCCGAGTCCCACCCCGAGGCCCAGGATCGCTGAGTGTCCGGGTGGATACTGGGAATACCACCGCCCTCCATCCACGAGCATGTGCTGGACGGCGAAGAAGGCCTCTCCGGGCGGGGCACCCGCATACAGGTGCCCCGACGCGAAGATCCGCGCCTGGAACAGCTGGATGACGCTGTCGATCAGCAGCGGTCGGCGGGCGAACGCCAGGATCGAGGTGGCGAGTAGCAGAACCAGAAGCAGCGGGACGGCCCCGCGGGCGACGAGAGCTCCCGCACCCCGCTCGCGCTCGAGAGCGGTGAGCGCGCGTTCGGGCAGCCCGGCCGGGAACAACCGGGCGCCCAGCAAGGCGAGCGCGCCGAACACGAAGGCCCCCAACAGAGCCTCGGAGGGCGGTACCAGGCCGCGGGCCCGATCGATCTCGCCGAACAGCCAGGACAGCGGAACCAGAGGCACCAGCAGCAGAAACCAGCCGAGCACCCGTCCGGGGCGTGGACCGCTCACGGTTCGGGGTCCTCGCGCGGCAGCCAGACCGTCAGCGGGCCGGCAGCGGTCGGGCTGTACGACCCGGTCAGCGCAGTCCAGATGGGGCGCGACCGCCAGAAGTAGGCCATCACGAGGTCGCGCGTCCCGACCCCGGGAGGAGCCGGGCTGGACCCGACGTCCACGACGGTGAGGGCGAAGGGAATTCGCCGGCTCTCGAGATCCGAGACCAGCCGGCGAGGATCCCACTGGCCGGTCTCTTCCAGGGCGCCGAACGCGAACGGATCGTTGAGCCACGGCCTTCCGTCCCGCTCCAGGACCGCCGGGAAGAACATCGGGTCCACGAGGGGATAGCCTTCGAAATCTGCGACTCGCGCCAATCCGGCCGAGGCCGCCCAGGCTTTGATGGTAGGGTACTCTCGCAGGACCGCGGCGCTCGCCGTGAGACCGAGAGCCATCGCGAACAGGGCGGCCAGGGCACCGGTCGCCCGTGCGGCCCGCTCCGAGCCGGGAGGCGCCTCCATCGGGGACCCGACAACCGTGGGCCAGCGGATCGCGACCAGAAGCAGCGCCGCGAAGGTCGGCTCCAGCAGGTAGTTGACGCTGGAACCGGTCTTGAGCATAGCCGTCGTGTGCAGCAGAAGGCTCACCAGGAGGTAGAGCTCCGGGAATCCAGGGCGCAGGTGTCTGCGCAGGATGAACAGTACGGCCGCGCCGATGGGAAGCCACTGCAGGGGCTCACTCTCCGACAGACTCGATACGAGGTTCGCCCATCCCGACGTCCCCGTGAGCGCCCCCACGGTGTTCGACAGGTACCCTCCCGATGTCGCGGCGTTCAGGAGAAGAACGGCGGGCAGAGCGACAATGGCCAGGCCGCCTGCGAAAGCCACGCCCTTCCCGATCCTGCGCTCCAGAAACAGGCTCAGCACCAGGGCGGCCGGCGCGGCCACGAAGCTCTGCTTGGTGAAGAACGCGAGGAGGAACGCCCCACCGGCCGCGAGGACGGGCAGCACGCCGGGCCGGGCGCGATCGCCCTTCGTTCCGAGGGCCGCGGTAATCCCGATCCAGGTCAGCACGAGGGCTAGCGTGTCGGCCTGCGCGGCTGCTACGACGGTGAACACGCCGGGCGTCACGAGGGCCGCCGCGGTGAGCGCGAGGACCCAGGCCGGCGGAGCCCGGCGCCGGTACGCATGCAAGGCGAGCATAGCCAGAACTCCGAGCAGGGCCGCGACGCTCACGAGTCGAAGGCCGAGAAACGTGCCGCCGCTTCCTGCCCATCGGTCCACGCCGGAGGCCGCCACGAAGTACGCGGGTGGATACAGCGTCAGCACGACGGGCGGTTCGAGCCAGCCATCCGCCGGATAGAGGTCCCGGACGTCACCGCGCGACTCCAGCGCGGCCAGGCTGCCGAGTACCGGTCCCTCGGTGTAGTAGAAGACCGTCCTGGGTCGGGCGAGCCGAAGACCGGCGAAGAAGAGCACGAAGCCCACCAGCGCCAGGTTGAGCGGTGCGCAGATGGTCCAGGCCCGACTGCGAGCGATCGTCAAGCCGAATCGCGCTCCCCATGAAGGGCCTTCAAGGATTCCGCGGACCGACCGGATAGATTCCGGTACCGACCGACGACCCAGGCCGGCCTGCCCTTCGCCTCGTTGTAGATCCGGCCGATGTACTCGCCGATCACCCCCACCGCGATCAGCTGAATACCTCCGAGAAACAGGATGGAGGTCATGGTGGACGCCCAGCCGACGATCGCCGCGCCGGAAATCAGCCTCTGGTACAGCACGTTCAGCAGGACCAGGAAGGCGACGCCCGATACCACGAACCCCAGGATCGTCGCCAGGCGGAGCGGCAGCTCGGAGAAGGCGAAGAACGCGTCCGTCGCCATGCGCATCAACTTGAGGGGCGACTGACGCGGTTGCCCCGCGTATCGTCGCGCCCGCTCGAACTCCACCCCGGTCTGGCGCCCCCCGACGTAGGCGCGCAGACCCGACACGTAGCGGTCGCGTTCCGGCATCGTGTTGATCACGTCCACGACGGCCCGATCCATGAGCGAGAAGTTACCCGCGTCCGCCGGAATGTCCACGTTGCTCAACCGCCGGAGGATGCTGTAGAACAGGCTGAACAGGGCGCGCTTGGGAAGCGCCTCCTTGCGGTCCCGTTTCACGGCGTAAACGACGTCGTATCCCTCTTCCCACTTCTCCACCAGCCGCGGGATGACCTCGGGCGGATCCTGTAGATCCCCGTCGAGAAGCACCACGGCGTCGGCGTCTGTCGTCGCCAGGCCGGCCGAAATGGCAATCTGCTGTCCGAAATTCCGCGACAGGTGAATGACTCCGACGCGGGGGTCGTCCGCTGCGAATCCGGCCAGAAGCTCCCCGGTGCGGTCCCGGCTGCCATCATCGACATAGATGATCCGCCATTCGTACGGGAGACCGCCGAGAGCGTCCGCCAGGCGGCGGTTGAGCTCGGGAAGGATGGCCTGTTCATTGTACACGGGAACGACGGCGTCCAGCTTCTTCACGGTTCCTCCGGCTCGGATTCGAATGCCTCGCTCTGCTGCCAGGTATACAGGCCGACGATCTCGACGCCGTCCAGCTCGACGGCCAGGTCCGGAATCACGTTCTCGTATATCCGCCAGTGATACGCCTGGAAGATCGACTTGCGAGCGACGAGCAGAAAGTACTCCGGTGGCATTTCGTCGGTCACCACGATGTCTCCCCGCAGCATGCCATGCGCCTGGAGCCACTGATAGTGAGGCACGTTGGGCCAGGCGGACAGGCGTGCGCCCTCCGGCAGGGTCTCGCCGACCTTCTCGAGGAACGCCGGTGTGACGGCTTCCATCCAGTATGTGGTTTCCATCCCGGCTCGGGCCGCGCCCGGGACTCCACCAATCAGCTCGTTGTAGTAGGCCAGGTAGAGAGGCGCCACCCGTACGGTCTGGAGGTAAGGGGGAACGAAGAACAGCGCCGCGAGCACGAGTGACGCGAGGATCGCCCCGGGCCCGGGCGTCCGTTGGCGGACGATCCGGATCATCGATCCAAATCCGCGGCCGGCGAGAAGCGCCACGAACGGAAACATGGGCAGCCACAGGCGTACCCCATCATGATTTGGAGAGCCGGGTGCCGCCATGAGGGCCACGAAGAACAGGATCTGCGTCCAGCACAGCCCCCCTACCGGTTTCTCTTCCCACCTTCGCAGGCTCGCCACGCTCCCCCAGCCGACGAGCGCCAGGATCGAAAGCGGGACGGTGATCAGCGTCATCACGATTACGTGGTGCCCGGGGACCTGGTAGCCGTAGTGCCGGCCCATGTAGTAGGTCGTGATCGGCACCACTTCGTCCCGCGACAGGGTGTCCTGCACCAGCCGCAGAGTCTCCGCGACCGGATCGTGCCACATGAGAGGATTCAGCACCCACGCGACCACGAGTCCGCTGACGCCCCACAGGATGGCGCCGGCCACCGCCCGCCGGGACCTCCCGTACGCGATCATCCACAGGAGGATGGCGAGCGGAATCAGATACCCCGTGAACTTGGTCGCCAGGGCTACGCCCAGGCCCGCCGCTCCGATCGCGAGGAAGCGCCGCCGGTCCTCGAGCACGTAGAGCACCAGGCCGACGGAAGCCACGAACCAGGCCAGGGTCGTCAGCATATCGGTCGCCCCGATGTGCGCGTGCCCAACGATCCTCGGCATGAGGAGTATCGAAAGGCCCGCTCCCACCCCGGCAAGCCGTCCCCAGGCCATTCCCGCCAGCCACGTGACGCACCCCACCAGAAGGGAGAAGAACGCGAGTGGAGCGAGCCGATACCCGACCACCTCACCGGTCCAGCGACCGAACGCGGCCTCGGTGGCGGCCATGGCCAGCTTGTAGGCCGGCGGGTGTGGGTTGTAGTAGCGACGCCAGTTGAAAGTCTCTCTGACCGCCTCCTGACCGAGCAACCGCGACCGGTCCGGCCCCACCGCCACCTGACCGGCCCATTCCTGTATCCGCGTCACCGAATCGAAGTAGTACACTTCGTCCCACGCGATCCCGACGTCGTCCAGGCCTGGAAACAGACAGGCGAACGCCAGCAGGCCAAGAGCCACGCTGGCCCACCGCACGAAGCGTATGGAGCGCTGATCGGAGATCATCGGGTGCGGTACACCATCATCAGGGGCACTCCCTCGAGCGACACCGTGAACCAGGGCAGCCCTCCGAATCCGACCAGGGCGCTTTCGGTCCGGCGCCACTGCGCCTTGCGGTTGAGCACGAAGACGAAGTCGGCGGCGGTGGCTCTTCGGTCGAGAGCCACGGGGGTGAAGCTCTGGCCCTCACAGCCCACCGCGATGCCTTCCGATCCGTCGGCCAGTTCGATCTGAGATTCCACTTTCCAGCCGGGCGGTGCCCATCCGATGGCCTGGTAGAAGCACATCTCTTCCATGAAGAAACCCGGATCGACGACGGCTTCGGGAGGCGTCGATCCGGCCAGTTCCTCCAGGGTCGCCCGGTTCAGCACTTCCTTGAGGTTCGTAACCTCGAGACCCTTCTCGTCGGCTCCTCTGATCCCTCCAACGAGAGCGTTGAAGTACGACAACTGATGCGGGTGGACCTGCGCCGTGCGGAAGGCCGCCGGGGCGAGGACCGACAGGATCGCCAGCGCGACGACGAGGTCCCGACGCCCGGCAACCGCCGGCACGCGTCCCTCCAGTCTCCGGACGATCCATTCGCCGAGCGCCACGGCGCCGGTGCCGGCGAGAACGCAGTAGAACGGGAAGAGCGGCAGGAACAGGCGAACGCCGTCGTGCATCGGAGCAGATGGAAGGGCCAGGGCCCCGTAGAGAGCGACCATGTTCAGCAAGACGACGCCGCGCAGGGCGCCCGAGCGAGGGGCGAAAAGGCCGGCCACGGTAGCGGCCAGGATCGTTGGCGGGAAGACGATCGCGGTCCACACGTAGGGATAATGCCAGGGCGGTTTGAAGTAGTAGATGGCCCCGAAGTACTCGGTTCCGATGAACGGGCCCGACTCGGCGCGGTGCGTTCCGGCCAGCACATAGTCCCGGACTCCCTGCAGCGGGTCCACCCACACGACGGGGTTGACGGCGACGAATACCAGGAAGGCCGCCAGAAACAGAGCGAGCAGCGCGCTCAGGCCGGCACGGTGTCCGAGAAGCCAGACGGTCGCCACTCCGAGCAGCAGGAGGCCCGAGAACTTGGTGGCGATCGCGGCGCCCAGGAAGACCCCCGCGGCGAAGAACCAACCGGAGCCACCCTGTTTCACGGCGACGTCCAGGGCAGCGAACGACCAGAACCAGAAGGCGGTGAGGAACAGGTCCGTGTGCGCGAGGTGGCCGTGCGCGAACAGGACGGGAAAGGCCGGGACGGCCAGACCGGCGGCGAGGCCTGCCGCCAGTGAGCGCGATCGCCAGGCCGTGTACACGCCGACCGAGGCCGCGAGCGCCGCGAACGTCAGGACCACGGCGCCCCGGTATGCCGAGAGAGGATCGGTCACGTTCCGGAGCAGGACCCAGCTGAAACCGCTCAACTCTCGCGAGATCGGCGGATGCGGGATCCTGTCGATGTACCAGCGCCAGTGCTCGAAGATCTGGTCCCGGTTCAGGACTGCCGTCGGCTCCCCCGCTAGCAGGGCGGTCCACAGGTCGCGGCCCCACGTGAGCTGGCGCAGCGAGCTGTAGAAGTAGTTGCCGGTGTCGCTCGCGATTCCGTAGTCGATGGCGGTGAGCGCGGTCGCGGCGAGCGTCACCACGAACAGTCCGAACGCCAGCCACCTCAGGGCCGCGGGGGCAGGCCACCGCTTCTTGCGCGGGCTCATACCGTCTGGCTCCGGGCCATGACCCACGTCGCAGCGAGGGCAAGCAGGCCCGCCACGCTGATCGCCGCGCCGAGGAGTATCGAGCCCGGCTCGAAGCTGAACACCACATCGCTGACGCCGGCCGGAATCGGTACGGCCCTGAAGACGCCGTTGGCTCGCAGCATCGGTACTTCGACGCCGTCGACCGTCGCCTTCCAGCCCGGGTACCACCGATCGCTGAGCACGGCCAGCATCGGCCCGGATGCGCTCACTCTTGTGGTGACCCGGTTCGCGAAGTCCGCGCGCGACAGGATGCTGCCGGAGGCCGTCGAATCGATCTCGACCCCGGGCTCGATCTCCAGGACGACCGTTTCGCCCAGCGCGAAGTCGTCTTCGAAGACACGGCGGAGCGCCGCGGCCTGGCCGTCCCGCACTTCGTAGTCACCCACGAGATACAGACGCTCTACCGGATCCGGCACCGCGTAGATCCGGATCGGTAGCTCGGGGTGCGAGGCCGCCGGAGTGAGGCCCGCGATCGAATCCGCGCTCACCGTGGCGTCGGCGTAGAAACCGACATTCATCGCCTGAAGAAACCGCAGGGGGTCGTCGCTCCACGCGCGCAACGCCGCCTCGTTCGTCAGAGCCACGGAGATGAGCTCCACTCCCTGGAGGCCGTCCTGCATCGGGAACCCGAAGATCTGCCCCACGTTCGGTCCCATCGTCTGGTAGTCCAGGTACATGTTGGACAGTTCCCAGGCGCCCCGCACGGTCACGATGCTCCCCATGGCCGCGTGATGAGGCGAGCCGCGGAACCGCACGTCGCCCCGGGGAAACATCAGCTCGTCGAGCGCGTCGGCCGTCCACGGAGCGGTCACGTACACGTCGCTCTCCACCGACGGGTTCACTTCACGGTGAGCGAGCGTCAGATCGACCACCGCGAGCGCCACGACGATCGCCGACGCGAGACTGCGCCGCAGCCGGCCCGACCGGTACAGCCAGGTCACGACGCCCAGGCAGACGACCAGAGTCGCGATCCGCATGGCGATTCCGGCATACAGCCCCGTCGCACCCGCCATATCCTCGCACAGCAGCGCCTCGCCCAGCCAATCGCCACAGGCGGCGGGGAGAAGTCCGTCGACCCATGCCAGGCTCGCGGCGAGGCCTATGTACAGCGCACCGCCGGCCAGGATGGGCAGCCACACGCTCGCCCTTCGCGGAATCCCGCCTTCCTCGGCAGGCCGTTGGCCGATTTCGAGCCACCGGTCGGTTCCCTGGGCGGCGAACACGGACACGGCCAGGGCTCCGATCAGGAGGAATTTCTCCGGGTAGCGGAACGGGCGGAACGGAGGGATCCACTCGAACAGGAAGCGATACAGGGGGCTGTGGCTCCCGAGAGCCAGGAGAACGGACACGGCCGAGACCGCGATCCAGAATGCGGTCCAGCGGAGGCCCCGGCCTCGCAGAACTCCGATCAGCGCCAGGACCAGGGTAATGCCGCCGGCATAGGCGCTCAGGATCCATGGCACTTCCGAGCTGGCCATGAAGTGGGTGGAGAAGCCGTGTGCTCCGCTCCGCAGGGCCGGCGGCAGCAGCAGGTGCAGGGCCCCGACTGGCTCGAGCGAGCGTGCCGAAGCGTACTCCAGCTCGATCGGGAGGCGACGCACGGAGTGGCTCATGTACTCCGCGAACGGAAGCAGTTGCACCGCCACCAGGGCTACGGCCAGGATGCCCGCGATCGCGAACGCCGCCGTCTGCATGCCGCGCCCCAGGTCGCGGGCTTCGACGGCCAACAGGCCGTGGACGAACACGAGGCCGAGACCCAGGGTCAGCATCTGGGGCTCACCTCCGAGAAACGCGATTCCACACAGGATCGTGAACAGCAGCAGGTCCTTGATCCGCCCCCCGTCGAGCACCTTGTCCCACGCGATGAAGATCCAGGGCAGCCACGCCACCGTCTGCAGGTTGTTCACGAAGTTCCCGAGCGAGGCGAAGAATCCGCCGAGCATGAACACCGATCCGCCCAGCACCGCCGCCGTCCAGCCGTGGCCCCACCGCCTGAGCAGCAGGGCCAGCCCTGTGCCCGCCAGCGGATAGTGCAGCACTACCAGCCAGTCAAAGGCCGCCGGCATGGGAAGACCGTACAGCAGCAGGCTGCCCGGATACAGCAGGCCGGGCTGAAGTGAGGCGAAGAACGGCTCGCCGCTGGCCACCCACGGATTCCACAGCGGCAGGTCGCCGGCACGCACGGTGGAGGCCAGGAAGTGCTTCATGGGGTAGAAGAAGGGAGCCACGTCCCGGCTGAAGAACGCCTCGCCGCGAAACAGGACCCTGTCGAAGAAGACCGCGGTTAGTACGAGAAAGAACCCGGCCGCGGCGACCGGAGGGGGGACGGCGCATCGGACACGCCCCGGCGAGATCATCCCTCGAGCGCTCCTGGAATGTGCGGCACTCTACCAGGATGACCGAAGGGCGCGGCGGATGAATCCGCCACGCCCCGGTCTGCGATCTTCAAGAGAGTCGAAGATCCGGAAGACGACCTTACGGAGACTTCTGGACCTTGCCCTCGATCGAGCTGCCCGTGCCGACCTGCACCCAGAAGGTGTTGCCCGAGCTGCCGTGCGATGCGGTGATCGCGTAGCCACCGGCCGAAGCGGCCGAGGCGGAAATCGCGATGCCCTGGCTGGTGGTGAAGCTGCCCGTGGCCATGGCTGCCGGACCATACGACTGTTCGTCGGCGAAATAGGCCTCCTGAGACGACATGGCGTTGCGCACGTCGCTCTTCGCTGTCGCGTCGAACGCCTTCTCCTTGGTGCTGGCGAACTGCGGAATCGCGATCGCGGCAAGGATGCCGATGATCACGACTACGATCAGCAGCTCGATCAGAGTGAAACCCTTCGTGTTGCGGAGCATCTGTCCTCCAACGGTTCTGGTTTGTGAACGGTTTTTCTTCCAAGTCGTGTTCGTCGTTCACCGGTGGAGGACCTTGCCTCCGGCACTGGGTAACGGCAACCCGTATGCCGGACGAGTCGATAGAATTTAACTTGTTGGAAATCAGTCGCTTACGTGCAGTACGTGCAGATTGCCACACCTTCCCCTCGATAGGTGCCATTGCACTCTGCAAAGTTTACCTGCCGTACTGCAATGGTTGACGACTCAGGCTTCGAGGTCGTAGCGCTTGATCTTTCGATACAGGGTGCTGGGGTCGATTCCGAGCACCTCGGCGGCCCGCGTCTTGTTGCCCGCCTCCGCCCGAAGCACGTGCTCGATGTAGGCGCGCTCGATGACGTCGAGCGCCGGATTGGCCGCGGGACGGTCCTGCACCAGCGGCTCCGGCGGCGTCTCACGCAGCCTGGACGGCAGGGCTTCCGGTTTGATCGTCGCTCCCGCGGTCAGGACCACCGCTCGCTCGATGACGTTCTCCAGCTCTCGCACGTTCCCGGGCCAGTGATACTCCTTGAGCACCGCCAGAGTCTTCGCGGACAACTTCTTCGCGCCCCGCGGATCTCCCTCGGCCTGTGCCGTCAGGAAGTGCTCGGCCAGCAGCTCGATGTCCTCCTCGCGGTTCTTCAGAGGCGGTAGTTCGAGGCTGATGACGTTGAGGCGGTAGTACAGGTCGCGCCGGAACCGTCCCTCTTCGATATCCCGCTCGAGCTCGCGGTTCGTGGCGGCGATGAGCCGGACGTCCACCGGAATCGCCTCCGTGGCCCCGACCGGGATCACCTCTCGTTGCTGCAACACCCGCAGGAGCTTGACCTGGGTCGATGGGGCCATTTCGCCGACTTCGTCCAGGAAGAACGTCCCGGTGGAGGCTGCGACGAACAGACCCTCCTTGTCCCGCACGGCCCCGGTGAAGCTCCCCTTGACGTGCCCGAACAACTCGGACTCGAGCAGGCCCTCCGGGAGAGCCCCGCAGTTCAGGGAAAGGAACCTCCGGTTGGACCGTGAAGACAGATCGTGGATGTAGCGAGCGAACACTTCCTTACCGGTACCGCTCTCCCCGGCGATCAGGATGGTCGAGTCGCTGTCGGCCACGCTTTCCACCAGCTTGATCGCGCTCTCGAACATCGGACTCACACCGATCGGCCGGCCCGCCTTGAGCGTCTGCTGCTTCTTGAGCTCCCTCTTCAGGCCGGCGTTCTCCTGCTTGAGACGCCCCCAATCCAGAGACCGCCCGAGCACCGCCAGCAACTCGTCGTTCTCGAACGGCTTCTGAACGTAGTGCGTGGCTCCCAGGTTGACCGCCTGTATCGCGGACTGCAGAGACGCCTGGGCCGTCATGAGGACGACGGGAGCGTTCGGGTTCGTGCGGCGGATCTCCTCGAGCACCTCGATGCCGCTCATCTTCGGCATGCGTACATCCGAAAGGACCAGGTCGGGGCTGTATTCCTTGAATGCCTTCACCCCCCCGGCGCCCGTCAGTTCGGTGATGATGTCGTATCCCTCGCCTCTCAGCAGTACGGTCAGAGACTCGATCAGGCTCTGCTCGTCGTCGATGAGGAGAATCAACGGCTTGTCTCGCATTTCGGCTCCTTTGGAAACCGGCGGCGCGCCGGTCGCCTAGATGTGAGCGCGCTCGCCGGCGCGCGCTGGTGCCTGGCTGTCGGTATCCGCAGCGTCCGAGGCCGACGAGGTCTCCTCGTCAGGTCCGGCCGGACTCGGCGCGGCGGCCCGTACCTCGGGAGCAAGTCTGGGACGGCCCTTTCCAGTTCGACGAGGAAGGACTATCGCGAAAGTGGCCCCCTCGCCGGGATTCGAGCTCGCGATCAGCGCTCCCCCGTGCGCCTGCACGGCGCGATGCGCGATGGAGAGGCCGAGGCCGCTGCCACCCTTCCGGCGGGTGTAGAACGGATCGAAGATGCGTGGCAGGTCTTCGGCATCGATCCCCGGACCGTCGTCGCTGACCCGAATACGGACGGGATGGCCGAGCGACACCTCGGATGGAACGAGGTCCGGTCGCAGGGCGTCCGCCACCACACGAATCGTGACCTCTTCCCGCGGATCGCCGACCTGAACGGCGTTGAGGACGAGGTTGAACAGCGTGCGGTGCAGGAGATCCGGGTCCCCCCACAGGCCCGACATGTCGTCCAGGATCTCGCTGGTGATCGTCGCGCGTCCTTCCGCCGCCGGATTGCGCCGCACCGTCTCGATGACTTCGCGCAGCAGACGTTCAATGTCCACCGGCTTGCGCTCGGCGACCGCCACGCGCGCAAAGTCGCTGAATTCGCTCAGGATCCGGCTCAGCCGATCGGCCTCCCGGACGATGAGCCGCCCCAGGATCTGCTCGTCCTCGTCATCGGTGATCCTCGCAGACAGCTGTTCGACGGCGCTCCGCACCGAAGCCAGGGGGTTCTTGAGCTCGTGGGCCAACGAGGCCGACAGCTCGGCCACCGCTTCCAGCTTTCCAGTTCGAAGTCGGAGGTTCTCGAGCTGGCGAACGGCCTGCAGGTCCTGGAGCAGGACGACGTGCGACGGACCGGCGCCCACGTCCTGAAGCATGGTGGTACTGACGGCGACCGGCACGGGCTCGGCTCCCTGCCCATCCTCACCGGACGCCGGATCGGCCAGTACATCGGCCTCCCGATTCCGCACGCGACGGCCGGTGTCCATCGTCTCGCGCACTGCCGCGGCCACTTCCGGCGCCCGTCGCTCCAGCTCCGGAAGCAGGTCCATTCCCAGCAGTCCTGTGCCGTCGAGGCCACACAGATCCGCCGCCGCGAGGTTCATGTACACCAGGTTGCCCGATGCGTCCAGCGTGATCACGCCGGATGGGATGTTGCGCAGGACGTCCGCCGTGTCCAGCCGAAGCCGGTGCAGCTCACCTTCCACAGAGCGGAGCTCGGAGCGCACCTGTCGGAAGCGCGCGCCGACCAGGCTGGCCGCAAGCGCCACGAGCATGATGACGAGTACCTGGAGAGCCAGCACGATGGTGTTCGTGTCTGCGCCGAACGTCAGGTTGAGGACTAGATACAGGATGCCCGCCAACATGGCCGTGAGGATGGCCGAGCTCAGCGGGAGGATCAGGGCGTAGCCGGCGGCCAGGGCTATGAACAGGGAAACGAACGGACTCCCGCTCCCCCCGGTGATGTGCACGACGCCGTTGAACAGGAGAACGTCCAGGGCGGCCTGCGAATAGAGGAACGCGAGGCCGATCCGCCGGCCTTTTCGGTGACTGATCCTGTACGCGATCGGCGTGAGGAACGCGGCGGCGGCGAGGCCGACGATGGCTATGAGAGGGAACTCGGGGGGCAGCGAACCCGGAACCTGGCGCTCCAGGAAATCCCCAACCAGGATGGCGGAGCCGAACACGGCCAGTGAGATGACCAGGCGAGCCGCGTAGATCCAGTACAGCACCTGCAACGGTTCGAGAACCGTCGCGGCCCGGCGATCAGACCTGCTGGTGCGCAGCAATTCCTGGCCGATTCCCGTGTTCTGATTGACCTCGCCGGGACAGTCCCGGAACCTGCCCTCGCGATACGCTTCGATCCGTCCGCGCCACCGGAGCCTATCTTAGAGGTAGTTGTGCAGAACGCAAGAGGTGGCCGGGATCAGGTGCTGGTCACAGCCAGTCGGGAGACTCGTCGAACGCGGACAGCGCCGTGAACACTCCCCCGCGGATGGTGGCCGTCAGCGAGTGGACGCGTCCGGAGTTCGGACATGGCATCGCGCGACGAATCAACGGAGCGCCCGACGAGGCCGCCTCCTGGTCGGGCGCCGCCGCCGGCCACAGACCGAGGGCCTGTGCCGCGCCGCGCAAGTGGGGATGTCCGGTCTTGAACGTGGCCGTCCAGGAGGCGACGCGGGCCGGCCGCGCGCCCGCGCAGCGTACCCGAAGCGACAGGCCTGAGGACCGGAACACGAGCCAGGTGTCATTTCCAAGGGTTCGACGGGCCACCGGCTCGCCCAGGCGCCGGCTCAGTTCTTCGTCGGTCAGGCCGATGAGACCCTGGCAACCGGGCGCATTCTTCAGCCGTTCCGGTACGTCGGTCATCAGGATGCGTCCGACTCCGAGTCCTCGATGACGTCAGCCAGCGTGGTGCCGTCCAGGAAACTGAGCGTCGCTTCCTTGATGACCTTCCAGCGATCGTGTGCCCCACACGGATTCACGTCCGAACACTCGGGGCGCCCGAGGAGACAACGGGTCCTTTCGACCTGGGGCTCGAAGGGGCGCACGACGGTCGCCAGGAAGAACTCGTTCGGTGGCGCCGCGAGCCGAAAGCCCCCGGTGCGCCCGCGCTCCGATACTACGACTCCCGCCTTGGCCAGCTGATGGAGGATCTTTGACATGTAGTTGGCCGGCACGCCCGTGTCCCTGGCGATGTCCTTGGCGCGGGCCGCTCCGTCACCGTACTGGCGCGCCAGGTAGACGGCGGCCCGCAGGGCATACTCTTCCGTTCGGGACAGCATCGGTTCGGCCTCCCGCGATGCGGATCAGAACATCACATGTTTGTGATGTAACCGTGCGCGGGCCGAAACGCGAGGCCACTCACTGCATCGTGTTGATGATCCCGAAGATCGGGAGATACATGGCGACGATCATTCCACCGACCACCGTTCCGAGAACGACGATCATCAGCGGCTCCATCGCCTTCAGGAGCGACTCGACGGCCGTGTCGACTTCGTCATCGTAGAAGTCGGCGATCTTGGTCAGCATGCCGTCCAGGTCGCCCGTCTCCTCACCCACGTTGATCATCTGCGTGACCATCGGCGGGAACACTCCGGATGCGCGCAGGGGCTCCGAGATCGACTCACCGCCGGCGATCGAGCTGCGGCTGTTCATGATCGCGTCGTGGATCACCCGGTTACCCGATGTGCGCGCCGTGATCTCGAGCCCGTCCAGAATCGTCACACCGGAGCTCAACAGCGTGCCCAGGGTGCGCGTGAACCGAGCGACCGAGGACTTTCGCGCCAGGTTTCCGAAGATCGGGAGTCGGAGGAGGATCCGGTCAAACGTGAGACGACCGGAAGACGTAGCGATCCAGCGCCTGAACAGCCACACGACCACCGCGACTCCTCCGGCCATGCCCCACCAGTACTGCTGCAGGGTGTCCGAGGCCATGATCACGATTCGGGTCGGCAGCGGCAGCGCCTGGTCGAAGCTCGCGAACATCTGCTGGAAGGTCGGAATGACGAATAGCAGCAGGACCACGATCGCCGTAAGGGCCACGACGCTGATCACCGCCGGGTAGATCATGGCTCCCTTGACCTTCCTGGAGAGAGCCTCGGCCTTCTCCAGGAACACCGCCAGGCGGACCAGGATAGTGTCCAGGATACCGCCGGCCTCGCCGGCGGCGACCATGTTCACGTATAGAGGCGTGAACGCTTTGGTGTGATCTCGCATCGCGTCGGCGAGCGTGTTTCCCGATTCGACATCGTACAGGACGTCCTGCAGCGTGGACTGCAGCACCTTGTTGTCGGACTGCTTGGCCAGGATGTCGAGCGCCTGCACGAGGGGGAGGCCCGCGTTGATCATCGTCGCGAACTGCCGAGTCATGATCACGATGTCACGGGTTCTTACCTTGCCGCCGCCGATCGACAGGTTGATGCCCTTCGGCTTCTCCCGCACCGTGATGGGGATCAGTCGCTGACTCCTGAGATGCGCCATGACCTCATCGCGGCTGGCGGCTTCGTGCTCGGCGCGCTTGAGTTCGCCGGACACGGTTCTCGCGCTGTAGGTCCACACTGGCATGGCTCAGATCACTCCTGTTGTCGGTGTTACCTCAGGCGGTCGCCGGCTCCATTTCGCCGATCATCCGCTTGAGCTCCGTCGGGTCCGAACTCACCCTCATCAGATCTTCCAAAGCCACTTCATCGCGCATGTACAGGGAATACAGGGCATCGTTGAGTGTCTGCATCCCGAATTTCTTACCCGCCTGCATGGCCGAGTAGATCTGGTGGATCTTCTGGTCCCTGATGAGAGCCCGGATGGCAGGCGTGGCCATCATGATCTCACATGCCACGACCCGGCCCCTCCCTGTGCGCCGGGGGAGAAGCGTCTGTGTGAGAACGCCTTCGAGCACGAAGGAGAGCTGGGCGCGCACCTGCTCCTGCTGGTGCGCCGGGAAGACGTCGATGACGCGGTTGATGGACTCGGCCGCTGAATTCGTGTGCAGCGTCGCGAGCGCCAGGTGCCCGGTCTCGGCGATCGTCAGCGCCGCCCGCACGGTTTCCAGGTCCCGCATCTCGCCGACCAGGATCACGTCGGGGTCCTGGCGCAGCACGTACTTGAGGGCTTGCGCGAACGAACTGGTGTCGCTGCCGACCTCGCGCTGGTTCACCAGGCAGTTCTGGTGGCGGTGCACGAACTCGATCGGATCCTCCACGGTCATGATGTGACCGTGTCGTTCACGGTTGATCTTGTCGATCATCGCCGCGAGGGTCGTTGATTTACCCGACCCGGTCGGTCCGGTGACGAGCACCAGCCCTCTCGGCTTCTCGGCCAGCCTGCCGATCACCGCGGGCAGACCTAGCTCCTGGAAAGACAGGATCTCGAACGGGATTTGCCGGATGGCCATCGCGACCGTCCCGCGCTGGCGGAAAACGTTCCCGCGGAACCGGGACAGGTTCTGGACCGAGAACGAGAGGTCGAGCTCATCCTCCTGCTCGAAGCGCTTCTTCTGCTGCTCGGTCAGTATCGAGTAGGCCAGCGCCTGCGTATCCCGCGGCCCGATCCGAGTCCCATGGTTGCTGTCCTGGAGCGTGCCATCGATGCGAAGCTTGGGCACTTCACCGGCCGACAGGTGCAGGTCGGAGGCGCCCCTGTCGATCATCTCTTCGAGCAAGCCACGCAGCGTTGCCGGTGCAGAGTCGTTCATCTCTTCCTCGTTCTCCAGTCGTGTCGTCCGATGCCGCGACGGTTCAGGCGGCAGTTTCCTTGATCACTTCCTCGAGCGTCGTGATGCCCTTGCGGACCTTCAGCATGCCGTCCTCCCGCAGGGTGATCATCCCGTGCTCGACGGCCGTCCGCTTCAGCTCGTCCGTGGACGCGCCCTGGAGGATCATCTTCCGCAGATCGGGCGTCATGGGCATGACTTCGTACAAGCCCTGACGCCCGGAGTAGCCGGACCCGTTGCACGCGTCGCAGCCTTCCCCGCGGAAGAAGGTCATCGTGGCCGCCTGCTCGTCCGTGATACGGGCAGCCCGGAGCACCTCGGGCCCGTAGGTGTGTTCGGCCCGACAGTTCGAGCAGATCCGGCGCACCAACCTCTGGGCCGTGATGCAGTTGAGCGCCGACGCGACGTTGAACGCCTCGATGCCCATGTCGATCATGCGGGTGATCGTCGACGCCGCGTCGTTCGTGTGCAGCGTGGACAGCACCAGGTGCCCCGTGAGCGACGCCTTCACCGCGATTCCGCCGGTCTCCAGGTCACGGATCTCACCGACCATGACGATGTTCGGGTCCTGGCGGAGAAAGGCCCTGAGGGCAGCGGCGAACGTCATTCCTATCTCGGTTCGCACCTGCACCTGGTTGATGCCGTGCAGGTTGTACTCGACCGGGTCCTCGGCCGTCATGATGTTGACTTCGTCCTTGTTGATCCGGCTCAGCGCGCTGTACAGCGTCGTCGTCTTCCCGGAGCCGGTCGGCCCGGTGACGAGGACCATACCGTATGGCTTGGAGATCGCGTCCAGGAAGTCGGCCTCCGCCTTCTGCTCCATCCCGAACTTCTCGAGGTCGAGCGTCAGGTTGCCCTTGTCCAGGATGCGGAGCACGATCTTCTCGCCGAACAGGGTCGGCAAAGTGGACACACGGAAGTCGATCACCTTCCGACCGATCTTGATCTTGATGCGGCCGTCCTGCGGTACCCGGCGTTCGGCGATGTTCAGGTCCGCCAGGATCTTCACCCGCGAGATCAGCGCCGCCTTCATCCGGATGGGCGGCTTCATGATCTCCTGCAGGGCACCGTCGATCCGGTAGCGCACCCGGAGCTCTTTCTCGTAGGGCTCGATGTGGATATCCGAGGCCCCGCGGCGGACGGCGTCGGTGAGAAAGCCGTTGATCAGGCGAACGACCGGCGCCTCTTCGACCTGGGCCTGCAACTGCATCGTGGAGTAGGTCTCTTCTTCCTCCTCCACGACCTCCACGTCCTGCTCTTCGAGCTCCTCCAGAAGGTCGCCCAACCGGTCGCTCGCGACCTCGTAGTATTTGTCGATCGCCATGCGCAGCGAGTACTCGCCGGCCACTACCGCGTCCACGTCGAACCGCGTGATGAACTTCAGGTCGTCCACCACCCCGAGGTCGGTCGGGTTCACCATGGCCACGGTGAGGGTGCGTCCGACGCGCCTGAGAGGAAGCACGAGATGCTTGGCGGCGAAATCCGCGGGCACGAGCTGGAGGATCTTCGGATCGACCTCCACCTCGGACAGATCTACCGCCGGCACGCGATACTGCCTGGACAGAAGCTTTGTGAGCTCCGTCTCGGTCAACGCACCGCTGGAGACCAGCGAGAAGCCGATCCGGGTCCCTCCCTGCTGCTGCTCGCTGAGGGCCTTATCCAGCTGCTCCCGCGTGATCAGGTTCTCGCGCAGGAGCAACTCGCCGATCTGGGTTTGTTCCATTGAAGTTGATGCCATCTCGCTCCGCCGGCTTCTAAGCTGTCAGATCTCTCCGGCCCGGTCGGGACCAACCCGAGCGCCGACCACATCCGGGGCGCAAACCGCCCGCGGCGACCGGAATCGAGCAAGCGGCGTGCCCGGTGTGGGCCGCACGCCACACCGTGCGGAAGGATCGGGGGCCGGAAGTGACGAAGGCAGCAGGGACCGGATGTGCGGATCCGCCAGTCAGAATCGCACTTGCTCCCTTATTCGCTGCAAGATCGCAGGACCGATTCCGGGCACCCGAAGCAGGTCCTCTGGCCGTTCGAAGGGTCCGACGCGCCGCCTCGTTGCAACGATCCGGGCCGCCAGGGCCGGTCCGATCCCTGTGATTTGCTCCAGTTCCGTGATTTGTGCCCGATTCACATCCACGCGCCGGCTGGAATCGCGCGCTCGCAGGGAATGCAGGGCCGAACGGGCGACCGACGGGCGGCGATCGAAGGCGAGGTGCGGCGTCAGCGCCTCAACGGTTCGCGGTCCGATTCCCGACACGCGCGCCATGTCCGGGGGATTCTTGAACGGTCCGGCGGCGTTCCTCTCGGTGACGATCGCTTCCGCCCGGGCCGGTCCCACGCCGGGAAGGCGGCGCAACTCGGCCGCGGAGGCCGTGTTGGGGTCGAGTCGTTCCCCCGGTCCGAGAGGAGTCGCGGCGAGTTCCTCTTCGGCGGCTCCTTCGGATACCAGCCGCCGGGCCGTGGAGAGGCTCGCGGCCCGCTCGCCATCGGGCCGCTCGGCCGATGTCCAGGTGAAGTCGTCGGGTTCCGGACCGAGGCCCAGCCGTGCCGCCGCCCCGAGAAGCAGCAGCCCGGCCGCCAGTAGAATGGAGCGCAGCTCCGTTCCGTTGAAATACGTCATGCGTTCCCCCCCCATCGCGATATGTGCGGCGGTCTCAACGGGAGGTAAACCGCTCAACGGTTGAACTGGTTCTGTCCCTCGCTGGCCCGGAAGAAGAACCGGCCGAAGATGTTGAAGTTGAACTGATTGGACGATTGCTGCCGGCCGACGGCGCTGGAGCGCGCCACCCACGCGAGCTGCACGCCGATAGAGTAGCCCGTGAACTCCGTGTCGATGGCGAACTCGGCGTTCTGCGTGGTCTGGTCGGTGTGCGTCGTGCAGTCGTCCCGGAAAGACTGGTTGATCTCCCCGAACCCCGATCCGCCCAGAGCCCGGCAGTCGGAGTTTCCATTGTTCGAATAGTCGAACGAGAGGCGCAGATCGTTCTTCACGAACGGGAGGAAGCCAGGGGGCGGCAGGAATCCGGTCAGTCGGACGGAATGTGACAGACGCTCTGACTGGCTCAGTCCCGTCGCATCGAGTCGCTCGGATCCCGTGTTGTCGAGACCGTACGTGATATTGAAACCGTTCGTCAGGATGAACACGAGCTGGAGTGATCGGACCGTCTGCTCGGTCCCCCTGTCCTGCCCGGTCGTAGTGCTGGTGTTGGTCTCTCGCGTGCGCCACCCTCCGCTGATGTTGATGTCCCGTAGCAGATTCTCCGCGAACCCGGGAATGGGAACGTTCCGCCACCGGACGTTTAGCGTCGGCCACTCGCGATCGACCACGCGACGTTCGTTGAGACCCGTGAATGTCCGCCGGTCGGACGAGCTGTACCCGACGTCGAGGTCGAAGCCGAGCGGAAACAGGTAGCCTCCATCGACCGACCACGCGCGCGTGTCGCCGGCGGCCGAGGCCGTATCTGCGCCCATCACGCGCATCTCATCGAAGCCCACCAGCACCAGCTGATCCCACAGGTTGGGGTACACGTCCCGGCGGTCATACGTAGAATTGACCTCCTTGCGCCAGTCGATCCGGACAGGGGCGAGTCGGTCCCAGAATGCCCTCAGGCTGCGAGCCATCCCGGTGGCTTCCCCCCCCCCCGCGATTCCGAATGCCGTGAGAAACTGGTCGGGCCGAACGTCGAACTGGAAGCCCAGGTCACGCTGCAACGAGAGATCGCGCACCAGCGTCGTGTCGCCGCCGAGATCCTGGATGTACGAGACGTTCCGATTCGTGCCGTAGTTCGTGTTCATCGCGAAGTCGGTGTCGAACCAGCTGGCCAGTCGTGGTCGCCAGCTCAGATCCGTCCGCACGTTGCGGTTCGTCTCCCAGCCCACATCCATTCCGAGGAACGTGCGGGAGGCCTGCTCCAGCTGCTGCTGACCCGCCGGTCGCGACGCTCGCAGGGCCGGGTCGACGAGGTCGCGGACAGACTGGAAGTTGAACCCCCACACGATCGACGGGAAAGGCTGCAGCTGGAATCCCGCCTGCGGGCGCAGCGCGTTCTGCAGGTTGACCGTCGGAATCACCGCGTCGTCCGTCGCCTGGATCGTGCTGGTCTGGAATCGTCTCCGCGCGTCCTCGGACTTCGTGAGCTCGGCGCCCAGGTTCATCTGGCGAGGGGTCCAGCGAAACCTCATGCCCTTGAGGTTCTGCATCAGCACGCTCTGTGAAATGAACGTCGGCAGAGCATCGATCGCCGACCGCAGAAACCCGGGCACGAGCGGGAAGGACTTGTCCACCACCTGCCTCGACCAGGCTCCGGTGGCGCCCCAGCCCGAACCGGTCGTCTCGGTCTGCGTCGCCGTGCTCTTGCTGCTGCGGGTGGTGTAACCGAGGCGCAGGCCATCGATCGTGGCCCTCAGCAGCGGGCTGCCCGAACGGGTCGATTTCGAGAGCGCCACGTTCCAGCGGGTCTCCGAAGAGCTGCCGGTCCTCAGGTTCTCCAACGGGGCGGCGAGGACATCGGTCTGGGGTAGGAAGTACGGGTCCTCGCCGGTGTTGGCGTATGCGAACCCGACCGGCATGACCAGCCCCCACGAGTCCGGCAGGAACTTCCCGACCTGGAGGGTGGCGCGGCCACCATAGTCCAGCTGACGGATGAACGATGGCTTCTCCCCGAGCTGCCGGTAGAACGGGTTCACGGTGTTCACGTCGGCCTGCAGG
Source organism: Gemmatimonadota bacterium (assembly GCA_039584685.1). Taxonomy (GTDB): domain Bacteria; phylum Gemmatimonadota; class Gemmatimonadetes; order Palauibacterales; family Palauibacteraceae; genus Benthicola. The sequence continues at coordinate 28,488 of JBDGXI010000001.1, read as the reverse complement.
CTGAACACGTCCGCCAGATCCACCTGCAGGTCCGCCAGGGCCGCTACGCCGTTGTCGTCCGGCGCCGCGTCCAACCGCAGGTCGTCCACCCACACCTCGCCCGGTCCGGCGTCCACCGTCCCCACGTTCTCGATCCCCAGAGCCATCTCGCGTATGGCGGACAGGTTCGGGGCTCGGGACCGGTCGTTGATCACGAGTGCCAGGGTGCTGTCCGCATCGGGAAACAGGTCCACGTCCCACAGGACGAAAGTCGTGTCTCCAGGCAGGTTCGACCCGCTCGCGTCGATGAGACGCTCCGCTTCCACGCGGAGCGCCAGCAGGCGGTCGAAATCGATCAGGTCCTCGGGCAGCCAGTCGTCTCGACTCGGCTGCGCCGGCGAATTCCGAAGAGGTGTGCGGTACATGTAGAAGTTGTTCGCGTCGAACCCCATGCGGATGAAGAACCGCAGCGAGCCTCCCGGGCCCCAATCGTCTCCCTGTGCGAGGCTCCACGCTCGCAGGCGCCCGTACGGCAGGAAGTCACGCGGCTGATTCGCGAACTTCCGGAACACCTCGACTCTCTCGCCGACCGGGATATCGGAGTAGACGATCTGCAGAGATTGCTCGTTGATTACGGCGTTCGACAGCCGCAGCTCGTCCGTCTTGTCGGCTTCCTGGTCGGTTATCCCGGGAGGCGAAATGTAGGTCCGGTCAACGGTCGAGATCGGCCCCACCACGACCTGCGTAGCCGTGCCCGGCGTATCCCCGATCGGCCCCACGACACTCCCGGTTCCGGCTCGCTTGAGCCACGGCGAACCCGAAAACTGCATCCGGCTGAGCAGCACGGTCGAGCTGACCGCGCTGGTCAGCGTGATGCGTACGTGCTTCACATTCTGCTGCTCGTTGCCAGAGGCGTTCTCCTCTAGATCCGGCAGGCGGAGCGGCAGCCGGTACAGGTTGAACTTGAACTCGCCGCCCGTGGGTCGGTTCAGGTACCGCGAGGGCTGGGTCAGCGGAACGATGTATCGGAAATAGCGTTCATCGGTGTTCAGGAAGTTGTCGCGGTTCAGGTCCTCGGTATCCTCGAGACCGTTGTTGTTGGTACAGTTCGCCCGCTGATCACCGAGCGGCCAGGCGGAGGCGTTGGGCTCCGCCGTGCACCCGGTATCCCACAGACCGGTGTCGTCCTGGTTTCCCCACACGCCGACGATCGGATCCACCTCCTGGTCCAGAATACCAGTGCCGGACGGGTTGCCGAGCGAGTCGGCGACGAACGCGTCCTCGCTGACCGTCCCGATGTCGACGATCAGCGCCAGACTCTCGTCGGTATTGTCCACGGTCGAGGCGTAGAACTCCAGGAACTCGCTCGTGCTCAGGTCGATTCCCGTCTGCGACAACACGGTGGTGATGGAGTACCAGCCGGGCTCCCCGCCCGGGGGAGGGTCCGTGGTAGTGAGCCACAGAACGGTTGTCTGGGTTCCCGCGTTCAGCACGTTCAACTGCGGATCCACCTGTCTGACAAGCAGTGAACCCTGCAGGATGCCGTTGGCCTCCCACTGCGATTGCCACACCGTGCTCAGCTGATTGCTGAGGTCGGGAACCGCCGGAAGATAACCGCCACTGGCGTCGGGACGGCTCACCAGCGAGCCGTGGCGCCAGGAACGAGTGGTCAGGCCGACACGGAATCCCGCCCCGACCTCGAAGTCCTCGACCCACGTCGTTCCGAGCCGGTTCGTCGTCGGGCTCGAAGCGGCGAGCTCGCCCGTGAATTTCACCCGCGACTCCAGATCAGTCCGGATGCCGGGCAAGCTGTTGACGAAATTGTCCAACGCCCGCGATGGGAAGTCGAAATTCGCGACGGCGCCGCCCAGCGTCACGCCACTGGGCTCGAGTCCCAGGTCGGGCCGCGTGAGCACGGTACCCTCCTTCTGGAACATCCCCACCATTCCGATCGAGCCGTGCTGGCCCAGCCGGTACTCTCCGGTGAAGCCGAGAATGCTCTTCGAGCCTACCTGGAATAGAGGCTTCTGTTCGAAGCGAACCGCGAGCTGCGGATCCTCGGCACCGGAGAACAGGTCTCCGGGACGCAGCAGGGTGAGCTGGCCGATGTCGTAGTCGATCGTGTAGTCCTCGCCCGGCGTCAGGTCCCTGCCGTTCAGCGTCACTCTCTCGCTGCCCCGTCGAATGCCGATCGCCCCGAGAGAGAATGAGCTCTGTGCCTCGGAGCTGCGCGATCGGAACTCGAAGTTGAGCCGATACAGGAAGGCGGTCAGGCGCGTCTGGTCCAGTGACTCGTCGTAGATCGCGTCGTTGATGTCCGAAGCGACGAGCGGAAACGGCTGTCCCTGCAGTGCCGGGACCCGGTCGTCCTGGATGGGCGGCGGGCTCTTGAACGGTTCCTGAGCCTTAAAGACCAGGTAGACGCCGGTGAGCACATCCGTCCCGGCGAACTCACCGCTCGAGCTGGGACGCCAGATCCGGCCGTCATCGAGCCTGTCGTCCCGAGGCTGGTCGTCCAGGCCGAAGATCTCGAGAAACGAATACTCCGTCTGATCGGCCACGCGCACCACGGGACCCGATTCGACCGGTCCCTGCGACACCACCAGTCGGATACTGCCCCACTCCACGTCGTTCGAGCTGGAGATGCGGTAGATGTTGTGCATCTCGCGATCCCAGGTGACTCCTCCCGGACGGTGCGTCTCGGCATCCTTGAACAGCTCCAGGACCGGGAGTTCCCCGCTGCCCGTGTTAGTGAGATTGCGGAAGATGTCCTCGGCGTTGTAGTCGCCGATCGTGTCACCGCTGATGGCGATGTAGGTCCCGGCCAGGGCCTCGTTCTGCTGGATGCGAGATCGAACCACGGCCCACAGACCGCTGCGGTGCACGATGTAGTCCTCCCCCTCGACGAGGGGTCGGTAGAATCCGAGAAACTGCACGCTGTCCGGGACGGTCGGATCATCTTCCAGCTGAGAACGCGCGGCCACGCCGCGCGCCTGGATGACGCCTTCCTGAACGTTCTGCTGCTGACCGCCGCCCGCCACCTCGTGTCGGTACAGCTTCACCGAAGAAGAGGGGCGCAGGCTGTCCGCCACCTCGGTTCCCTCGAGAGCCAGAACGTCGATGTAGGGATACCCCTGGATTTGTCGCGGATCGACGAGGAAGAAGAACTGTCCCGTCTGATATCTGGCGTCGTCCAGGGTGGTTTCGAAGTCCTGGAGAACGGAGCTCTCACCGCCCGCTCCCGAGACGTCGAGCGTGATGTCGCGGTCGAGCACGTTGCCTTCCTGCTCGGCCAGGACACCGCGGAGGGTCATCGGACCCAGTCGCGCGTCGGTGCGAAATCCGAAGTTTCCCGCCGGTATGCCTCGCGAGAGGTAACGGGAACGGGGCAGAGGCAGGCTCACCTGGCCCACTTCGGCGAATTCGAGAATCTCCCCCGGTTTGCCCTGGTAGTAGACGTGCAGATCGTTCGTCGCGTTGAACTCTCGCGTCTGGTCGAAATCGACATCCACGTGAAACCGATCCGAGATCGTCCCACGGGCCAGTGCCCGCAGTTGGAAATCAGGAGTGATCGTGGGTACGGCGCCGGCGTTGCATTTCTGTCCCACGTTGATCGTGCAGGGGTCGAAGGTCTGCCACCGCGAGTTCATCTGCCCGGCGCCGTCCACCTCCATCTCCAGGTCCGCGTACTTCTCCAGGGCGTCCGGCAGGATGTCGATGCGTTGCTCCTGCGCCAGCTCTCGAATCAACGAATCGGGCGCCGAGACTTCCGGTTCGGCGAGGAACCGACGCCGGCTGAAATCATCCGGGAGCTTGTTCACCGAGAGCCCGAGCCAAGCGAGGGTGTCCTGGCGAGCCATCAACGTTTGATCGGTCGCGGCGTTCTCGTCCGCCAGCCAGGTGCGGGCATCGGTCCACGTGTAGCGGACGAGGTCCGAACCGTACGCCTCGAGGACCTGGTCGAGATCGGTATCCCACGGGTACGGAAGGGCTGTCATACCGAGACGCAGTCCGGGCGGCTCGATCTGCTGCGGAGGCAAGGTGTCGGCTGCCGGCCCGCTGGCCGCCAGGGTGTCTGCTGCCAGGGTGACGACGGCCAGGGTGTCTACCGCCAGGGTGTCTACCGCCAGGGTGTCGCCGGCGACGGCGCCCACGACCGACGAATCGGCTGCCGGCACGGAATCGGCAACAGCCGGCTCGGGCCGTCCGCCCACTTCCTGCCCGGGCAAGGCCCGGACCCACAGGGTCGAGAGCGCTAGCAGGACCAGGAGCGCGGCCGCCATATGCCGACGCGGCCTCGACGCGCCGGTTCTTCGTCGAAACGAGACGCTGAGCCAGGACATGGGCGACGCAATATAGGGAGGCCCGCTGCCCTGCGGAAATGAGATCCGGTATACCTGCCGGGGCGAGATGGGTCGGCGAAACGGGGGTGACGGAGGGTGGGAGTCTCCGCAAAGGCTCAGAAGATCAGAGTGATCTCCGCCGGCGCCGTGATCGCGCGTCCCATGCGACGGCCCGGTTTGTAGTCCATCTGCATGTAGGTGTCGACGAGCCGCCGGTTGAAGCCGGCGTTGGACGTCCGCGGCCTGATTTCTACATCGAGAGCCCGGCCCTCCGCACTCACCAGGACCCTGATCTGCACCTGCATCCCCTTGATGTCATCGGGCGGATCCCACTCCGGCACTATGACGCGGGGCTCCGGCGCCGTGACCCGGAAGCGCCCCTCGGCCTCCGTTCCCCCATCGCCCAATCCCTCGCCGTCGGGTCTTCCCGGACCCTCGCCGGGCCCCGGAAACGAGACGCCGCTGCGCATGTCGGCAAAGCTCGCCTGAAGCCGTGGCTCGGGAGGTGTCCGTACCTCGACATCCGGGGCATCCAGCTCGGGCACTTCTTCGGGGGGCGGTGGAACGACTATCTCGCGCGGCGGCGCGAGGGCGATCGCCTGCAGAATCCCACCTCCGGGCGCAGCGGAAGCGTCACCCATTCGCAGCCCGGCCGCGACGGTTTCCGGAAGGGGCTGCAGGTCGGTCTTCCAGAGCAGGAACACCGCGGCGTGGACGGCCGCAGAAACGGCGAGCGCAACCACAGCCGTCCGCCTGTGACGGCGGGCGTTGTCGCTCGCCGAGGTCGGGAAGCGACCGTCTCCGACCGGTATGCTGCCCCGCGGTTCGTCCATGTGGCTCGTCCCACCCACCGGTGAGTCTCCTGCGTTCTCTCGGATCGCCCGGCGCACCGTTTGCCCGGGATTTGCACCTGTTTCTAACTCTGCGGAGGTCCACAGGTTCCCGCTTGCCGCCTCCGGATGTCGAGAGCAGATTGCGCCACCTGTCTCCGGTGGTGCGCCGGTCGCACACCCGAGAGGGTTCCCTTCAACGGCTGACAGGAAGTGTCATGCGCTGTGCCGGGACCATCGCTCTGATCGCCACACTTCTCAGCACCGCGTGCTGGCGGATCGGTGAGCCGACCGAGAGCGCTGCCGTGATCACGTGGGCGGCGTTCCCCGACACGGTGGTGGTGGGACAGGCGTTTTCGTTCGAATTCGCTGGACCCGTGTCGCCGGATGCGTGCGGCCGTCTGGATACGGCCCTGGTCGTCTTTGACGGGTCGGATATCAGGCTTTCCGGACGAAGAAGTGTGTACGATACGATGTGCTCGGACAGTCCGGTGGCTTTCTACGAGGCCCGGCCTCTGCGAATCGACAGCGCCGGCCGGTATCGTGTCTCCGCCGGCGAACTCGAGTTCGGGAGCATCGTGGCCCTCGATTCCGGTCGGTTTTCGTCGATGCGAGCCCGGGGCGAGGGTACGGTGGCTGAAGCCGGCGGGTGCCTGATGTTTGGTCCGGGGTGGGTCGGTAACCAGCGACCGTTCGTCCTGCGTGGCGCGCCCCCCGAGGTCCGCGCCGAAGTCGGCAGCGGGCGCCGGGTACAGGTGATCGGGAATCTCTCCGGTTTCAGCCTGTGCGGAGCCTTCGGGTCCCGGCCCGTGATCACGGTCGATACGGCCTGGGTGACCGCTCGCCGGATCGGGGACTACTACAGCGACAGTCAGGATTGACTCAGCGGAGGAATCAGATGGTCCTGTACAAGGAAGCGGACGTTTCCGGCAGCGTCGTGAACGAAGGCCTCAATCGCAGGCTCGCCCGCGAGCTCGCAGACATGCAGGAGCAGGGCGTATACAAGACCCTCCTGCATATCATGGGCATGCAGGGAGCGGTGGTCGATCTCGAGGAGTACGGGGAGACTGTCAACCTGTGCTCGAACAACTACGTCGGCCTGTGCGACGTGCCCGAGGTGGTCGGAGCGGTCCGTGAGGGAGCCGCGAAGTACGGAGCCGGAACCGCCTCGGTCCGCTTCATCTGCGGGACCTGGGACGTTCACCGGGACCTGGAAGACCGGATAGCGGACTTCCTGGAGACCGAGGCTTCGATCACGTACACGTCCTGCTGGAACGCGAACGGGGGGCTGTTCGCCCCGCTCCTCACGGACGAAGATGCGCTGATCAGCGACGAGCTGAACCATGCCTCGATCATCGACGGGATCCGCCTGTGCAAGGCCGAGCGTCACGTCTACAAGCACATGGACATGGACGCTCTCGAGGATGCGCTCAGGAAGACACGGGACAAGCGGACCCGCCTGGTGATGACCGACGGCGTGTTCAGCATGGAGGGCGAGATCGCCCCCCTGCCCGTGATCCGTGAGCTGTGCGACCGATACGACGCGGTGCTCACCGTCGATGACTCGCACGCGACAGGCGTCCTGGGCGATACGGGCCGGGGCACACCCGAGCACTTCGGCATGCATGGCGAGGTGGACATCATCACCTCCACCCTCGGCAAGGCGCTGGGAGGAATGGCCGGCGGCTTCACGGCCAGCAGCCGGCCGGTTGTGGACTACCTCGTGCAGCGATCCAGGACGCAGCTGTTCACGAACGCGATTCCGCCCCATTCCGCGTGTGGCGCCCTGGCCGCGATCGACTATCTCGAAACGCACCCCGAGCGTGTCCAGAAACTGCGCGACAACACCGACTACTTCCGACGCAACCTGATCGGTCTCGGGTTCGATCCCATCGAGGGCGACACACCGATTGTCCCGGTCGTCATCGGCGAGACGGCCGCCGCCATGCGTCTGAGCCGTGAGCTGCTGGACGAGGGCGTGTTCGTGATCGGGTTCGGGTTTCCGGTCGTCCCCAGGGGTGAAGCCCGCATTCGATGTCAGGTCTCAGCCGCGCACGAGATCGAACATCTCGACCGCGCCATTGCCGCCCTCGACAAGGTCGGTAAGCGGCTGGGGGTCATCTGATGGCCGGGCTCGTGCTGGCACCGTCGATCCTCGCCGCCGACTACGCGCGACTGGGCGAGCAGGTCCGGGAGGCCGAGGAGGCGGGGGCGAATTGGTTTCACGTGGACGTCATGGACGGGCACTTCGTGCCCAACCTTTCTATCGGTATCCCGGTCCTCGAGTCTCTGCGCGCCGTCTCGGACTCGTTCATGGACGTCCACCTCATGATCGACAATCCAGAGTCCTTCCTGGAGGCATTCGCCGGGGCCGGAGCAGACCTGATCAGCATCCACCAGGAGGTGGCGCCCCACCTGCACCGGGACATCCACGAGATCCGTCGCCTCGGCTGCCGGGTGGGCGTGGCCCTCAACCCGTCCACTCAGGCCGAGACGCTGCGAGAGGTGCTGCCGGCGATCGATCTGGTGCTGTGCATGACGGTCAATCCGGGATTCGGCGGTCAGGCATTCATTCCGGAGGTCCTGGACAAGGTGCGCCAGGTGCGTCGAATGCAGGTGGAAATGGGAATCGAGTCGCTACACGTGCAGGTGGACGGTGGCATCGGTCTCTCTAACGCCCGCCGGGCGGCCGAAGCCGGAGCCGATGTCCTGGTCGCGGGCTCGTCGGTGTTCCGCGGAGAGGGAACGGTCGCCGAGAACTACGGTGCCCTTCAGCGCGCTCTGGCCGTGGATGTGTGAACCGATCCGGGACGGAGCGGGCCGTTCGGCGGTGACGGTACGGGTACCCGCTTCCCTGCGCGAGCTCACGGGGGGACGGGAGGAGATCCGGCTCGAAGCCGGCACGGTGGACGAGGTGCTGGATCTGATCCGGGAGACGGAGCCTCTGCTGGCCGGACGCCTGTTCGCCGACGACGGGCGGGTGCGGGGATTCATCAACGTATTCGTTAACGGGACGGAGCTTCGGCACCTGGAGGCCGACCGTTGCGAGGTTGGTCCTGGCTCCATCCTGACGATCGTTCCTTCGGTTGCGGGCGGCTAGGTGCTCACCGAAGGAGCCGCCCGCTCGGACGCGCCGGAGCCGGCACGAATCGGAAGACCGAACGAAAGGGACCCGGTGGGCCTGACCCCGGAGGAAACACTCCGCTATCACCGCCAGATCATCCTGCCCCAGGTGGGACTCGAGGGGCAGGAGAGGCTCAAGAGCGCCTCGATTCTCCTGGTGGGTGCCGGCGGGCTCGGCTCTCCCGCCGCCCTGTACCTGGCGGCGGTGGGCGTCGGCCGGCTCGGTATCGTGGACCCCGACGTGGTCGAGCTCAGCAACCTGCAGAGGCAGGTGCTGCACGACACGCCGTCCGTCGGCCGGTCGAAGACCGAATCGGCGCACCGGCGAATCGCCCGGATCAACCCGGACGTCGAGGTCGAAGAGCATCCGGTCCGCCTGGACTCGAGCAACGCGCTGGGCATCATGGAGGGCTGGGATGTGGTGGTGGATGGAAGCGACAACTTTCCCACCCGTTATCTCGTCAACGATGCCTGCGTGCTGCTCGGGATCCCCTTCGTGTATGGCGCGATCTTCCGGTTCGAGGGCCAGGTGTCCGTATTCGCCCATCCGGGGGGGCCTTGCTACCGCTGCCTGTTCCGCGATCCGCCTCCGCCCGACGCGGTGCCGACCTGCGCGGAAGCGGGTGTGCTGGGAGTCCTTCCCGGGCTCGTCGGCACGATCCAGGCGACCGAGGCGATCAAGCTCGTTCTCGGGGTGGGTGATCCGATGGCGGGACGGCTGCTCCTCGTGGATACGCTGCCGATGGAATTCCGGGAAGTCGAACTCCGGCGGGACCCGGACTGCGCAGTGTGTGGCGACGCTCCATCGATCACGTCCCTGATCGACTACGAGGAATTCTGCGGAGGTGCAACGGCACCGCTCGCCGCCCCTCTCGAGCGTCCGCAGGTGGCAGAGATCGATGTCGAGGAGCTGCGGGCGCGCCTCGGATCGGGGCGTGCCCCTGCGATCCTGGACGTGCGGGAGACCCACGAGTGGCGCATCAGCAACCTGGGACCCTACGGAGCCAGGCTGGTACCCCTGGGCCGACTGCAGGAGGTCCTGGCGGATCTCGACCCGGATGAAGACCTGGTGGTCTACTGTCGGACGGGACACCGGAGTGCTATTGCGGTGAAGCAGCTGGCGTCCGTCGGATTCGAGCGGGCCCTTAATCTGCGCGGTGGGATCAACGAGTGGGCGCGAAGGATCGACCCCTCGCTGCCTACGTACTGAATCCGCTGGATCAGCTGTCCAATCTGACGCCTCGCGCCCACAGGATCGGCGGCAGTGACCGCAGATCTGCCAGCAGATCCGGGCCTGGCCGCTGGTCCAGGGACAGCACGGCCAGCGAGTCGCCGGTGCTCGGATCCCGAGCCTGGTGGAACTCGGCGATGTTCACGCCCGCAGCCCCGAGACGCGTTCCGACCTCGCCCACTACTCCGGGCTCGTCCCGATTCTGGAAGATCAGCAGGTAGCCGCGCGGCTCCACTTCCACGCGATATCCGTCGATGCGGCGGAGCCGCAGGTGCCCATCCGCTGCGACTCCGCCTGTCACCACGTGCGACTCGTCCCCGGACCGGGCGGTCACTTCGAGGGTTCCCCGGTAGCCCGTAATCTCACCGACACGGGCTCGTGATACCGAGATCCCGCGTTCCCTGGCCAGAGGCAGGGCGTTGATCAGATTTATGGACGTATCGAGGCGCACCTTCCACAGCCCCAGGAGGACCGCGGATGAAATGAGCCTGAGCCCGCGCTGCACCTCGCCACCGTATCGGACGGAGACCTCGCCGACGCCGCCCTGAATCACTTCACCCAGTACCGAGCCCAACCGTTCCGCCAGATCGAGCACCGGCCGCAGGCGATCCCTGTCACCCCGGTCGTACGGCGGCATGTTGACGGCTGCGCTGTAGTCGCCGTCCAGCAGAGCGGCCCTGACCGCCGCCGCGATTTCAATCGCCACTTCCCGCTGGGCATCGTGGGTCGCAGCCCCCAGGTGAGGCGTGAGCACCAGGTTGGGAGCATCCCGCAGGGGATGGTCGGGTGGCAGGGGTTCCTCAGCGTAAACGTCCAGCGCCGCGGCGGCCAGCCGCTCTTCCTGGAGAGCGGCCGCCAGCGCCGTTTCGTCCAGGATCCCGCCGCGAGCGGCGTTCACCAGCACTGCGTGGGGCTGAAGGCGTCCGATTCGCTCCGCGTCGAGCAGGCCCTCCGTCTCCCTTGTCAGCGGAACGTGCAGGGTCAGGAAATCCACCCGGGGAAGCATGTCGTCCAGCTCCACGAGCTCCACATACAGGTCGTGGGCCCGCTCCTCGGTCATGTACGGATCTGCCACCATGACCTTCATCCCGAACGCCCGCGCGCGCTGGATGACCTCGGCACCGATCCGGCCGGCGCCGATGACGCCGAGCGTCTTTCCGGACAGCTGCGCACCCCGGAAGGCCTTGCGGTCCCACTTTCCGGCGCGCAGCGATCGATCCGCCGCGGGGATGCGCCGGGCCGCCGACAACAGCAGAGCGAAGGCCAGCTCGGCCGTCGAAACCGTATTTCCCGCCGGAGCGTTCATCACGGCGACACCCCTTCGGGTTGCCGCATCTACGTCTATGTTGTCCAGCCCGACGCCGGCGCGCCCCACGACCTTGAGGCTGTCGCCCGCCGTTATCAGCGCGGCATCGGCCTGCGTTCCGCTTCGCACGATCAGCCCGGTCGCCCCGGGGATCCCCAGCTCGAGCTCCGCCCGACTTCGAGCCGAATAGTCGTCCACCTGCAGGCGGCGGTCGGCCTCGAGGATCGCCACGCCCTCCGCGGCGAGAGAATCCGCCAGCACCACTCTCGGTTTGTCAGTCATCACGATGCGTCCATTCCGTCCGCGATTACGTCGTCCAGAACCGCGAGCAAGTCGTTAAGCTCGGCCAACGTATGATCGCCCATATGACCGATCCTGATGGTCGAAGGCTTCAGTTTCCCGTAACCAGGGGCAAGGGTGAAGCCGTGGGTGGCCGCACCCGCGACGATCCCCGGGCCTGACAATCCATCTGGAAGTACCACCGAGGTCACGGTCGGGGAGCGATAGTCCCTGGACGCCAGCACGGAGAACTCTCGGCCAGTGCGAGCCGCCAGGTCGTCCACCCAGGCCCACGTCCGCTCGGCCATCTCCCGATGCCGGGCCCAGCGGTTCTCCAGCCCCTCGCTCATGATTCGTTCGAGCTGCAGTTCGAGGGCGTAGAACAGGTTGACGGCCGGTGTGTTCGTCGTCTGGAACTCCGGGGCCCGGCGCTCGAACTCGAGCAGGTCGAAGTAGTAGCTCCGAGCCTCGATCTCGTCCGCCCGCTGCAATGCCCGGGGGGAGGCCGCCGCCAGAGCCAGGCCCGGGGGAAGAGCCAGCGCCTTCTGCGAGCCCGTCAACAGGAAATCGAGATCCCATTCATCGAACTCGACCGGGGCGCCGCCCACGGACGTCACGCCATCCACCGCGATGAGCACGTCCTCGTAGGCCCGGGCGACGGCCGACAGTTCGCCCACGGGGTTGAGCACTCCGGTCGACGTCTCGGAGTGGACCACTGTCACGAGGTCGTACCTGCCCGGATCGGCCTCCAGCGTGCGCCGCAGGAGCTCCGGCGTGTGCGGGCTGCCCCACTCCACGTCGAGGGTGTCCGCCGGGCGGCCACAGCGCTGCGCTATCTGATGAAACCGGCCTCCGAAGGCCCCGCCCACCAGGCAGAGGATTCTGCGCCGGCTCAGGTTGGTGATCGCTGCTTCCATGAACCCGGTGGCGGACGATGTCGAGACGTACACGGGCCGCGTGGTGCGAAACAGCAGGCGGAGCGCCGCGTCCACGCCACCGAGGAGTCTCTCCATGTCCGGCCCCCGATGTCCGATCACGGGTCGGACCATCGCCGCGAGCACTTCCGGGCGGACCTCGGTGGGACCGGGAAGGAAGAATCGACCGAACTCCGTGGATTGTCTCATCCTGACTTCAACTGGATCGGGGGTTCGCCCGGGCGTCGTCCGGACGCAGTGGATCCGCGCAAGATCCTGCGGTACAGGCCGTCGGGCAAGCCGCTTCGGGACAGCCGCCTCTCGAGGTTGACGGGGCCGGCGGGTAGTCCGAAGTTGACGCTCCGGTCGGCACGGGCGCCGCGCCGGGCAAGGACGGACCCGGTCCATTTACCAGCGAGCCTGCTCGATGCGATACCTCGTCATGACCTACGTTTCGCCGGAAGATGTAATCCGTCGGGCCAGGGAGTTCTTCGCCGCCCACACGCGCCTCGAGGTCGCCGACGAGACGGCGGACACGGTGCGTTTCGAGGGCGACATCGGGACTGCGGCGATCCGGGTCGACCGGGAGCACGGGCACACGAACGTGCACGCCGAGACCGACCGGGTCGTCGGACTCGACGTCACGGACATCACGAAACGGTTCCTGTACACGTTGGAGCACGTATGAGTGAGGCGGCCTCCGGAGACACCGCAGGGCCCGTGGGCTCTGCCGGCACGGTCACAGTGCGGTTGGCTATGCCCGACCGTTGGCTGGAACACGTGGTGGAGCTTCCGACGGAGACGACCGTGGGAGACGCGAAGCGGATGGGGCTGCGGGCCATGCTCCTGCGGGAGACGGATGACCCGGCAGACTTCTATGTCGAGTACGCAGAGCGGAAGGTCCCGGACGAGGGTGCCAGCCTCGACACGATAGGGTTCCGGTCCCGGGACATGCTGTGTATCAGGGCCTTCGACCTGGGACACTACCGGGCGTTCGAGGGCTGATACCGGTCTGCCACGGTTCTCCGCGGACAGGTCAGGTCCGCGGAGGCTCTTTCCCGAAACGGCTGAAATACGAGCGCGTTTCGCGCAGCACGATCCCCGACAGCAGCAGGAGTCCGATCAGGTTCGGCAATGCCATCAGGCCGTTCATCGCGTGCGACACTGCCCACACGATGTCCAGCTCGACCACTGCGGCTACCGCCGTCACGGCGACGAACAGCAGCCGGTAGGGCACGATCGCTTTCACGCCTGCCAGGTACTGCAGGTTCCGCTCCCCGTAGTAAGACCAGCCGAGGATCGTGCTGAAGGCGAAGAAGGTCAGGCACAGGGCGACCACTCGCGATCCCCATTCGCCGGGAAGGCCGCCGGAGAACGCCTGCTGCGCCAGGGTGGCGCCGTCGAGTCCCGTCTCCCACGCCCCGGTGGCCAGGATCACGATTCCGGTGAGCGTACACACGACGAGGGTGTCGATGAACGTCTGCGTCATCGAGATCAGGGCCTGGCGCACCGGTTCCCGGGTCTGCGCCGCGGCGGCCGCGATCGCGCCGGTTCCGAGCCCCGATTCGCTCGAGAACACGCCCTGGGACAGGCCGTGTCGAATTGCCTGACCGATAGTGAATCCGACGGCGCCGCCCGCTGCCGCCCGGCCACTGAACGCATGCTCGAACACGAGGCGGAACGCATCGGGTACGCGGTCCACGTTGAGCACCAGGACCACCCCCGCCGCGGCCACGTAGATCAGGATCATCGCCGGAACGAAGGCCGCCGTAAACTTCCCGATCGAGCGAATACCGCCCAATATGACCGTCGAGACAACGAACGCGGTCAGCAGACCGACCGCCAGTCGCGAGAGCCCGGTGACGTTGCCTACGGCCTCGGCCACGGCGTTGGACTGCACGCCGTTGCCGATCCCGAACGCCGCGACGGTCGCGAACAGGGCGAAGCTGACCGCCAGGATCCGTCCCAGGCGCCCCCATCGGATGCCGTTCTCCAGATAGTACATCGGGCCGCCGGACTTCTCGCCGCGGGCGTCCGTTTCCCGGAAGCGAACGCCCAGCACGGCCTCCGAGTACTTGGTGGCCATCCCGATGAGACCCGCGACCCACATCCAGAACAGCGCTCCGGGACCTCCGGCGGAGATCGCGGTCGCGACACCTACGATGTTGCCGGCTCCCACGGTCGCGGCCATGGCCGTCGTGAGGGCCTGAAAGTGCGAGATGTCGCCGTCAGCGCCTTCTTCCCGTCGCCTGACGAGCGCCAGATGGAAGGCCCGCCCGAGCTGGCGGAATTGCAGGCCCCGGAGCAGCAGGGTTAGATATACTCCGGTTCCCACGAGCAGCACGATGAGCGGCACGCCCCATACCGCGTCCCTAAACGCGGTTACCCGCTCGAGGACTCCGCCGTCCACGGTCTGCGACAGGAGGGCTGGCAAGCCTGCGAACCTGGTCATGTCGTTCCGATCGGGGATGCAGGTGGACGCGAAGAGCGCCGGGTAGACTAGGGGCGATCCGGTGGCTTCGTCAACCACGATAAGGGTATCCAGAACCAGGTAAGAGAGAGCGTGACCTGAGATGTCGAACGAGTCCGGTGTGACCGAAATCGCAGGCCGAATCGGGTTCCGGGACGTACCCGAGATCCTCGGGGCGGCCGAGACGCCGATCCGGCGAGGCCACCATCTCGCCCTGGCGGCCGGGCGGGGCTCGGGCGTGGAGTGCGTATACGCGCTCGCCGTCAGCCACGCGTGCGATCCGGAAGCGGGGCTCCAGGCTCTCGTTCTCGTGCCCACGCGTGACCGGGCGGCAGAGCTGGCGCTCGCCGTGCAGCGGGCGGTCGGTCCAAACGAGCTGCGTGCCGGGGTCGCGCCACTGCGGTCGGACGGAAACCTGGACGTCGGGACCACCGAAGTGCAGTGCCTCGTGGCACGACCTTCATTGCTTCTTCCCGAAATCCGTCTGGGCCGGCTCGGCCTCGGCGACCTGCGACTCCTGATCCTCGATGGGGTCGCGGACCTCGAGGATCTCGACGAGTGGGACTCCGTCGAGCCCCTGCTCGACACGCTTACCGGTGAGGCCAGGCGTATCGCCGTGACGCGAAGGGTCGATGGGACGTTCCTCGAACTTGTGCAGCGACAGCTTCCGAGGGGCCGCCGCTGGCCGGAGAGCGCCTTCGAGGAAGGAGAGGCTCCCGACCCCCTGGAGGGAGGCTACCCGGAGAAGCTCGACGCCGGCCTCGGGGCGTCCGCAAGTGAGCGCCTTTCCCTCCTCATCGGAGCGCTGTCCGGGCGTTCGGAGGTAAGAGTACGGTGCCGTGCCGAGTCGTCCGTTCCGAACGTTGCGGCTGCCCTGCAGAGTGCGGGATTCGCGGTCGCGGAGCCCGAGGATGGCTGGGACGTGGTGGCGACTCTTACAGACGCCACGGAAGGAAAGGGAACGGCCTGCGCGTGGCTCGGCCTTCCGTTGTCCATCGAGTCCCTGGCCGCGGGGTCGGTCGACCATGCGGTGGTGATCCTGGATCCGGCGCACCGCGCACAGATGGAGATTCTGGCGGCCCGGGCCGGTACATCGGTCCGATTCCTCCCCGAGTCGCTGCCTACGGCCGAACTCAACACACTGGGCCGGTACCGGTCGCTCGTGCGGGCGCGCGTCGAGCGCGGAGGGACGGACGCGGAGTTGCTGGTCCTCGAGCCGCTGGTGAAAGAGTTCGGAACCGCCCGCGTCGCAGCCGCGCTGTCCGACCTGCTGCGGCGGGCGGGCGGAGGGGATCCCGACGTGCGACCGTGGGCAGACGTGGAGGCCGCTTCACGGGGTGGCCAGGCGACGCGAGGCGAGCGCCAGGCAGACCGGAGCTCGGGCGCAGCCCGCGGACCCGCGCACCGTGGAGCTCGCGGAGCCTGGTCCCGCGTGTTCATCGGGGCCGGCAATCGCGACTCGGTGCGCGTCGGAGACCTGGTGGGAGCGATCACCGGGGAGACGGGGATCGCTGGTGCCCAGATCGGCAAGATCGAAATCCGGGGGAGCTTCTCTCTCGTGGAGATCGAATCGCAGGTAGTCGATCAGGTCATCGAGAAGCTGAACGGGACCGCCATCCGCGGACGCGAGGTGACCGTCAAGCACGATCGCAGCGGCTGACGGAGCTGCCGCGGCACCCGTATATTCCGGCCATGGCTCAATCACACCGACCCGGCGGTCGCAGGTGAGTAGATTCTGGAGGCGTTTCGCCTGGATGGCGGCCGGCGCCATGGGACTCCTCGCGTTCGGCACGGTGGGATTCCTGCTGATTCCCGAGTACGATCTGTCGGACGCCTTCTACATGACCGTCATCACCCTGTCTGCCGTGGGCTACGAGGAAGTCCACGAGCTGCGCACGGGAGGGCGGATCCTGGTGAGCCTTCTCATTCTCGGTGGTCTCACGCTGCTCGGCGTCTGGTTCGCGCTCGTCACGTCCGCCATCGTCGAGATGGACCTCGCTCACGTTTTCCTGACCCGGCGAACCATGAAGAAAATCGACACGCTCAAGAACCACTACATCGTATGCGGCGCGGGACGCACGGGACGCCAGGTCGCTCGCGAGCTGGAGGCGGCCGGAAAGGACTACGTAGTCGTCGAAAAGGAAGCGGACCGGGCCGAGGCCCTGCGCGCCGAGTTCGGCGAAGTCCTGGTTGTGGTCGCCGACGCGACGCGAGATGAGTCGCTGATCGAGGCCAGGATCGGAACTGCCGCAGGTCTGGTGACGTGTCTGAGCGCCGACACAGACAATCTGTTCGTGTGCCTGAGCGCGCGGGACCTGCAGCCAGGCCTCATCATCGTGGCCCGGGCTTACAACGAGCAGACCCTGCAGAAGCTGTACGTCGCCGGGGCGGACCACGTGGTGAGCCCGAATCTCACCGGCGGCATGCGCATGGCCGCCATGCTCCTGCAGCCCGAAGTCGTCAGCTTCCTGGATGTGGCCACGCGGAGCGAGGAACTCGATCTCAGGCTCGAGGAGGTGCACGTCCCGGCAGGCTCGCCGTTCGAGGAGCAGACGCTGGCGGAAGCCAGGATCCCCCACAAGACGGGTTTGATCGTGATCGCGGCCCGGCATGCCGATGCGCCGGGGCGCGCCGGCTCGTGGGTCTACAATCCCGGTCCCGAGCACCGGATCCAGGCGGGAGATGTCCTGATCGTGATGGGACGGGAGAAGCAGATCGACCACCTGACACAGAGCGTCCAGGCGTAGGGAGCGGTCCGTCCGTCAGGCGTCTTCCTTCATGCGGCGCTTGAGCTCTCTGAGCTGAAGCTCCGCCAGCTCTTCCTTCGACAGACTCGGACCCTCGTCACCGAAATCGTGTGGATCGTAGCCGCCGTCCAGGTCATTATCGACCGCGCGGCTGGCCTCTGAGAGATCGCCTTCGCGCTCTATCGCGTCCGCGAGCCGGTCGAACTCGTCCGCGCTCGAACGGCCCCCACCCCTCATCCGCTCGGTGCTCCCGGCCCGTCTTGCCTGGATCGCTATCACGTCCTTCCGGGCCCGCGCCTCCTTGAGCTGCTCCGTCTGCTCCTCGACGGTCTGCAGCTGCATGCCGAGTTCGGCCTCGGCGGCCTCGATCTTCTGAACCCACACGTCCACCGCGACCCGGTGTTTGGCCTCGAACCGCAGGGCGACCTCGACGGTTTCCTCGTCGCCTATCTTCTGTGCCTGGACTGCACGCCGGTGGCAGTCGTCGGCCTGCTTGAGCTCCCGCTCGTGCGCGAGCTTCAGCTTGGTGACCTGCTCTTCGAGCACCGGGACGCGGGACTTCGTCTCGATCAGCTCTTCCCTCATGGCGTCGAGGAGCTTCTCGACGTCTTCGCGCGTCGCGTCGCCGGACCGACCCTCCAGCGCGCTGAGCGCCGATTCGATGGCGTCTTTCAGCTTCTTGAACATGCATGAGTCTAACGCCGAGGGTGTCCCGGTGGAACCCGTGCGGGTACCATGGAGTTGCAGCGGTCGAGCCGGCATTGGACGGTCGCTGCGACGTGTATCAGGCTTCCGAGGCCAGGGCGAATACATGCAAGATTCCAACGCGCGAAGCGGTGACGCGGCCGTGTCCGGCCGGCGCATCGAGATCTACCCGGTCGAGGGCATGCACTGCGGTGCATGCAGCATCGCCGTTGAGCGAGCCCTCAACCGGATGGAGGGAGTCCAGGCTGCCGTCAGTCTCCCGGCGGAGACGGCAACGGTGACTTTCTCGGGGCCCGAGGTGACCTTCGAAGAGCTGGAGCGCGCCGTAGCGGACGCCGGGTTCCGGTTGGTGCCACGGAATCCACTCGAGGACAGGGCCGAGCGCGAGCGTGAGCGCCTGCGTCGGGACGCCGAAAAAGTCACCGGTGCGAGGCGTCGGATGGTCGTCGCCTGGGCTCTCACGGCGCCCATCATGGCATGGATGATCCCGGAAATGTTCTTCGGGGCCCCGTGGCCGAGCGCCGTGGCGTTCAACATCGGCTTACTGGTCCTCGCTCTCCCCGTTCTCTTCGGGCCCGGCCGCGACACGATGTCGAGCGGACTGCGAGCCCTCGCGCACCGGCGTCCCAACATGGACAGCCTGATTGCCCTCGGGAGCGGATCCGCAGTTCTCACAGGCCTCGCGGCACTTCCGCACCATTTCGGTGCCGGCCCGATGATCATGAACTACGCTGGTGTGGGTGCCATGATCATGGCCATCCACCTGACGGGCCGGTTCGTGGAGACCAAGGCGCGCGGACGCACGTCGGCGGCGATTCAGAAGCTGCTTTCGCTGGAAGCGAGGACGGCGCGTGTCCTGCGCGAGGGGCTGGAGGTGGAGATCCCGATCGCCGCCGTGGCCGTCGGAGACGTGATGGTGGTTCGGCCGGGAGAGAAGATCCCCACCGACGGCGTCGTTGAGTCCGGACACAGCGCCGTTGACGAATCGCTGGCCACGGGCGAGTCGATGCCGGTAGACAAGACCGAAGGCGACCGCGTCATCGGATCGACCATCAACCGGCAGGGCCTGTTGCAGGTGCGGGCGACGGGCGTCGGTGAGGACACGTTCCTCGCGGGCGTCGTCCGGATGGTCGAGCAGGCCCAGGGAAGCAAGGTGCCGATCCAGGAGTTCGCCGATCGGGTGACCGCCGTGTTCGTTCCGGTGGTCCTCGCGATCTCGCTCGCCACCCTGCTGGGCTGGCTGCTGTTTCCGGGCGCCTTCCACGCCGTGGTCGAGTGGGCGGCGGCCTTCGTGCCGTGGGTGCAGCCCGACCTGGGACGGGCCTCGCTGGCCCTGTTCGCGGCCCTGGCCGTGCTGGTTATCGCCTGTCCGTGCGCACTCGGCCTGGCGACGCCCACGGCGCTCATGGTCGGCACCGGCCTGGGAGCGGAAAACGGTATTCTGATCCGCGACGGGGCAGCCATCCAGACCCTCGAAGGAGCCGACGTCATCGTTTTCGACAAGACGGGCACGATCACGCGCGGGGAACCGTCGGTGACGGAGATCGTCGCCGTCCCCGGCCTATCGGAGGAAGATCTGCTCCGCCTGGCCGGCTCGGTGGAGCACGGCTCGGAGCACCCGCTCGGTCAGGCGGTCGCGGAGGCCGCGGTGAGTCGAGGTCTCCGGCTGGCGCCGGCGGTCGGCTTCCGGTCGCTCACCGGACTCGGCGTCTCGGGCCTGGTGGAAGGCACGCCGGTCCTGGTCGGCAGCGAGCGCTTGATGCGGGAGCGGGAGGTCGACCTGGGCCGCCTGGCCGGCGCCGCCGAGGAGCTCGAGGCTCGCGGGCGCACGGCCATGTTCGTGGCGGCCGGGGACCGGGTGCAGGGCCTCGTGGCGGTGGCCGATCAGATCAAGGACGACAGCCGGCGCGCGATCCGGGACCTGTCCGCCCTCGGCCTCAGGACCATCATGCTCACGGGTGACAACGAGCGCACCGCTCGAGCCGTCGCCGATGAGGTAGGCATCGACGAAGTGAGGGCGGGACTCCTTCCGGACGGCAAGGTGAAAGCGATCCGGGAGCTCCAGGCGGGAGGAGCGGTAACGGCGATGGTCGGAGACGGGATCAACGATGCGCCGTCGCTCAAGCAGGCGGACGTGGGCATCGCGATCGGAACGGGCACCGACATCGCGATCGAGGCAGCGGACATGACGCTCGTGCACGGCAGCCTTACGGCGGTCGTTCGGGCCGTCCTGCTGTCGCGCGCCACGTTCAGGAAGATCAGGCAGAACCTGTTCTGGGCGTACTTTTACAATACGATCGCGATCCCGGTGGCGGTCCTCGGCCTGCTGCACCCGATCCTGGCGGAGGCCGCGATGGCCTTGAGCTCGATCACCGTGGTCACCAACGCGAACCGGCTGCGGGGCGCCCGCATCGACCCGCCATCAGCGTCGCCGACGGGCTGATCGGACTCAGTTTCTGCCAGTTACCTCCCGGGCTCGGACGGATTCGGCCTCCAGCATGCCGTCGTGCATCTGGTACTCGGACCTGCCCGAAGCCAGCCCGGCAGGAAGCGCATCCAGGAATTGCTCGTACGCCACGGCCAGACCCGCGGCGTCTCCGCGGGCATCCGCGACCCTCGCCTTGATGGAGAGCGCCAGAAGGTGCTGGTCGTCCAGCGCGAGGATGAGATCCGCTTCCCGGTCCGCGGCATCCGCATCGTCGAGCACAAGGTTCAGCAATGCCAGATGGAAATGGGCATCGGCATCCACCTCGGCCGGGGGCAGCATTCCGTACGCCTGGATCGCCATCGTCGCGAACTGCTGTGCCTGCGCTTCGTTGCCTCCCTCGTCTTCGCGCATCACGCGATCGAACAGGCGGTCTGCCGCCTGGCGCGGGGTCATGGAGCCCAGGTCGATTCCTCCCGGTCCGGCCCCGGCAGGAGCCAGTGGAGTGCCGTCGGGGCTGACGCGCTCCGCCTCCGGAAGAGCTCCGGTCAGTGGCATGTCGCCGACACGACTCGCCGTCTGACCCTGGATGAACATCGTGAGGGCCACGGCGAACGCGACGAGAGCCAGCCCGGAGAGGATCCACGGAAGATACTCGATGGCGCCCTTGGCGGGGCGGTGACCGGTCGGCTCGCCGCACTCGGCACAGAACATGGCCCCTGGCTCGAGGCCCTTGCCGCACTTCGAACACTTCGCGCCGCCAGCCTTCCGACGAACTTCGGTGCCGCACTTCGAGCAGAACTTTCCGCTCTCGTCGCTACCGCACTTCGGACACCTCATCTAATCTCCTCATCAGTGGCAATCGCCCGCCTCAACTGAGGCGACGCGTTGATAACTTCGTCCGGTTCAGGCCCCGAACTTGGCGAGCCGGCCGGCCCACGACGCCGCCAGCGGCATGAGTTCACGCCCGCGAATGAAGCCGATCGATCCGCGGGCACACTCCGATTCACCAAACCCCGCCGTGCCCTCGCTCCGATGACCCCGGCCCGGACCGCCGTGCAGGAGGAAAGGCACCGGGTGCCAGCTGTGGGCACCCATCCTGGCTGGCGTCGAATGGTCGCCGGTGATCAAGCTGACGCCGATTCCGGCCCCCTGAAGGGCGGGCACAAGTTCGTCCACTTGTTCTATGATGTCCACTTTTCTCTGGAAATCCCCGTCCTCGCCGGCCTTGTCCGTACCCTTCACGTGCAGGAAGAAGAAGTCGTAGTCGTCGATCCGTTCCCGCAGCGCCGGTACGAGGGCGGCCGGATCATCCTCTACACCGACCGCATCCATCCCCACGAGCCGTGCCACACCGCGGTACATGGGATAGGCGGCTATGGCGAGCGAGCGCATCCGAAAGACGTCCGGGAAGCGCGGCCAGTCCGGCAGCGTCGCGAAGCCGCGCAGCAGGACCATGTTCGCTCGCGGCTGTCCGGCCAGCACGCTGGCCGCCTGCGCGAGCCATTCGCGAGCGATACGCGCCGCGGGCTCGGACCCGGGAGAAGCAGCCACGACATGCAGTGGAGGGACTCCGGTCACTCCGGGATCCGTGTCTTCTATGTCAGCCCCCGTCTCCTCCTCGGGGCGAAGCACCAGGAGAAAGCGATGCTCCTTCACCGGTCTGACGAATGCCTGCGCGCCCCCGACCCGGATGCCGTCCAGCAGCTCCAGCACCGGCCGGGCTTCGTCCGTCGGTATGCGCCCGGCTCTCCGATCGGTGACTACGCCCTGGCCATCGACGGTGCACAGGTTTCCTCGGATCGCGACATCGCCGGGCTGCAGTGGGAACTCCACTCCCAGGGCCGCAAGGGCCCCGCGGCCCACCCGGTAGCGCAGTGGATCGTAGCCGAACAGCGACAGGTGGCCCGGTCCGCTCCCGGGGGTGACGCCCCGCGCCACGGGCACGTGCAGCCCCGCGTCGCCGGACGCGAGCAGCGCGTCCATCCGGGGAGTGCGGGCCCTCTCCAGCTCGGTCAGGCCGCCGGGCTCGAGCGGAAGCCCGCCGAGGCCATCCAGCACCAGGAGCAAGATCTTCTCGCCCGTCGGTTGAGCGAGCGCTGCGATATCGGTGAGGTCCACGGTTCCTCCGGTCCTTTCCACGGCGTTCACGGTCCTGGCTCCGGGCCAGCGCCGAGCCGAACATACCGCGTGCGACGTACTGGTTCCAGACGGCGCCGAACCGGCACCGAAAGCTTGCATCAGGAAGCCTCAGGCCGCATAACCAAGTGCTCGTGTGGGCCCGCAGGGGCACCAGCACATCCGAGGCCGAGGAGGTTACATGCTCTCTCCCCGAACGACGACATGGCTTGCGACCGGGATGGTCGCCGGCATCCTGGCCGCGTGCGCGTCTGGAGCAGGGAGTCAGGGTATCAACCGCGGGCCTTCCAAGAACGCGACGGTGGTGCGAGTGGCCGCTCCGCCGGACACGGTGATGGAGCGAGCCTGGGAGGTCCTGCGCAACGACGGGATCCAGCCGCGCTGGTTCTCGCGCACGGCGGATGACACCACCAACGTGGCCAGGATGGAGTCGGACTGGATCTACGTCCCGCGGGTGCTCAGCTCGGCGCCGTTCGGCTACCTGTCGGAGCCCGAAAAATACATCAAGATGCTTTTCTGGGCGGAACCCGAGCGGGGCGGGACACTGCTGTACGTGGAAGCCTTGTACAATCCGATGGACCTTCCGTCCGAGCCCGTCCAGTGGTCGCTCATGCGACCCGTTCCGGCCTCGCATCCGGCGTGGCAGTACGTCGAGCAGTTCGGGCGCAACCTGGTGCGACGGCTCGATACCGACGAACCGGCAGAGGGCTGAGCGATACCTATAGACCGTGAGACCCACGCCGCTGTCGAGCTGGAAGGACTTTCGAAGCGGTTCGGGTGGAAGTGGGCCCTGCGCGACGCCAGCGTTCGGGTGGAGCCCGGAACGACTCTGTGTCTCGTGGGGCCGAACGGAGCGGGCAAGACCACCCTACTGAAGCTCGTCGCGACCCTGTTGCGCCCATCCGGCGGGGATGGGCATGTCATGGGGCATTCCCTCAAGAACGATCCGGACGAGGTGCGGATGCGCACGGGCCTTCTCACCGTGCGAGGCTTCCTGTACGACGACCTGACGGCGGTCGAGAACCTCCACTTCACGATGAGCATGTCCGGCCTGAAACCGGACCGCGGAGTGATCACCGCGGTTCTGGAGCGCATCGGCCTGGACGAGGTCGCGGACAATCGGATGCGGACCTTCTCGACCGGCATGCGGAAGCGCCTGGCGCTCGGGCAGCTGCTCGTGCGTCCGATCGAGGTCGCGCTGCTCGACGAGCCCTATTCCGGGCTCGATTCCCAGGGCATGCGCCTGGTGGACGAGGTGGTGAGCGAGTTCAAGGCGGCCGGAACCACGGTCCTCCTGGCCTCACACCAGGACGGAGAGGCCGTGCGCGAAGCGGAGCAGACCGGGGTTCTTCGAAGGGGCCACCTCGAGATCCTTCCCGAGACCGAGCCCTTGAGTCGCCACCTGTCTGTCGGCGGGTCGGCGGGCGCGCCGGAGGTGGAGTGATGTCCGTCCTGCACCGGGCCTGGGCCATCGTGTGGAAGGACCTCCTCATCGAGGCTCGCACGAAACAGAGCTTCAACGCCATGGTGTTCTTCGCTGCCCTCGTGCTGTTCATCTTCAGCTTCGCCCTGGGACCGGACACCGAACTCTTGCAGAGAGTGGCCGGCGGGCTGCTGTGGGTCGGGATCGCCTTCACTGGCCTCCTGTCGCTCAGCCGTACCTACCAGAACGAGGAGACGAGCGGCGGTCTCGAGGGGCTGCGGGCCTACCCCGGCGATCCGCGCGCCATCTACCTCGGCAAACTGCTCGGGAACATAGTGATGCTCCTGTTGGTCGAGGCTGTCCTGTTTCCGGCTGCCGGGGTCCTGTTCCAGGCCAACCTGTGGCCGTACGCGGGTGGCCTGGTCGCCGTCGCGGTCCTCGGTACTATCGGCTTTTCGCTCGTGGGCACCTTTTACTCGGCGCTCACTGTGAACCTGCGGGCCCGGGAAGTCATGCTCCCGCTGCTCCTGTTCCCGGCTCTGGTCCCGGTGCTCCTCGGAGCGGTGAACGCCACGACGCTGATCCTCGAGGGAGACCTGATGGGAGAGGCGGTCGTTTGGCTCCGGGTGCTGGGCGCGTTTGACATCATCTTCTTCGTCATCTGTATTTGGATCTTCCCGATCGCCCTGGAGGAATAGGTGGGACCCAAGACAGTAATCGAAAAATCCCTCGGGGTCGCGGCGCTCGTGGCCATGCTCGTGGGCAGCTACGTCGGCCTGGTTGTGGTCCCGGCGGATGCCGCCCAGGGGAACGTGCAGCGGCTCATGTACGTACACGTACCCGCCGCGTGGCTCGCGTTCCTCGCGTTCTTCATCGTATTCGTGATGAGCGTGCTCTACCTCATTCAAAGGGACGAGCGCTGGGACCGGGTGGCAGCCAGCTCGGCCGAGATCGGTGTGGTGTTCACGGTCGTCACGCTGCTGCTCGGCATGATGTGGGGCAAGCCGACGTGGGGTGTGTTCTGGACCTGGGATCCCAGGCTCACGACCACCGCCATACTGCTCGCCATCTACGTCGGCTACGGGGCCCTGCGGAGCTTCGCGGACGACGCGGAGAAGAGGGCTCGCTGGTCGGCGATCGTCGGGGTGATCGGTTTCGCGAACGTGCCCATCGTCTACATGTCGGTCACGTGGTGGCGCACGCTGCATCAGCCGCCTTCGAGTCCGCGCAGCGTGGCTCCCGACATCCTGTGGACGCTCATGCTGAATCTAGGGGCTTTCACACTCGTCTACGCCTATCTGATGGTACGGCGCATTCGGCTGGCGAAGCTCGAAGGGGAACTCGAGAAGAGAATGGCGTACAATGCGTAAGTGGAGTGTAGTCACCGTGGTCTACATTCTGGCCCTGATCCTGCTATGGGTGTATACGGGCCGGGTGGAGATGGAGAACCGTGGCTTCGTGGTGGCGGGCTACGGGCTCACCTGGGGCGCACTCCTGTGGTATGCGTTCAGGCTGGAATCACGCGAGCGGACGACGGCCCGCGCCGTCGATTCGTTAGAGGTTGCGGGAACCGGGGACTGACTCTCCGATTCACATAGCAAGGGACAATCCGTCACATGAGCAAGTCCAAGAAGATATGGGCCGGCCTCGGTCTGCTAGCGATCGCCGGTGGAATCGCGATGCTGATCGCAGGAGGCCTGAGCAGCAACGTGGTGTACTTCCTGACCCCGAGCGAGCTTCGTGCGGAACTGGCGGAGCGGGCTGACGAGATCGTCGATCAGCCGCTGCGACTGGGGGGCCAGGTGAAGCCCGGATCGCTGGTGTGGGATGCGGAAGCGCTGGATCTCCGGTTCGTGGTCGCGGACAGCCTCGGCGAGGTGCCCGTGCGTAGCACCGGAGCTCCGCCTGCCATGTTCAAGGAAGGCATCGGAGTCGTGGTCGAGGGACGCTACACGCACGAAGGCGTCTTCGAGTCCAAGAACCTGATGGTCAAGCACTCCAACGAGTACGAGCCGCCCCACGGTGAGAAGCCCGAGCAGATGTACGAGTCCCTCATCAAGACGGACGGGTAGCGGCGAATGCTGAATCTCATCGGAAGCACTTCCATCGCCGCGGCGCTTCTTGGCGCCCTGGTGGTGACGATCACGGGCATCGTCGGCGGATTCACCCGGAAGCCGGGCCTGATTCGCGCGGCGCGGTATGGCTCGTACTTCGTGTTCGCCGCCATGTCGACGGCGTTCATCGCGATGGAGATCGCGCTCCTCACGCACGACTTCAGCGTGTCCTACGTGGCGCGGGTCGGAAGCCGTGAGACGCCGACCTACTACACGGCCATCTCGCTGTGGAGCAGCCTCGAAGGCTCGATCCTGTTCTGGGCCTGGATCCTCTCCGGGTACGGCGCCCTGGTGGCGTTCGTCAACCGGAAGTCGGACTCCCGGCTGATCCCGTTCGCGAATGGAGTCATGGGCTTCGTGGGGCTGTTCTTCTACGGACTCATTACCGGCCCCGCCAACCCGTTCGGGACCGTGTTTCCGGTGCCGGCCAACGGACCCGGGCCCAATCCGCTGCTGCAGAATCACCCGCTCATGGGCCTGCATCCGCCGATGCTCTACCTGGGCTACGTCGGACTCACGGTCCCGTTCGCATTCGCGATCGGAGCCCTGCTGAGCGGCAAGCTCGACGAAGAGTGGATCCGGTTGACCCGGCGCTGGACCGTGGCGGCCTGGGCCTTCCTCTCCGTGGGGATCGTGGGTGGCGCCTGGTGGTCGTACGAAGTCCTGGGCTGGGGCGGCTACTGGGCCTGGGATCCGGTGGAGAACGCGTCCTTCCTTCCGTGGCTCACGGCGACGGCCTTCGTGCACTCCGTGATGGTGCAGGAACGGCGCGGAATGCTGAAGACCTGGAACCTCTCGTTGATCATCGGGACGTTCCTTCTCACGCTATTTGGGACGTTTTTGACCCGATCGGGAATTCTTGACTCAGTTCATGCGTTCACCGAGGGAATGATCGGCCCGATCTTCCTGGCGTTCATCGCCCTGCTCATGATCGTGTCCCTGGTCCTGATCGCCTGGCGCTCGGACCGCCTGCACGCGCCGGGCTCGCTGGACGCCGTGGTGTCGCGTGAGAGCGCGTTCATCTTGAACAACCTGTTGTTCGTCGCTTTCACGTTCACCGTCTTGCTGGGAACGACCTTTCCCCTGCTGGTGGAAGCGATCAATGGAAACCGGGTGAGCGTGGGGCCGCCGTACTTCAACATGGTCTCCATACCGATCGGCGTGCTCCTCCTCTTCCTGATGGGAGTGGGGCCGGCACTTCCCTGGCGTCGGACGACTCCCGAGAAGATGAAGCGGACCTTCCTGGTTCCGGTGGTCGCCGGACTCGTGGCAGGCCTGCTGGGCTTCGTTCTCGGTATCCGGAGCTTCTGGCCCCTGGTGACCTTCTTGTTTGCCGGCTTCGTGACGGCGACGATCGTCGAAGAGTTCACCAAGGGAGTGAAGGCCCGGAGTAGGATCGCCGGCGTCTCGGCACCGATCGCGCTCGGGCAGATCCTGACGCGAAACAACAGGCGGTACGGCGGATACATCGTTCACTTCGGCATCGTGGTCATCATCGTGGCCCTCGCCTTCTCGGGCACCTATCGCTTCGAGCGCGAGGTGACGTTGCGGCGCGGGGAGCTGATGCAGCTGGGTGACTACGGGATCATGTTCGACGAGCTGTGGGCGGAAGAACAGCCACAGCGGTTCGTCGTCGGCGGCACCTTCAGCATCTTCGTCCGTGGAGAGGATGCGGGGACGATGCGCCCCCGGCTGAACTACTACCCGAACTCGCAGCAGCCCATAGGGACGCCGGAAGTCCGGTCCACCCTGAAAGAGGACCTCTACCTGACGCTGATGGCTTTCGACCGGGAAGAGGGCAGCCACGCTACGATTCGGGCGATCGTGAACCCCGCCGTTCCCTGGTTGTGGATCGGGGGAATGATCGTGGCGCTCGGGGGAATCCTGGCCGTGATGCCACAGCGAGGCAGTGGCCGTCCGGCGGTGTCGGCGGTCGAGATCGCCGAAGAAGAGGAATCCGCCGGGCTCCTCGAAGAGTCCACCGCGGTGACCGTCTGATCGAAAACGGACGGATAGAGACGATATGACGAGAAAGCAACTTCGCTGGCTCCTCCCGCTGGCAGCCCTGCCCGTGCTGTGGCTGCTGTACTGGGGAATGGGCCGGGATACATACGTGCTGCCTTCCCCGATGGCGGGCCTGCAGGCGCCAGACTTCGAACTCGTCACCTTCGAGGGCGATACCCTGCACCTGTCCGACCTCGAGGGAAGAGTCGTGATCCTGAACTTCTGGGCCTCCTGGTGTATTCCGTGCAGGCAGGAGCACCCGGTGCTCGTGCGGACGGAGCGTACCTGGGACGACTCCGAGGTCGTTCTCCTGGGTGTCGTCTATCAGGATTCGCGGGCCAACGCCGAGCGCTTTCTGGAGGAGTACGGGGGTGAGTGGACCCATGTCCTGGATCCCTCGCAGCGCACGGCCATCGACTACGGAGTGTACGGAGTCCCGGAGTCGTTCTTCATCGG
>JBDGXI010000099.1:0-10396 GCA_039584685.1 Gemmatimonadota bacterium | reverse complement strand
CCGGGCGTATCGTTCGAGAGGTTCGCGACTGGGCTACGCGCCGACTTCCGCTTCGCACCGCTCAACGTGCTGCTGCTGGTCGTGATCTTCGTGGCCGGCCTCATCGTCCACCTGAACGTCTACACGTTCTCGGTAGACGCCGTCGGGCTCGCCCTGGGCTCGGCCCTGGTGCTCGCCATTCTCCTTCGGCTGACCCAGGTGTGGGAGGCGACTGTGATACTGGGGACCGCCGATGCGCTGGCGATCTTCCTGCACCTGCGGCCGGAGAGCGAGGTGCTGCTGATCACCGCGGTCCTGGCGCTCGTCGTTGCCACGTCGGTGCAGATCGCCTACCAGTGGGAGCGCGCCCTGATCCTGCGCTTCGGCCGCTTCAAGGCGCTACGCAAATCGGGCCTGTTCGTAATCGTTCCGATCATCGACAAGGTGGCGCAATTCGTCGACCAGCGGGTTCGCGTCACCGATTTCAGCGCCGAAACGACGCTCACTGCCGACACCGTTCCGGTGAACGTCGACGCCATCGCCTTCTGGATGGTCTGGGACGCGCAGAAAGCTGTGCTCGAGGTCGAGCATTTCGACGACGCGGTCATCATGTCGGCCCAGACCGCGCTTCGGAACGCCATCGGCAAGAACGACCTGGCCCAGCTGCTCTCCGAGCGCGACCGCCTGGGCCACGAGGTCCAGGAGGTCCTCGACGAGAAGACGAGCGGCTGGGGGATCACCATCCAGGCTGTCGAGATCCGTGACATCATCATCCCGAAGGGTCTAGAGGACGCGATGTCGCGGCAGGCGCAGGCCGAGCGGGAGCGGCAGAGCCGAATCATCCTCGGCACGGCCGAGACCGAGATCGCAGAGAAGTTCGCCCGGGCTTCCGAGCACTACCGAGACAACCCCGTCGCCCTGCATCTGCGGGCGATGAACATGGTCTACGAAGGGCTGCGGCAGAAGGGCTCGATGATCATCGTCCCGTCGACGGCCGTGGAGACGATGGGGCTCGGTGCACTGGGCGGGCTGACCGCCTTCGGGCAGGGCATCGACGGAGCTCCGGCGGCGAGCGTGCCCGCCGGGGGCGGCGCTGACAACGCGCCGACGGAGAGCCCGGAGAGTTAGTAGAGCGACTACTTCAAGTGGCTTCGAACGCAGTGCACACTATTCCGGAGACGGTCTGATGAAACCGGCTACTACCGTTGGCGTCTTTCTCCTCGCACTGATCGCCGTGGGGCACCTGCTGCGCTTGCTGTTTGGCTGGGGCGTCATCATCGACGACAAGGCCATTCCGATGTGGCCAAGTGTTCTGGTCTTCATCGCGTTTGGTGCGCTGTCCGTGATGATTTGGCGGGAAAGCTAGAAGCGCTCCGGTCGGTTCCGGACACCAGTTCAGGCGCGCCCGCCCCTCCCTCGACCCGAAGCGAACTAGCCATCCCGTCGGCGCTCGATCGAGCGGCCGGCACGAAGCTATTCGACGGATTCCCTGCCAACCAGGTCCGCCAGGGCCTTGAGCCGTTCCTCCCTTTCGATGATTCCTGGCGACACTGACAAGCCGACAGCCTCCACCATCCGACGCCAACGGTAAACCCAATCGTGTCGCAGGAGTGAATTGACGACCCCGTTCCGTCGCAATCGCTCCAGCCTGGCGGGCTCTCTGTCCAGGTCGGCGATGAGCTCTGCTATCTGGCTCCCATCCACAGGCGTGGGGAACACTGCCTCAGGCCAATCGAAGTACTTTTCATACGGCGTGTTGGCTGGCCCCATCCCGAGGAGAATGGCGCCTCCGGCGGCTCCTTCGAAATAACGAGTGCCCAGGAGAAACTGCGGAACGCCGTGGTCAAACCTCCCCGGATAGGTGATGAAGTACCGACTGCGCTTGATCATATTGGCGATCAAGCTCCGGTGCTCCCTGGAATCGATCACCGAGAAGTTGCCCCTCAGGCCGCCGTCCCATACTGAAGACATCAATACTCCGGCTCGGACGGTCCGGATACGGACAGAAACTTACCGCGTCGACTCCATACGGCATGAACTGAGGTTGTCTTTCTGTAAACTGACCGAGGGGCTCGACACCATCTTCAACATTCAGAAAAACGGAGTCGAACTGGCGAAGAACCTCAAGATCCGAGGGCGACGACCTGGCTATTTCGTCCGGCCAGACTTCATCGAAAAGGCATACTGATAACCGACACTTTTCCCGCCATCCGTTGACAAGCTGGACATAACGCAAATCCCTCGGCCTGCGACACATCGCGACAAAGAGTTCGTATTCCTGGGCCAGGTGAATCTCGCCCTCGATCAGCGGGTCGTTCTGCCGCAAGATCTTCCTGGTGTATCGAGCAATGCGCCCTTCACTTCGCTTCGCGGGACGGCTCGGTGCCAGGATATCAACTCTGTCGGCCGCTGCGATAACATCTTCGAATTCGTAGCGATGGCAGCAAGACACGTGGTGATTGAGATTGCGCATGGAAAAAAGCAACACGCGTGCACCACCGTCAGGCGATGAACTCAACCTCTCAGGACCATGTTCCATACGCGAATCCACGATGTGAGTAGGGAGCTGCTCAGGACCGTTTCTCTCGGCTGCGGACCAGGAGATCGGCACGGTTCAGTTCGTCCCTGCTGTTGACGTTGGCGTACTCGCCTCCGAGGTCGACGGCTCGCACCTGCCGGCCGGCGCGGATCTGCTCGTTCAGGAACGTCATGAAGTCGATCGGCGAGGCGGATTCTTCGAAGGCTCGCTCGAGATGAGGGAATAGCTCGGGCGCCAGATAGTAAGTGCCTGTTCCCAGCCACGAGTTCGGCGGGTCCTTCGGCTTTTCCACGATGCGGACGATGGTCGAGCCATCGAGCTCGACCGAATAGTTCTCGCTGATGAGCGCCGCGATTTCGGTCTCCACGATGCCGCATGCCGCGGTCGCGTCTCCCAGGTCCAGAGTGCGAAGCTGCGCGTGATCAGACCCGACGTAGCACGAGTCGCCCAGCAGAACCACGCACGGGTTTCCCAATGGTGCGATCTCCCGTCCGGCGAGGCGAATCGAGTGCGCGAGGCCCAGGTCGACGTCCTCGTTCTGGATGTAGCTGATCCTGAGCCCCATCGACTTGCCATCGCCGAACGAATCGCGAATGACCTCGCTGAGATAGCCCACGACCACATACACCTGCTCGACCTCGACCTGGTCCCGGAGGAGCTCCAGATTGTGCTGCAGGATAGGTTTGCCATCAACCTCCAGCATTACCTTTGGAATCGCTTCCGTGTAGGGGTAGGCTCGCGTGCCCATTCCCGCCGCCGGAACAACGCCGATCAGCTCGCTCATGTCTTGAAGATCCTCTCTTTGGCTCTAAAGCCGGCGGTCTCCGACTTCTCGCATACAGTCTAAGTGCGGACAAAGGCAGAAGGGAAGTCGAGGCCGCGGTGGCCAAGGCCGTCGAGCTGGGAGTCACCTATCCCGAGCGCATCGGCGTGATCGGCCACAGCCATGGCGGGCTCATGGTGGCCAACCTGCTGGCGCACACGGACCTGTTCCGGGCCGGCATCGCGCGCAGCGGCTCGTACAACAAGACCGTCCAGCCGTTCGGGTTCCAGTCCGAGCGTCGCTCCCTGTTCGAGGCGAGGGATGTCTACATCCAAGTCTCGCCGACCTTCTTCGCCGACCAGGTCGACGAGCCGGTCCTGATCATCCACGGTGGAGACGACTCCAACCCGGGCACTCTCACGCCCCAGTCCGAAGTGTTCTTCGAGGCCGTGCGCGGTTCGGGCGGTACAGCACGGCTGGTTCTGCTGCCCTTCGAGGACCACGGCTACCGGGGCCGCGAGAGCGTGGAACACGTGCTGTGGGAGCAGCTCCGGTGGTTCGACGAGTACGTGAAAGGGGACGGGGCTTCAGCGCCTCGAAGCGCCGACCCGAAGTGACGCCAAGGCCGAGGAGGCGGACGCTACGCACCCGTGGCCTCCATGTATCCGCAGGCCGGAGTTCTCTTGAGCGCGCAGTAGACGTGCCGAAGGGACTCCATGGAGACCTCTTCCCAGTGGTCCTCGCCTTCGTATATCCCGTTGTAGACGCCGCCCCACAGGCCAGCGCCGACGCCGATGCCGAGACCCGCTTTGGCTCCCTCCCCCGGAGAACCGAGGAGCGCGCCAAGGATCAGACCCCCGGCGGTACCGGCGGCAGCACCGATCGCGACCTCCTCGCCGGTCCTCTCGAGGACGCCCTCGAGACTGGTGAGCTGACCACGGTATAGCTCGACACGGGCCACCTGGCTGACCGCCACGGTGACGTCTGGCTCGGGCTCGTCCCACACCACCAGCATCAGGCTGTCGTCACCATACTCCAGCAGGGCACCTCTGTACGTGGTGCCGTCCACGAGCTCCATCTTCACCCACAGCTCGTCCCTAGTTGCCTCGGGATACTGCTTCACCGAGGTGCAACCGGCGAGAAGGACAGCTGCGATGGCTGTCTTCGTCATGAAGCGTCGCATCGTTGCCTCCCTGTTGGCTCGTACGAGAGGGCTTCAGTCCGACGCTATCAGAGACCAATCAAGCGCACGTCAAGAGTACGCGGGCGCCTGGCCTTGACGCTCGCTTGACACCCGGGTGGCAGTCTCGGGTAGGAAAGACGTGCCCACCTCGCCTGTCCGGGAGGTCACATGCTGCCAACTTGCCGAACGCACCGCTTCCAAGCGCCACGGCCCTTGCTGGTCCTCCTCTCTGCGGTCCTCTGCCTCGGGTGCGAAGAGCTGTTCAATGTCGTCTTGTTCGGCCCGGAGCTTTGCGCGGAGGGGATAGTGACTGATGAGGCAGGCGATCCAGTGTCCCGCGCGACGGTCGGACTCTACTGGCACTGTCAGGGCAGCGAATGCACCAGCGACGACTGTTCTGAATGCGATGGCCTGGGTGCCGAGCACGTGCTCACAGACTCCACGGGATACTACGAAGTCGCGGATCGCGTACTCGACGGAGACTGTTTCTGCAGCGACTGCGACTGGGACCTGCATGCTGAAGCCCCCGGCTATCGCCAGGTCACGCACGACAGAGTGGGGGGGCGCAGCTGCAGTCGCTGTGAAATCAGGAACTTCACGTTGCGGCGCGAAGACTGACGGAGCCGGACTCACCACCGAGGCGTGTCGTAGCGAAGTCGGAGAAGACTCGTGCGACCCAGTGTGGGCGCGCCGGGGAAAGCGCTGTAGCCGGTGTCGAGCAGGTTCTGGACTCCGAGCTGGAGCCAGAGGCCGGATCGCCGGAACCGGTAGCCCAGGGCTAGGTCCACCACGCCATAGCCCTCGACTTCTCCCGCGTAGACGCCGGAACTCGCGGGAAATCCCCTGATCGCGCGAGCCCGCAGCGTGCCGTGGAATCCGGACTCGGCATCCCCGTACATGGCGGCCACCGAACCCTTGAGGCCGGGCGCATTCAGCGGCACGACTTCGGCGCCAGGACCGTCGCCCGCCGTGAAACGGTCGTCGCTCACCCAGGACGCGGCGGCCTCTAAGCTCCAGCGGTCCGTCAGGTACCACGCCAGCGAAAGGTCCAGCCCGAACAGATCGAATGAGCCCAGATTGCGGTCCGTCATCACGATGGAGGCCCCACTGCCGCCGGCCTGCTCCGGCGCCACGACCCCCAGCGGGATCTCGGCCATGGCGCTGGACACGGCCGCCGCCGCCGCGAGGGCCGTCTCGTCGTCCGGGAAGTCGGTCCCGACTCGAGCCAGGAACTCGTCGGCCAGGTACGAGTTGAGCGAGGCACCGTCCAGGAACACATTGGGCGAGATGACGCGCAGTGCCGAGATCCGATTGGTGACGTGGCTGTACCACCCGCTGGCGCCTGCCAGGAGTCTCTCGTTCAGCAGTCCCTTGTACCCCACCTCGAGCGTGTTCGTGATCCCTGCCTCCAGCGGCGGCAGGTCCCGGATTCCCTCGAGGCCCCCGGGGACCGGGACGAACGGCGGTTCGCCCTCCGCCGCATCGGCATTCACGGCGAGCGCCACCACGGATACCTGCGAATCGTCGGGCGGCGTGAGTTCGGTGAGAAGAAGAGCGAGATCCGGGGGTAGGGCACCGGCCTCGGCCAGCACCTGTGCTACCGCCACACCTTCGCTCCACAGTTGGGGAGCCGAACTCGGGAGATAATCCCGGCTCGTGGATCCGATCAGTGGCGCGAACGGCGACAGGTGCATGGGCACTTCGTCGGACCGCCGGAAAGTGAACCCAGTGTCGCTCCCCCCCTGGGCCCGGATGTCGTAGCGGAATAGCCCTCCGAGGGGCAGCGTGCCGCCCGACAGATCCAGAAACAGGGATATCGTGTTGGGGGTCGAGAAAGCGCGGTTAAACGTCAGGCGAAAGCTGTGACCCGGCTGAGGTCTGTAGACGAGCGCGGCACGTGGGGAAACCACGGGGTCGGCCAGTCGCGAGTTCTTGTCGAGACGGGCAGCGAGAACCATGTCCAGCTTCGCGTTCAGCGACGACTCCCATTGGAGGTATCCTCCCAGTTCGTTCACGTCGTCGTCGTCCTCGTTCCGTCCGTTGATGGTGGAGTCCGTGACCGGAACGGTCCGCAGGAAGTCCACGCCATACACCAGCCGGTTGCGATCGCCGAGTCGCGTGGAATGCTGAAGCTGCG
Source organism: Gemmatimonadota bacterium (assembly GCA_039584685.1). GTDB lineage: Bacteria > Gemmatimonadota > Gemmatimonadetes > Palauibacterales > Palauibacteraceae > Benthicola. The sequence continues at coordinate 3,795 of JBDGXI010000099.1, read as the reverse complement.
CCACGAGCAGGCGCGAGTTGTCGATCAGGGTCTTCCCCGATCGAAGAAGGTACGAGCTATCGTTCACGTTCCGGTTCACGAAGAACTGGGCGAACAGGTCCCGCCACTGAAGTCGGGCCTGGGCATAGTCGTAGGCCCAGTCCACGATCTGGGCTGCGCCAAGCCCCGTGAGGTCGACGCTGTTCACGGCGGTGGCCCGCCCGCCCGCGAACACGAGGCGAGTGCGTGGGTTCGGTCGCCAGTCCACTCGGGCGTCGAGCGTCCAACGCCGGAGATCCACGTCGCGTCCGCCTGCGACGTTGCCGACGCGCTGCTCGAGTTCCGCCTGATCCGCGGGGTCCAGCGGCTCGAGGCCGTCGGCGAAGTTCAGACAGTTGGGGTCGGTGATCTCGAGGCCATTCTCGAGACATTCGTCCGCCATCTGCCGCTGCTCTTGCTCCACGGCGTCCCGGTAGAGGTAATCCGTCGCCGCGAAGTACTGCCCCGACACCTTGAAACCGAGCGCATCACCGGTCCTGAAAGCTACCCGCCCCGCGAGGTGCGTGACCCCCTCGTTGCTCGAGTTCAGGTCCTGGTCCGGGACGGCCGGTTGCTGACGAATCCCCCCGGCCACGGACATACTGATCCCGGGATCGTCGATCGGCGAGCGGGTGAAGGAGTGGATGATCCCCTGCTCGACGTTGGGTCCGTACAGGGCCGATGCCGGTCCCAGCACGACCTCCGCCCGTTCCAGATCGAGGTTGGTGACCGGATTGAAATACGAGATGTTGGCCCGCAGCGACGGAAGCCTCGCGATGCGGTTGTCGGTGAGCGTCAGGGTCGCGCCCGAGAACACGTTGTTGAAGCCCCGGACGACGACGTAGCTCCCCTGGAGTCCGGTCTGCATGAAGTCGACCGCGGTCTGATCCCTCACGTACTCCACCGTAGTAAGTGCTGGCCGCTCCTGAATGCTCTTCAGTTCGACGCTTCCCACTGCGGCGGGTGCATCCAGGATCTTCTCATGGGTTCGGGAGACCGACACGGTGAGTGGATTGAGCCGATACGGCCGCTCGACCATCGTGATCCCGAAGCGGGTTACGCTGCCGCCGGCCACGCTTACGGAAGGGGATGGCAGCGCTTCCCAACCCGGTAGGGACGCCCGGATGTCGTATTCTCCCGGCGCGAGTGCGTCGATCCTGAAGGTGCCTCCGGGACCGGTCACGGCTGAACGAGCGGCCTCGCCGTTCGAGGAAGTCACCTCTACGAGGACGACAGCGAGAGGCGCTTGACTCGTGGAGTCGGAAACGGTGCCCACGAGACTGCCCGTGTCCTGGGCGAACAGGAGTGACGGCAGCGCGACCGCACCGATGAAGACCAGACGACCGGACAAACGCTGGAGGGTCCGCACACCCATTGTGTCCTCTATGCGAGGAAGTGACCGCTCGGGACGCTCGGTGGGGCGCGCCTTTAATGTATGCGACGGGGCGCCGATCCGCCCGTCGCTACCGCGCCGTGGCAACTGCGGTTCTGGATGGCGACGCGCGACGGCCTGATTGGCGTTATCTTCAGTGTGCCTGAGCCGACCGGCGAGAATGTGCCACCGTCGGCGTGGAGTTCGAGCAATGAAGGTGAATCAGCGCCTCGTAGCCCCCGACCTGTGGATCGTTCCGCTGCAGCGGCCGGACTTGCTCAACGTCTACGTGGCCGGGGACGTGCTGATCGACGCCGGAGCTTCCTTCACCACCCGCAGCCTCGTCGCCGCCCTCCAGGCGCACCCGATCTCCGTCCACGTCCTTACGCACGCGCACTTCGACCACCAGGGTGGTAGCCACGCGGTGTGCGAGGCGTTCGGAGCGCCCCTCTGGTGCGGCGCCGGCGATCGTGAAGCCGCAGAGACAGGGGATTGGGCGCCCCTGCTGCCACACCCGGACGGGTGGGTGGCCCGGCTGTCGCGCCGCCTGGCAAGTCCCGGTCATCCCGTGGCCCGCGTCCTGAAGGACGGCGACGAGGTTGGTGAGCTGACCGTGATCGAGGCCCCGGGACATACGCCGGGACACCTGGCCTTCTGGCGGGAGCGGGACCGGGTTCTGATCCTCGGCGACGTGCTGTTCCACAGGAACCCGGTGACGTACCGCGCAGGCCTCACCGAGCCGTTCCGTTTCGCGACCTTCGATCCTTCGACGAACAGGGAGTCAGCCCGGAGGCTGGCGGCCCTGGAGCCCCGTGTCGTGTGCTTCGGTCACGGCGGTCCCCTCACGGACATAGCCCGATTCCTGGACTTCGTAGAGGACCTCCCCCCTTAGGAGCACTGCGATGAAGCCTTCTCCCTGGAGGTAACCATGAGAGCCGGCAACCGCTATTCACCTTCGTGCCGAGGAGGTGGCTCGTGAGATCACACTATCTTGGGGTGGTCCTGGCCTTGGCCTTGCTTCTGCCCACGCAACGTGTTTCGGCGCAGGACCCCGACCCCGCTGACGGCCCCGTGTTCGTCGCTCACGACGTGGAGCCGACCATCACCAACGGCGACGAGCTCAAACATGTCCTGCGCAGAGTCTATCCGTCGGGCTACCGCGACACCGGCCTTGACGTGACCACGATCCTTTGGGTGTACGTGGCGCGAGATGGCAGTGTGGGGGCCACCCGGGTGCTGACGTCGAGCGGCTACGACGTCTTCGACCGCGCGGCGACGCAGGTGGCCGAGGCCATGGTCTTTGAGCCAGCCCTTCGCGACGGTGAACCCCTGGCAGTCTGGGTCAACCAGGCCGTCCACTTCAAGTCGGGCGAAAGCGGTCGGTTTCTGGAAGGACCGGCTATGGTGGTGGAGGATGTGATCGACTCGCGAGACTCCATCGCCAAGCACGCCCAGGAGGACGATAACCCGTAGCCTGACCGGCCGGCGTTCGTGATGGTCGGTCGCCCGCACACGGATGAACCTTCCCCAGGGAACGGCTGTCAGCCACGATCACCCACAGTTTCTTTTTGTACCATATTTGTATATATTACGTGTTAGTCAAATTATAAACGAAACCGCATTAAGGAGACTTTAATGGCGGACAAGAAGATCATCGCGGTCCTCGGAGCGACGGGGGCGCAGGGTGGTGGCCTGGTGCGTGCCATAATGGAGGATCCCGATGGAGGATTCACGGCCCGGGCTCTGACGCGGAATCCGGAATCTGATAAGGCTCGAGAGCTTGCAGCGCTTGGCGCGGAGGTGGTGGCGGTCGACGTGGACGATCCGCAGAGCTTGAAGGCAGCGTTCGAAGGGGCGTACGGGGCGTTCTGCGTCACGTTCTTCTGGGAGCATTTCTCGCCCGAGAAGGAGTTGGCGCAGGTCCGTTCAATGGCCGAAGCGGCGCGTTCGAATGGCCTGAAGCACGTCATCTGGTCCACCCTGGAGGACACCCGCAAATGGGTGCCGCTGAGTGACAGCCGGATGCCGACGCTGCAGGGGAACTACAAGGTCCCGCATTTCGACGCCAAGGGCGAGGCCAACGCGTTGTTCACGGAGGCCGGCGTGCCGACCACGTTCCTGCAGACGTCCTTCTACTGGGACAACCTGATTCACTTCGGGATGGGGCCGCGGGCCGACGAAGACGGCAACCTGGGCTTCGCGCTGCCAATGGGAGACAAGAAGCTGCCCGGGATCGCCGCGGAGGATATAGGCCGCTGCGCCTATGGCATCTTCAAGGCCGGCGACGAGTACGTTGGCCGCACGGTCGGGATCGCCGGGGAGCATCTCACGGGCGCCGAAATGGCGACCGTCCTCAGTGAGGCCTACGGAAAGCCGGTGGCCTACATCCCGGTTCCGTTCGACGT
>JBDGXI010000269.1:0-2088 GCA_039584685.1 Gemmatimonadota bacterium | reverse complement strand
TTGGCGGTCACCAGCTCGGCCCAGTTCGCGATCGGCTGGTCGAATCCGAACGGGTTCTTGAATTTCTCCGGCGGACGGTCATACAGCAGGTAGTCGGTATCGACGCCGAGATCCTGCAGCAGACGGTAGGCGATGTTGGCGTGCCCCATCTCGTCCTGGATGATGGCCGTCGCGGAGACCATCGTGTTGGTGGATGGAGCATCCCTGGCCGCCATGTAGTAGGCGGGGGCGCTCATCAATTCCGTGTCCCCCTGCACCGTCAGCTGCCCGATCAGCGCCTTCTTGTAGGTCGCCGTCATGTCCGCCTCGGACTCGACGATGAAGCCTTCCTGGATCTTGCGCTGCAGCTGCTCGTCCGTGAACTGCGCCATTCGCTCTCTTCCTGGTGTGAGCCGATCCACGTAACCGAAGTCTGACAATGTAATGAGTGGCGTGCCCGGCGTGAAATGCGGGCGTCACGATGATCCTGCGGTGACGGTACGGGCGAGCGTGGTCGGGTGGGGGGGGATGCGGTGTGCGAGCGGACTCGGTGCGCCCTTGTGCGTATGCATGAATTATACATATTAATCTGCATGAGAACCACATTGAACCTGAACGATGAGTTGCTGAAGGAGGCTCAGCGCCTCAGCGGGCTGGAGGGTAAGACCGCCGTCATCCACGCTGGCCTCGAGGCGCTGATCGCCCGGGAGAGCGCCCGTCGGCTCGCGGCCCTCGGTGGTACGCAGCGGGACCTGGCGCCCATTCGGCGCCGGCGGCTCTCGCCCTGATGCTGGTCGATACTTCCGTCTGGGTGGACCATCTTCGGCGGGGGAATCGAGATCTGGCGGCGCGACTCGACACGGACCTGGTGTGGTGTCATCCGTTCGTGATCGGCGAGCTCGCGTGTGGCCGGCTGTCGGAAAGAGGGCAAATCCTGGCGCTCCTGGAGGCGCTTCCCTCCTCTCCGGTGGCGGACCACCCGGAGGTGCTGACGTTCATCGATCGGTGGGATCTGGCCGGGTCGGGTATCGGCTGGGTCGACGCGCACCTTCTGGCTTCGGCGATGCTCGGAGGGATCGGGATCTGGACCCTGGACCGAAGCCTGGATGGTGTCGCCCGCCGTCTGGGAATCCGGGTCTGACCCCGGTCAGAGGCCTCCGCCCCACCGGTACTGGTACACCAGGATGAAGCTGTCGAAGTCGGCCCCGAGTCGCGTGGACACGCCGCCGATCCAGGCCAGCTTGAGCGAGGCCCGCCGCGTGAGCGGGTAGGTGCCGGTGGCCCCGAATCGCGTGTTTTCCTGCCTCTCGTTGCCGGGAACACCGTCCACCGTGGCTCGTCCACCCGATCCCCACCCGCCGTTGACCGAGATCCACGCACCGCCGTCGAACAGGTAGGCGACGCTGGCCGCGACCGCGAACAGGGGATCCTGCTCGATGGTTCGATCCTTGTTGTTCGGGTTGTCCGTGAAGAACCAGGCCGCGGTCACCCCCTCCAGATTCCAGCGGCCCAGGCGTTGCGACACCCCCACGCGCGGAACGAAGGTCCACCGGTTCGTGCCCAGGTTGATGAGCTTCGTCTCGTCGTATTGCCCGAGCGGCGCGACCACGCGCAGGCTGGCGCCGACTACCGTACCCTGCCGGTAGGTCATGAAGCGCGGCATCTCGAGGGCCGGCGCGCCCACGAAGTTCACCGAGAGGCGGACGGCTGGATCGCCGAACCCCGTGGCCGACCGGCTGGTGTCCTGACCGGCGAGCGTTCCCTCCCAGTCTCCGAACGCGAACGGCACGATCGCGTCGGCCTTGGCGGACATGCCGAACAAGCTGAACGTGCGAACGTAGGCGCCGAGCAGCGAATGGACCTTCCCTGTGCCGTCTTCGAGAGGAACCGCCGGATCGAGCAACACGTTGCCGAACGAGTATCCGTACCCGACCCCGGCGAAGTTCACGCTCACCGGGACCGGAGAGAAGGCGCGCGGCTCGAGGTCCTGGGCGAGCAGAGGGGTACCCGGCCCGCTCGCCACGATGAGGGCGACGGCGACGAGCGACGCCAGCGCCGCTCGTACCGCCCGGCTCGCTCCGGAAGGTCCCCGGGGGCCGCTCAGGGCGT
>JBDGXI010000098.1:0-8502 GCA_039584685.1 Gemmatimonadota bacterium | reverse complement strand
CGCGCGCGTCCCCGGCCTGCGGCAGCAGTTCGGGAAGGGGGACGGCAGGCCTAATCTCGCGCTCGCCGACTTCGTGGCGCCTGCCGATTCGGGGCGAGAGGACTGGCTGGGCGCCTTCGTGGTAACGGCTGGGCACGGGTTGGTCGAAATGTGCGAAGCATTCGAGAAGGAGCACGATGATTATCAGGCTATCCTGGCGCGCGCGCTCGCCGATCGGCTGGCCGAGGCGTTTGCCGAGCGACTCCACGAGCAGGTGCGCCGCCGCTTCTGGGGCTACGCGCATGCCGAAGAGCTGGACGGTGAAGGATTGATCCAGGAGGAGTATCGCGGCATCCGCCCGGCTCCCGGTTATCCGGCGTGTCCGGACCATTCCGTCAAGCAGGTCCTGTTCGACCTGCTGGACGCCGAGCATCACACGGGGGTGTGTCTGACGGAGAGCTGCGCCATGTTGCCAGCCGCCTCGGTGGCGGGCTGGTATTTGTCGCACCCGGCATCGACTTACTTCGGAATCGGACGCATCGATCGGGATCAGGTTCAGGATTACGCGACCCGTAACGGACTGACCATCGAGGAGGTCGAGCGATGGCTCGCACCCGTCCTCGGCTACGAACGGGGCACAGCCGGATGAGTGGCCTGCGGAAACGCCTGCAGGATGGACACGTCCACGTCATGGACGGCGCCATGGGAACGATGCTCTATCAGCGCGGAGTATTCGTGAACCTCTGCTATGATGAGTTGAACCTCAACCGGCCGGAGCTCGTTCGCGGCGTCCACGAGGCTTACGTGCGTGCGGGGGCCGAGATCCTCGAAACGAACACCTTCGGGAGCAACCCGGTCAAGCTGTCGAGCCATGGGCTCGAGAACCGGACCGAGGAGATCAACCGGGCTGCCGCCAGCCTCGCTCGTCAGGCAGCGGCCGACGAGGCCTTCGTTCTCGGAGCCATTGGCCCGCTCGGCACGCGGATCGAGCCGTGGGGACCCACATCGCGTGAGGAAGCTGCGCAGTTCTTCATCCGTCAGGTCGTCGGCTTGCTCGAGGGCGATGTCGATGGTTTCATCCTGGAGACTTTCGGGGATCTGGATGAGCTTGAATCAGCCGTGCGCGCGGTGCGCGGACTGTCGGACCTTCCCGTCTTCGCCCAGATGAGTTTCGGCTCGGATGGCAACACGGCATACGGCACTCCGGTCGAGTCGTTCGCCGAGCGCATGGAAACACTCGATGTGGATGTGGTAGGGCTCAACTGTGCGGTGGGGCCGGCCGCGATGCTGGAAACTGTCGAGCGACTGGCGGCCGCTACCAGACTCCCGATATCGGCGCTTCCCAACGCGGGCCTCCCGCGGTCCGTCGGGGGGCGGGTCATGTACCTGTCGAGTCCCGAGTACATGGGCCGCTACGCCCGGAAGATGATCGAGGCGGGCGTACAGTTCATCGGGGGCTGCTGCGGCACGACGCCCGCCCACATTCGAGAAGTGCGAAGCCAGGCGGTCAGCCTCGAGCCCGGAGGCGCAGCCACACGGAGTCCTCACGGCGCAGTATCTCGAGTGGAAGCTCACGAGCCGTTGCCTCTGGCCCAGCGATCCGGCCTCGGCGAGAAACTCGCAGCGCGCTCGTTCGTCATCGCGACCGAAGTTCTTCCGCCGAGGGGGTGGAGACCCGACGAGATGCTGGCCCGCTGCCGCGAACTGCGCGACGCCGGAGTGGACGTGATCCACGTTCTGGACACCCCGCGCGCGAAGAGCCGCATGGGAGTGCTCCCTGCCGCGTTGCTCATCGAGCGGGACGTCGGAATCGAGACGGTGTTCCACTACACTTGCCGCGACCGAAACATGCTCGGCATGCAGGCCGATCTGCTCGGCGCGGCGGCGGCCGGCCTTCGGAACGTGCTCGCAGTGACCGGAGATCCGCCTGCATCCGGCGCCTATCCCGACTCGACTGCCGTATTCGACATCGACAGCATTGGCCTCACCAACCTCCTGCACCGCCTCAATTGCGGGCTCGACCCGGGAGGCAGCTCGATCGGAGAGCCGACGCGCTTCGCCGTCGGCGTCGCCTTGAGCCACAGTGCGCAGGATCTGGATGCGGAATTCCATCGATTCTACTGGAAGGTGGACGCCGGAGCCGATTTCGCAGTCACGCATCCCGTGTTCGACGGAGACGAGCTTCGGCAGGCACTCGATCGTCTCGATCGCGAGCAACTGCGCATCCCGGTGATCGCGGGCCTTTGGCCGCTCGTCTCGGTGCGCAGTGCGGAGTACCTGGCCAACGAACTCCCCGACGTGGTCATTCCGGAAGAAGTGCTTGAACGCATGCGCGTGGCTGAGGCTCGCAGTCCGGAGGCTGCGCGCGCGGAAGGAGTGGCGATCGCGCTCGAGGTGTTCGAGGAGATCCGCGATGCCGTCGACGGCGTCCAGGTGGCAACGCCGCTCCGCGGCCGCGCGTCCACGCTCGAGGTGCTCGATGTGATCCGGGCCAGCGTCCGGGGCGGTTGAGACGCCGCCCGTCAGCGCGGGTCAGTAGTCGCTGGCCGCCAAGATCTCGTCATACAGTCGATCGATCCCGTGCAGGTCCAGGTTGCTCACGTAGACCTTGTCGACACCGACTTGCCGCAGAGCACGAATCGTAGCCGCGCAGATCTCGGCTGGAGACATCCCGCTCGCGAAGTCGCGTGTAAGTTCCTCGATCGGAACGGGGAAGTAGCGCGCCAGCCACCGCAGCGTCTCGGGACGTGCGCTCCGATAGTAGAAGACTCCGAAGACCGCCGGGACCTCGATGCCACGCTCGCGTGTCGCCCTCACGAACCTTTCGACGTCATCGATCTGATGGTGTGACACGATCTGCGTGAGGTAGAAGTCTATCTCGTACTCCGGACCTGCGAGCAGGTCGACCTGCCTCTCCAGATCTCTAAGCGGATTGGCCCAGCCCCCCAGGTGTAGAGACGGCACACGGGCGCGGATCGATCGCCTCAATTCCGATGAATGCGGGACACATCGGGGCGGCCCGATGGATGTATCGCCTCCGAGAACCGTGATGGCCCCGAATCCGGACCCGTAAGCCCGGCTCGCGTAGAGGTGGCAGTAGTCGAGGCTGTGCTTCGTGGTAAGGAACGGAACGACTCTGCCTCGGTCCACTTCCACCGAGAGGTTTGCCGTCAGGTGACCGAGGTTTTCCTCCTCCCGCTGCCCCACGGCGTTGTCGGTCAGGAAGATCACGGTGTCGCGGCGGGCGAGTCGCTCCATCGCATGATACATGTCGATCCATACATCGATGCTGTCGCGGTGTGACATCCCCGTGCGCGGCGGGCGAAGCTCGACTCCCACGAGCGGTCCGTCGCGAGTGATCCGCGTGAGGGCGGAAGACGGAGCGGGCTGTTGCCTATTCATCGATGAGATAATCGACCTCTCTCTGGTAGCGGCAGGGCCACCTGCGCCGGACCGCCAAACTAACCTGTCCGCAAGGTTAACCATACGACAGTCGCAGCCCGAAGCTCGCGCCCAGCACCCCTGCCGGGGCTGCAATTCGGCTGTCCGTTCTCTGCTCTTCCGTGTGTTGGAGAGACGCAACACCGGATTCCCGCTCGGACGCCGCGAGCCACGGCCAGCAGCCGACCTACGCCGCTAAGAATTTATGGACAATAGAGTTGCGGTTGCACCTTATCGCACTTGCGAGCCGTCTGCCCATGGCCCGCTAGTTGCGATCTCTGGGCTCGTTCGCGTTTCGAGGGAGGCGGCGCTGAGCTGCGATACGAGGTGCAACGGAGAACATCCATGTCCATGCCGGCCGAGCGGATTCCTGACCCCACACCTGCGCAGACTGGTCTGCAACCGATCTGCCGATTCTGCTCCAGTGACCTTCGGCGCACGTTCGTCGATCTCGGCGCTTCACCGCTGTGCGAGAGTTTTCTGACGCAAAGCGAGTGTCGTGGACCCGAGTGTCACTATCCACTGCATGTTTACGTGTGCGAGAACTGCTTCCTCGTTCAGCTCGAGGAATTCGTGTCACCCGAGGAAATATTCCGTGAATACGCATATTTCTCGTCCTACTCCGAGAGCTGGCTCGACCATGCGAGGCGGTACGTGGCCGATGCGATCGAGCGGTTCCGCCTTGACGAGGACAGCCTCGTGGTCGAGCTGGCGAGCAATGACGGTTACCTGCTTCAGTATTTCGTCGACGAGTCGATTCCGTGCCTCGGGGTGGAACCAGCGCTCAACGTGGCTCGTGTCGCCATTGGCAAAGGCGTGCCAACGCTGGTCGACTTCTTCGGCACCTTGCTAGCGCAGCGGCTCGTAGACAGCGGAAAACGAGCCGATCTGATCATCGCGAACAACGTGCTGGCACAGGTTCCGGACCTCAACGACTTCGTGAGCGGAGTCCGCATTCTGTTGGCCCCGGGCGGAACCGTGACCGCCGAGTTCCCGCATCTTCAGCGCCTCATCGCCGAGAATCAGTACGACACGATCTACCACGAACATTTCTCGTATTTCGGGTTCGGCACGATAGAGAGGATCTTTTCAGAACACGGACTGTGCGTGTTCGATGTCGAGGAACTCCCGACCCACGGAGGCTCGCTGCGCATTTATGCCCGGCACGAAGACGAAGCCTCACCCCAGGTCTCCCCGAGCGTGTCGCGACTCAAGGAAAGCGAGGAGCGGGCTGGTCTTCGAGACAGCGATCGATACGTCGAATTCGGTCGGCAGGTCGAGTCTTCGAAGCGCGCCCTGCTGCGCTTCCTGATCGAAGCCGCCGATGCGAACCAGAGCGTCGTTGGCTACGGCGCTCCCGGAAAGGGAAACACTCTGCTCAACTACTGTGGCATCGGACCCGACCTCCTCGCGTACACAGTGGACCGTAACCCGCACAAGCACGGCCGTTTTCTTCCGGGCTCTCGTATACCCATTCACTCTCCGGAGAGGATTGAGCAGACGAAGCCCGACTATATCCTGATTCTCCCCTGGAACCTCCGGGACGAGATCGTCAGCCAACTCGCCTATACACGTGAGTGGGGCGCGCGCCTGGTGGTTCCGATTCCCCGGTTGGAAGTGATTGCATGATATTTCGAGAAACGAGGCTGCCCGGTGTCTTCATGGTTGACCTGGACCCACGGCGTGATGATCGCGGGTTCTTCGCCCGCACCTGGTGCGTCGAGGAGGCGCGCGCACACGGTATCGATGCGTGCTTCGTACAATCGAGTGTCTCGTTCAGTCCCGCCGCCGGCACCTTACGCGGCCTGTGCTTCCAGCGGCCTCCGTTCGAGGAAGACAAGCTCGTCCGTTGCGCACGAGGAACAATCCAGGACGTAGTCGTCGATCTGCGAGTCGGCTCTCCGACTTACCTCGAACACCTGGCCGTGGAGCTGTCCGGTGTTAATCGGCGCATGCTCTTCGTGCCCCGGGGACTGGCACACGGATTCCTCACGCTGCAGCCCGAGACTGAAGTCCGCTACGACATGACCGAGTTCCACACGCCGGACTTCGAGGCGGGAATCCGCTGGGACGATCCCCTGTTCGGGATCCGATGGTGGCGAGACGTGGAGTCGATCTCGGACCGGGATGCTTCCAGGCCGGACTTCGCCCGCGCGGAGGTGCTTCGATGAAAGTCGTCCTGTTCTGCGGAGGACTGGGGACACGCCTCATGGAGCACTCCCAGAGGACTCCCAAACCGATCGTGTCCATTGGTACTCGCCCCATCCTGTGGCACCTCATGAAGTACTACGCCCATTACGGGCACAAGGAGTTCATCCTGTGTCTCGGACACCAGGGCGACATGATCAGGGAGTACTTCGACAGAACGGGCCTGGGTAGGCCGGGCGGCCCCGTCTCGAGGACACGAGGCTCGATCGAGCTCCACGGACTCGGTGTGGAAGACTGGAAGATCACGTGTGTCGACACCGGCCTGGAAACGAACATCGGACAGCGTTTGAGCGCGGTGGAGCCGTACCTGAATGGTGACGACATTTTCTTCGCCAACTATGCCGACGGACTCACCGATCTTCCGCTGCGCTCGTATGTCGATTTTTTCCAGCGCCAGGAGGCGATCGGTGCTTTCGCCTGCGTGCGTCCTCCACAGTCGTTTCATGTGGTGACTCTGCAGGACGATGCGACGGTGAACTCGATCCGGCCCGCGTCGGAGTCGGGTATGTGGATCAACGGTGGCTTCTTCATCCTGCGCCGCGAGATCTTCGATCACCTGCGTGGCGGAGAGGACCTGGTTGAGGGTGCTTTCCCGGCTCTCGCTCGCCGCGGCGGTCTCCTTGCGTACAGGTATCCGGGCTTCTGGGCCTGTATGGATACGTTCAAGGAGTACCAGCATCTCCAGTCGCTTTACGAGCGGGGCGACGCTCCCTGGACCGTGTGGCGCCGGTCGGGTTGGCGGGCTATGGCTGGAATTCGCTGATGTTGAGCCTCGCCGACCTGGGGTCATCCCGTGAGCTGAAGCTCCTCTGCATCGGAGCCCACAGCGACGACATCGAGATCGGATGCGCCGGGACGCTCATCCGCCTTCTCCAGGAGCATCCGGGCTCCTACGTGACCTGGGTCGTCTTGAGCTCCGAGGGCCCGCGCGGACTGGAGGCGCGGACGAGCGCAGAGGATCTTCTGTCGGCCGCCGGGGGCCGCGAGATCCGGTTTGGCCAGTTCCGTGATGGTCACTTTCCGTGGCAGGGGTCTGAGATAAAGGACTTCATGGAAGATCTCGCACACGGTCTGCAGCCGGATCTCGTGTTCACTCACCATCTGGCCGACCGTCACCAGGATCACCGAACGGTGGGCGAGATCACATGGAACACGTTTCGAGACCATCTGATTCTGGAGTACGAGGTCCTGAAGTACGACGCCGATCTCGCTTCGCCGAATCTCTACGTTCCCCTGACCGAGGACATCGCGCGGCGGAAGGTTCGACACCTCCTCGACCACTTCCCGTCACAGAGCTCGCGCGATTGGTTCACGGCAGACTCGTTCGAGGCGATCATGCGGCTTCGCGGGCTCGAATCGAGGGCTTCCGATGGCGTCGCAGAGGCCTTTCATGCGCGGAAGACAGTTCTGAACATGTAGTCGTGAGGACTCGCTGCCTCACGTTGGAGCCGGTTGTCCCGACTGAATGACTGATGGCTACTCAGGGGGGCTCACTTTGACATCCCCATGCTCCGCGGTCACCGAGTCAGGCTGTGGATCCGGACCGGTCGGCTGTTCGGCGACTGGCTTCGGCTGTCTCATGGCTACTCTCGCCGGTCGAATCTCCTCCAGCCAGGCCTCGAGGCGAGCTGGCGTGCCCAACTCCAACCACCCCGCGCCGGCCACAGGGATTACTGCCATCTGAACATCGCTGTGCTCCAGTACATCCCTCGAGAAATCGATGGTCGTGAGACTGGGGTAGACTGCCGCCAGCGCCCGAGCCAGACAGTGGGCATCGTCCGCGCTCCCGGATACGGCCACTCGCACGGCATCCGCGGTGTGTGGGAAGTGCTCCCGGATCACTCGCATGAGATACCGGCCGTGGGCGGCGAAGATGAGTGTGTTCCACAGCGCTCCGCGCCCGATGAGCGCCTTCGCGCTCTCTCTCGATGGCTTCTCCACAAACGAGACCACCGGCAGCGGGCCGCTACCGCCCTTTCGGAGGGGTACGATGTATCCGAAGTCGCTCGTGGGAGACTCCGGCTCTATGCCGATGAATACGAGGCTTCCGGGATCCTCATAGCTGAACTCCAGGGCCGTCCGGACAGCTCCTGCCACCAGGTCCTCGTGGCGAAACCAGTGATCGGCCGGCAGGAACACCAGGTGTGCGCCGGGATCGCGGGCCAGCACCCGGCACAGGGGAAGCAACACACCAACAGCCGTTCCGCGCGACAGGGGCTGGACCACGATGTTGTCGCGGTGGAGAAGTCCATCCAGCTGCGGCTCCCACCACTTGCGATGCTGACCCGAAACCACGGCCACCACGTGCCCCGGGTCTACGCACTTCTCAGCGCGCGCGACGGCTGCCTGCAGGAGAGTTCGCTCACCGTCAACTACGCAATACTGCTTCGGTACGTGGTGTCCGGTATTGTCGACCGTGCACCCACGCATGCGCGATCCTCCCCCTCCTGCCAGCACCACGGCCCACGGCTTCCTCCGCACGTGGCTTCCACCCGCACTCATAATCATGGCAACCCCTCAGATGCCGGGGGGTGTTCGCAAGCTAGCCGGTGGCGGGGCGGAAGCAATAGACCGCGGGACACGACCATTCGGTCGCTCGCGGGTGATGCTGGACCTCTTCGAGATCTTCATGATGCGAAAGTGCATGCTGGGCATTAAGAGAAGGGCGGAAGCTACTATACCCTGACGTGCCCGCACCTGGAATCTGCGCGGCGGGTGACGTCCATGTGACGGCCCGATCCGAACCTTCGGCAGTAGCACGCAGCAACCGACCACCGACGCCGAAGGGAGCCTATCATGCTATACAAAGGACTCAAGTGCGCGAGCCTGGTGATTCTGTTGTTCGCGATCGGAGCATGCGACGGCAGCGCACTG
>JBDGXI010000268.1:0-2342 GCA_039584685.1 Gemmatimonadota bacterium | reverse complement strand
GTGGTACGCTGCCCCCGAGTACGAGGGCCCGTGGGCCCTGACGAATCAGGTTCCGGCGGACGTGGCAGCGCTCGCACCCGAGCCTCTACCGGACGAGGAAATGCCCGCCGACGATTTGCCCGAGGGCGCCGAGGTGGATGAGCCTGAGGAAGAGGAGCCGGGGCCGCCTCCCGCGATCGTCGTCGCGACGGAGCCCACCGAGCTGATCGTGATCGAGGGTGAGCCGGAGTACACTCCGATCAGCGGCACCGACCTCATGTACGTCGGCAACTCCGAGAGCGACGTGCTGATGGACCTCGACTCGGCCCGCTACTTCGTGATCCTGTCGGGACGCTGGTACTCGTCGGAGTCGTTCGATGGCCCGTGGGTCAACGTACCGGCCGACCAGCTCCCGCCCGGGTTCGCCGACATTCCCTTCGACTCCGATATGGGACACATCCTGGTGTCCGTGCCGGGCACGGAGGCGGCGAACGAAGCGGTGATGGAAAACCAGGTTCCCCAGACCTCGGCCATCAACCGCGACGCCACGCTCGACGTGGAGTACGACGGGGATCCGCAGTTCGAGGCGATCGAAGGCACCGACATGAGCTATGCCGCCAACACGGCGGAGCAGATCATCAAGGTGGACGACAAGTACTACGCGTGCCACGAGGCGGTGTGGTACGTGGCGGACAGCGCCGAAGGCCCATGGGCCGTGACGGACGAGGTTCCGGAGGAGATCTACGACATTCCAGCCGAGAGCCCGGTCCACAACGTCACGTACGTGTACGTCTACGAGTCGACGCCCGAAGTGGTTTACGTGGGCTACTACCCGGGCTACACGGGCAGCTATGTGTACGGTGGGACCATCGTCTACGGAACCGGCTGGTATTATCCCGGCTGGTACGGTCGCTACTACTACCCGCGTCCGGCGACCTGGGGCTTCCACGTCCGCTGGAACCCGTGGTACGGCTGGAGCTTCGGACTCAGCTACAGCACGGGCCCGTTCACGTTCTACATCGGACGGGGTGGCTGGTACCGGGGCGGCTGGTGGGGCCCGGGCCGCTACCGTGGCTATCGACGCGGCTACCACAGGGGGTGGAACAGGGGAGCGAGGGCCGGATACCGGGCGGGCTATCGAGCCGGCTCGAACGCAGCCAGGCACAACAACATCTACAACCGTCCGAACAACACGGCGCGGAACGCCCCTGCGGATCGGGCCCGCGCGAACACACGGGGCCAGGTTGCGCAGGGCCGCGACAACAACGTGTTCTCGGATCGTGACGGGAATGTCTACCGCAACAACGACGGGAACTGGGAGCAGAGCACGCGCGATGGGTGGCAGGGTAACGACGCCGTAAACCGGGAGGCGGCGAGCGAGCGGGCGGGCACGGCTGACCGGGCAGGTGCCGCCGATCGTGCAGGCGCCGGGGACCGCCAGGCGGGCCAGGCTCAGCGACCGCAGCAGCAGCCGTCGTACCAGATGCCGTCTACCGGCGGGGCCACGACGGGTCAGAACCTGGAGCGGAGCAGCAACGCCAGGAGTGCAGGGACCACTCGGACGAACAACTACAACAGCCAGCGCTCCCGGTCATCAGGCGGGCGTAGCCGGGGAGGCAGACGGCGGTAGAGACGTGTGAGAGGATTCGAGGAAGGCGTGGCCGGCTCCCGGGTGGACTCTCAGCCGGTTCTTCGGGTAGGGCCGACCGCGGTGCGAACAGGGGCCTACACGGGCCTCACTGAAACGGATTCACTACTTCGAGCCCGTCGAATCGGCGTCCGTGCTGCAAGTCCTCGGTATACAGGATACGGCATCCCGCAGACCGGGCGGTGTGAATGACCAGGCCGTCCCAGAAGCTCACGTCATGAAGGCGATGGACGTCGATTGCGCCCAGGATCGTCGGCATTTCGACGGTGGCCAGGTTCAGCCGACCGAAGATCTCCACCTTGGCCCGGGCGATGTCCTTGGGGAGCCCGAGCTTCCGGGTCGCTGCAACACCTGAGTCGACACGACGCCCCAGCCCCCTATACTGGCCGATTCCACCAGGTCGAGGGCAGTTTCCTTCTTTCGCGGTGCGTCGGCATCGTCTGTGTAGACGAGGACATTGGTGTCCAGGAAGCTACGAACGCTCATGGATCTCCTCGCGCGACCAGCGTCGGCCTTCGGAGCGCCCCCCGCCTTGTTCCGAAAGCCTCCGGAGCTCTTCCATGTCCCGCTCGACACGGTCCCGATCGGTCAGGTGTTCCAAGTGATCCCGGATGACTTGATTCAGACTCTTACCCATGGATTTGGCAACCTCGCGTGCGGCCTTCACGAGATCATCATCGATCGCAAGAGTGATGTTCACCGTCGCCCTCCCTGT
>JBDGXI010000016.1:0-32514 GCA_039584685.1 Gemmatimonadota bacterium | reverse complement strand
GGCTCCGGAAACGGTAGTTCCGCGCCGGAGATCGGAGGCCCGGCCGGCCGCACTGCGGTGGATGGCGGCATGATGGCGCTGCTGGAGTCGCCGCTGGAGGCATTCGACGGGATCTCGATTCGTTCGAGAAACAACCTGGACAAGGCCGACATTCACACGCTTCTGGATGTGGTCGTGCGGTCTCGGGACGACATCCTCGCCGTTCCTTCGTTTGGCGAGAAATCGCTGGAGGAGATCGCTGAGGTCCTGGCGCTCAACGGCCTGCGGTTCGGAATGGCCATCGAGCGTGATGAGGTCGGCGACCTGTGGATGGTCGAGGACGCTGAAGGCCCGACCGCTGGAGGTGGAGGCGATGAGGCATAGGAACAAAGGTCGGGCGCTCAGCCGCACCGCGAGTCACCGTACGGCGACTCTCAGGAACATGGCCACGAGCCTGATCCAGCACGAGCGCATTCGGACCACGGAAGCAAAGGCGCGCGAGCTTCGGCCTTTTGTCGAGAAGCTGATCACGCTGGGAGGCACGGACGACGTACACAGTCGGCGCCGCGTGCGCCGGCACATCGCTGACCGAACGGCACTGCACAAGCTGTTCGACGAGGTGGGACCGCGCTTCCGAGAGCGACCGGGCGGATACACCCGGATCGTGAAGCTCGGGGCTCGAAAGGGTGATGGTGCCGAGATGGCGATCATCGAGCTCACCGAGATGGAGAACTAGAGCCGACCTCGGGTCGGGAAAGGCAGGCACCGATGCTTCGCGGGACTTCGACGATACTGATGGTCGTCGCAGTGCTGGCCGTCGTCGGTTTCATGTGGTGGCTGGACCGGAAGGCGGATAACCTGGGCACCCAGGTTGCTCCGGTACTCGAAGAAGTCGAGGAGGCCGGACCGGTGGACCTCGACCCGGTGTCGCTCGCGGCGGATGCGGCTGCAGCGGTGGGCGAGACTGGATACCTCCGCTCGGTCGGGGTCGCCCAGCGGCTCGGTCGAGGGACGTTCACCGTGCAACTGGACAGCGCGGTGGCGTATCCTGTCCTTCTTTCGTCCGACTTGATTCAGATGGACACCCAGGTGTACGCCGGGGATTTGGTGACCTTGCACGGCCACGTATTCACCCTGAACGATTCGATTCGATCGGTATGGGTGGATCAGGATGCCGTCGACCAGGAAAATGCGAACGCGATTCCGCTGAGCCCGAGCTTCATCATGGCGGACTCGCTCTCGTTCAACTGACGTGTGCTTAGATGGCGAACTTCTGTTACGTATGCAATAAGGGACCGGCTACCGGAAATCGCGTGAGCAACGCGAACAACAAGCGCAAGCGGCGGTTCATGCCCAACTTGCAGCGGGTCCGCGTTCTCGAAGATGGGAGGGCGGTTCGTGTTCGGGTTTGCACTCGGTGCCTGAAAGCGGGCAAGATCCGCAAGGCCCCCTGAGGCGTCGGCGCGAGTCGATTCCCTTTCCATCGCGTCGAGCTGAGACGACCCGAGAAGGCTCCGCCACAAGGTGGGGCCTTCTTGTCGTGTCGGACCCCTCGCTTTCCGGGCACCGCCCGGTGTGCGCAAGGGGGGTGGGTCGCGGCCGATGCCCCACGACCGGAGCGTGGCGCGGATGAGAGTACTGGTCACCGGAGCCGACGGCTTTGTCGGGCAACATCTCATCGCCGAGCTGCTGGACCAGGGTATCAGCGTGGCCGCCTCGGCCCTCGACCTGCCCCCCAGCCGTTCGACTCTCGCCCCCGAGCAGATCGCGGCCGTGGATTGGAAGGCGGCCGATGTGCGGGACCGCGACGCGCTGGTTCGCCTGGTCGCCGCTGCGATGCCGGACCGAATCTACCACCTGGCCGGTTTCGCTTCCGGCGCTCTGGCTCGGCAATTCGCCTCGGATGCCGTCCATATCAACGTGGGCGGCACCGTGAATCTGTGCGAGGCTGTCGTCGCGGTGCGCGAGCTGGAACCCGACTTCGACCCGCGGATTCTGGTCATGGGGTCGTGCGATGCCTACGGCGATGCGGCGCGCGACGGCGTTCCGCTGTCCGAGGATATGTCCCTGCGGCCGGTGTCGGCCTACGGGCTGTCGAAGGCCGGTCAGGAGCTCGCGGCGCATACGTACCGACGGGCTCACGGACTGCGGATACTGGTCGTACGCGGATTCAACCTCGTCGGCCCCGGACAGGAACGACCGTTCGTGGTTCCGGAGTTCGCCGAGCAGGTGGCCCGCATCGCGCTCGGCGAGAAGGAGGCACTGGTCAAGGTCGGCAACCTGGATGTCGAACGCGACTTCACGGACGTACGTGACGGGGTGAAAGCACTGCGCCTCCTGATGGATCTGGCCACTCCGCGGGCCGCGTACAACGTGGCTGCGGGGCGGTCAATCCGGATCGGGACGATCCTGGACTGGATCGTGGACGAGGGGGGCCACGACGTAGAGATTGAGGTGGTTCCGAGCCGGGTGCGTCGTGAGGAGCTGGCCATAGTCGCCGGAGATCCCGCTCGCATCCGCGAAGACACCGGCTGGGTCCCGCAGCGCGACGTCGAGGCGTCCGTGCGGGAGACGTATCGCTGGATCAGGGAGCGTTTCGGAGGGACCGAACACACTGGCACCGCCGTCTGAGCGAGGAAGACATGAACGTAACAGTCGTGGGAAGCGGATACGTCGGTCTGGTGGTGGGAGCTTGTCTGGCCGAGACCGGGAACCAGGTCGTGTGCGCCGATATCGATGAGCGCAAGATCGCGCTTCTCAATGACGGGCACAGTCCGATCTACGAGCCGGGGCTGGACCGTTTGCTGCAGCGCAACCTTGCCGAGGGCCGGATTCGCTTCACGACCGATGTGGCGGAGGCCGTGCGAGGCGGCCACGTCGTGTTCATCGCGGTGGGGACTCCCCCCGACGAGGATGGCTCGGCCGACCTGCAGCACGTGCTGGCCGTCGCGCGCGTCGTCGGGGAGAACCTGGTCGATGAGAAAGTCGTGATCACCAAGAGCACCGTTCCCGTGGGCACTGCTTCGAAGGTGCGCGCGGAGATCGAGAAGCACACGGATAACAAGTTCCACGTGTGCTCGAATCCCGAGTTTCTCAAGGAAGGGGCGGCGATCGACGACTTCATGCGCCCCGATCGAGTGGTGTGCGGGATCGAGTCGCAGGAGGCGCGACCGGTGCTCGAGGAGCTGTACGAGCCGTTCGTACGAAGCGGCAATCCGCTGATATTCATGGACATCGCGTCGGCCGAGCTCACCAAGTACGCCGCCAACGCCATGCTGGCCACGCGGATCAGCTTCATGAACCAGATCGCGGCGCTGTGTGAGGCAGCCGGAGCGGACGTCAACATGATTCGGCGGGGAGCCGGGTCGGACCCGCGGATCGGAGCCTCGTTTCTGTACGCGGGAGCCGGCTATGGCGGCAGTTGCTTCCCGAAGGACGTGCGGGCGCTCATCCAGACGGGCGAGGAGATGGGCGTCGATCTGTCGATCCTCAAGGAAGTACACGAGACGAACGAGCGTCAGAAGAAGGTGCTCGGAAAGAAGATACGGAGCCGGTTCGGCGAAGATCTCTCAAGCCTGAAGTTCGCCGTGTGGGGCCTGGCGTTCAAGCCCGAGACGGACGACATGCGGGAAGCCGCGTCCGTGACGGTGATCGAGGAACTTCTCGCGGGCGGAGCGACCGTGGCGGCGCACGATCCGGTGGCCGAAGAGGTGGCCCGCGAGTGGTATCTCGGCGACCGGATCGAGTACGCACCGGATGAGTACGCAGCGCTCTCCGGTGCGGCTGCCCTCGTCGTGGTCACCGAATGGCTCCAATACCGCCGACCGAGCTGGGAGCGGGTCAAACAGGAGCTCGAGGCTCCGATCGTGTTTGACGGCAGGAACCTGTATGATCCGGCCCGCATGAGGCGTCACGGCTTCGAGTACTATCCGATCGGACGAGAACAGGTACGATGAGGGTTCTGATTACGGGTGCAGCCGGGTTCCTGGGCTCGCACCTCAGCGACCGATTTCTGGCCGACGGACACCACGTCATCGGGATGGACAACCTGATCACCGGGAGCCTGGACAATATCGCACACCTCCGGAACGAACCGCGATTCGATTTCGTGGAGCACGACGTGACGCGGTTCATCGACGTCGCGGGAGACCTCGACGGTGTGCTCCACTTCGCGTCGCCGGCGAGTCCGGTCGACTACCTCCTGCTGCCGATACAGACGCTCAAGGTAGGCAGCCTGGGCACGCACAACGCGCTCGGCCTGTCGCTGGTCAAGAGTGCCCGGTTTCTCCTCGCTTCGACGTCCGAGGTGTACGGCGACCCGCTGGTTCACCCGCAACCGGAGACGTACTGGGGCAACGTCAACCCTATCGGCCCGCGCGGAGTGTACGACGAGGCGAAGCGTTTCGCCGAGGCGATGACTACTGCGTACCGCAGATTCCACGGGGTGGATACCCGTATCGTCAGGATCTTCAATACGTATGGTCCGCGGATGCGGCCGGGGGACGGCCGGGTGGTCTCCAACTTCATCGTCCAGGCCCTGCTGGGGCGTGGCCTCACCGTATACGGAGACGGGTCGCAGTCGCGGAGCTTCTGCTACGTCTCCGACGAGGTGGAGGGAATCTACCGGTTGTTCGCCTCGAGCGAGCAGCACCCGGTGAACATCGGCAACCCGGACGAGTACACCGTGGGGCAGCTCGCCGAGCATATTCAGGCACTGGTGGACCCCGACGTCGGGGTCACGTACCTGCCGCTTCCGGAGGACGATCCGAAGGTGCGAAAGCCGGACATCACGCGGGCCCGGACGCTGCTCGGCTGGGAACCGGCCGTGTCTCTGGATGAGGGTCTGACGGGCACGATCGCGTACTTCCGATCGCTTCAGGAGAGGCGCGGGTTGAAACCGCCGCCGGTTCTCACGGAAACGGCCGAGGAGCCACGATGACGATGTCCGGAGGGCAGGTTCTGTCGGTCGTCATGCCCGTCTACAACGAGCAGGAGACTCTCGAGGCGATCATTCGGCGGGTGCGCGAGGTGCCGCTGAAGATCGAGCTCGTGTGCGTGGATGATGGCTCTACGGATCGATCGCGGGAAATCCTGGCGCGGCTGGAGGCGGAAGGGCTGGTGGACCGGTTGATCCTGCACGAGAGAAACCAGGGCAAGGGACGGGCCCTGGCCACTGGTTTTGCCGCGGCGAGCGGCAACGTCATGGTCATCCAGGACGCGGACCTCGAGTACAACCCGGACGAGTACCGCAGGCTGCTGGAGCCGATCCTCGACGACCGTGCGGACGTGGTATACGGATCCCGGTTTTTTGGCGGAGAGCCGCACCGCGTCCTGTATTTCTGGCACTACGTGGGGAACCGTTTTCTCACTCTGATGTCCAACATGGTGACGAACCTGAACCTGACGGACATGGAGACGTGCTACAAGTGTTTCCGCCGGGAAGTACTCGAGGGACTGGAAATCGAGGAGCGCGGCTTCGGAGTGGAACCCGAGATCACCGCGAAGATCGCCCGCGGAGGGTGGCGCGTGTACGAAGTCGGCGTGTCCTACAGCGGTCGCACGTACGCGGAGGGGAAAAAGATCAACTGGAAGGACGGGTTTCGCGCCCTGCACTGCATCGCGAAGTACGGAATCGTCCGGAGGGCGACCTCGCGGCGGCAGATTCTGCCGTCTACCTCCGAAGGCTGAGGCGTCGAATCGTGCCTCTTTCCCGATCCAGGCGCAGGACGCGCGGTCTGACCGTGCTCACGGCGCTCTTGCTTATCCCGGCGGCGTGCGGTGGATCCCCCGACGACGCGGTAGAAAGGGGAGATCGGTTGTACGGCTCCGGTCAGGTCGACGCTGCGATTGCGGAGTACAGACTGGCTCTCCGCCAGCGAGGCGACGAACCGGAGGTGCTGCTGCGACTGGGCGACTCGTATGGCAAGCGAGGCGAGGTCGAAGCAGCGCTCAGGTATGTCCGCCGTTTGCTGGCCCTGGATTCGGCGTACCGCTACCAGGCGGCGGCCGTTCTGTCGGAGGCCGCTCGCGTGGCTCTGGAGAACGGCGCACCCGATAACATGGCCAGGGCGCTCGGGCCGGTGGAGCGTATGAGCATCGGGCTCATTCCGCCCGATTTGAGACTTGCCCTCGCCCGGCACTACTCGGGACAGTCCGATCATGGTCGAGCTCTAGCGCTGTATCTGGGCGCGGCCGAGAACGGGGAATTTCCGGCGGAGGTGGAGCTCGAGACGGCCCGCACCTTCCAGGAACTCGGCGGCTGCCGGGAGGCGCTGGGCTATTTCGAGAGTTACCTGGCGCGCGGCGGTTCGCCCGGCACCGATCGGTCCGCCGTTCGCTGGCAGTATGGCAACTGTCTGTTCGCGGTGGCCGAGGAGGAGTTGCGGCGCGGGAGGACCCGGTCCGCCGCGGCTCACCTGGAAGTCCTCATCAACCAGGGAGTACCTCGCACGCTGCTGGACCGGGCGCACTTCGCCCGTGGTGAAGTCCTGCTGGAGTGGGGTGAGTACGCAGCGGCCGAATCGGATTTCCTCGCCGTGCTGGAACTGAATCCGGCTCGCAGCGGACCGCTCGTTGCGATGGCCGAAGAGAGAATCCGCGAGATCCGATACGGATACCTGAGATAATGCGACGACCTGGGGGAGGAAGGGAGGCAGCAACGGGAAGGGGCGGGCCCCTTCCGTGGCACGCGTGGCTGGCCGTCGTACTCCTGGCCGGCTGTGCGCCTGCCATGCCGCCCGAGAATGCGACGCCACGTGGACGATTTGACTGGTCGGTGGACCGATTCGAGCGCGGGAAGTACCACGACGCGATCCGCGGCTTCAGAGATCACCTTCTCCGGGAGCCGTTGCACCCCACCGCGGACAGCAGCCGGCTCCTGCTGGCCGAGTCGTATCTGGAGACTGGAGACGAGCTGTTGGCGGCCAACGAGTTCAGGCAGCTCGCGACCTCTCGGCCCAACAGTCCCCTGGCCGACGATGCCCAGTTCGGGGTATGCAGGTCCTTCTGGATCGTGTCACCCGACCTTCCCCGCGACCAGGAGTTCACGCAGAAGACCATCGAGGAATGCACTCGGCTCCTCGAGTTCTTTCCACGGAGCCCGCTTGTCGGAGACGCTCGTGACCTCGTGGCGCAGGCCAGGCAGAAGATGGCGGCCAAGGAGCTCAGGGTCGGGCGTTACTACTACGAGAGGGGGTTATACGAGTCGGCGATCATCTACTTCGAGAACATCCTTCAGACGTACCCCGAAGCCGATGTGGCCCCGGCGACGCTCCTGGTGCTGTACGACAGCTACTCCCAGGTAGGCTTTCGGGCCGAAGCGAACCTCGTTCGCCAGCGTCTTCTCGAATTCTATCCCGAGTCACCCGAGGCGCTCGAGATCACGCAGCAAGACGAGGACGAGAGCTGACGTGTCCGGACGAATCGGCATCCTCGGCGGCACGTTCGATCCGCCGCATATCGGTCACCTGGTCGTCGCTCAGGACGCGCTCGAGAGTCTCGAGCTGGATCGCATGATCGTGGTGCCGGCGGGCCGGCCACCGCACAGGGAAGCCCTGCTCGACGCCGCAACCCGGTTGGCCCTCGTTCGCCTGGCGTTCGAGGGCGACGATCGCGTCCAGGTGAGCGACATCGAAGTGGAGCGGGAAGGTCCTTCGTGGACGGTGGACACGCTGGAATGGGTGCGCCGTGAGCTGGATCCGGAGGTGCTCTACCTGATCGTGGGCGCCGATCAGTTGCGGTCGTTCCGCGGCTGGAGGGAGCCGGAGCGCATTCTGCAGCTGGCTCGCCTGGCCGTGATGACGCGGCCGGGAGAGGAGCTGAAGGGGACGGACGTGCCCCACGAGGTAGTCGAAGTCACGAGAGTAGACCTCTCCAGTACGCGGATCCGACGGCGGCTGGAGGAGGGCATGTCAATTCGATACACGGTGCCGGAGCGCCTTCGACCGGAGGTCGAGCGGGCGTGGTCGGCGCGGCGTACTCAGCTGCGCGCCTGAACAGGCGCGGCCGAACAAAGGAAGATCGCAGCACATGCTGAAGGGAATGGTACAGAAGGTCGTGGGCACCCGCTTCCAGCGCGAGATGAAGCGGCTCCAGCCCATCGTCGACGAGATCAAGATCCACGAGGCTCGCCTGGCAGAGGTCACCGAGGCAGATCTCAAGGAGCAGACCGCTCGGTTCCGCGACCGGATTCGCGAGAGGACGCAGAAGCTCGAAGATGAGATCGAGAAGCTGCGAGAGGATCGGCGGCATACGGAGGACAGTTCGAAGCGGGCAGACCTGTCGGAGCGTTTGAGTCGCGCGGAATCCGAGCTCCAGGAGGCGACCGACGAGATCCTGGACGAACTTCTCCCCGAAGCGTTCGCGACGGTGCGAGAGGCCTGTCGCCGGCTCATGGGCAGCGAGATCGAAGTCACGGGCCACGTGATGACCTGGGACATGGTGCCCTACGACGTGCAGCTGATCGGTGGCATCGTCCTGCACCAGGGCAAGATCGCCGAGATGGCTACGGGCGAGGGCAAGACGCTCGTGGCCACCCTGCCGTTGTATCTGAATGCGCTCCCGGGCAAGGGCGCCCACCTGGTCACCGTGAACAACTATCTGGCCCGCCGTGACTCCCAGTGGATGGGTACCATCTTCCGCTACCTCGGACTGACGGTCGGCTGCATCGACGACACGCAGCCTGGGAGCGAGGTGCGGCGGGGGATGTACGGGTGCGACATCACCTACGGCACCAACAACGAGTTCGGTTTCGACTACCTGCGCGACAACATGGTGGTGCGACACGAAGACCGGGTGCAACGGGCCCACAACTACGCGATCATCGACGAGGTCGACTCCGTCCTGATCGACGAGGCCCGTACACCGCTCATCATCAGCGGTCCGGTCGGCAAGGCGCAGGACCAGCAGGTCTACAAGAAGCACAACGCGCAGGTGGCCAGCCTGGTCCGCAAGCAAATGGCCATCGTCAACGGCCTGGTCGCCGAGGCGGAGGGAGAACTCCAGAAGCTGGAGGACGAGGAAGAGGGCGCCAGCGACTTCCATACGGGCAAGCTCCTGCTGGCAGCGCAGCGCGGCGGGCCCAAGAACCGCCGTCTGATGAAGCTGCTCAGCGAGACCGGCGTGAAGCAGCTCGTCCAGCGTACCGAAGCCGCGGTCATGCGCGACAAGGCGATGGCCGAGATAGACGAAATGCTCCTGTTCACGACGGACGAGAAGGGGCACACGATCCAGATCAGCGAGCGGGGGCAGGACATCCTCAGTCCTGGCGATCCGGAAGCTTTCGTGGTTCCCGACATTTCCGAGGCGGTAAAGAAGGTAGAAGACGACGGCAAGCTCGGTCCCGACGAGAAGCGGGACAGCATCCAGACCCTGGAGCGGGATTACGCCGAGAAGTCCGAGCGCCTGCACATCATCCACCAGCTCGTCAAAGCGCACGCCCTGTACGAAAAGGACGTGGAGTACGTCGTCGAGAACGGCGAAGTCGTGATCGTGGACGAATTCACCGGCCGCAAGATGACCGGCCGGCGGTGGAGCGATGGGTTGCACCAGGCGGTCGAGGCCAAGGAGAACGTGAGCGTCCGCGGGGAGACCCAGACGCTGGCAACGATCACGATCCAGAACTACTTCCGCATGTACGCGAAGCTGGCCGGGATGACCGGCACGGCGGAGACGGAGGAAGGGGAGTTCCACGAGATCTACGGGCTCGAGGTGGTCGTCATTCCCACCAACCGGCCGGTTCGCCGGATTGACGATGAGGACCTGCTGTATCGCACGAACAGGGAGAAATTCGCCGCCCTTCTGGACGAGATCGAGCGTCTGCACCGACGCGGCCTTCCCATGCTGGTGGGTACGACCAACGTAGACGTCTCGGAGAAGGTATCGCGCATGCTCAAGCGCCGCGGGCTGGAGCACCAGGTGCTGAACGCGAAGCAGCACGAGAGGGAAGCCGAGATCGTCACGCAGGCCGGACAGCCCGGCGCGATCACGATCGCCACGAACATGGCCGGCCGAGGGACGGACATCAAACTCGGCGCAGCGCTGGTGAAGTGCCAGGTATGCGGGATCCGTTCGGCCGATCCGGCGTTCGGTCAGCTGGCAGAAGAGGAGGACCTGAGCCAGGACCAGGTGAAGGCCCTCGGGTGCTACGCGGACCCGCCGTGCGGGCTGCAGATCCTGGGTACGGAGAGACACGAATCGCGGCGGATCGACCGCCAGCTGAGAGGCCGGTCGGGCCGCCAGGGAGATCCCGGGTCGAGCCGGTTCTTCCTGTCTCTGGAAGACGACCTGATGCGGCTGTTCGCCAGTGAGCGGGTGGCCAAAGTGATGGACCGATTGGGCGCCGAGGAGGGTGAGGTCATCACGCACCCGTGGATGACGAAGGCGATCGAGCGGGCCCAGCGGCGGGTGGAGCTGCAGAACTTCGAGGCTCGGAAGCGGCTGCTCGAGTACGATGACGTGATGAACCAGCAGCGCGAGGTGATCTACGACCTGCGGCTGTTCGGGCTGGAGGGTGGGGAGGATCTGAAGGGCGAGGCGTGGGAGATGATCGAGCGCTCGGTCATCGAGGTCGTCGAGACGGTGATCGAACCGGGCTCACACGCGGACGAGTGGGATCTGGCCGGCCTGCGCGAACGGCTTCTGCTGGACTATTTCCTCGTGGCGTCTTTCCTTCCGACCGGGGAAGTCGATCCGGCCGAGATCGCCTGGAAGGACACGGACGAGCTGATGGACGCCGTGCTCGATTTCGTGCACGAAGCGTATCACCAGAAGATCGAGAGCTTCGGCGACAACTGGGAGCGCATCCTCAGCTTCATCGTGCTCTCGGTGATCGACGAGAAGTGGAAGGGGCACCTGTACGATCTGGACCACCTGAGGGAGTCGATCCGGTACCGGGCATACGGGCAGCGCGACCCGCTGGTCGAGTACAAGAAGGAAGCCTACGGGGCGTTCGTCGACCTGATGCAGGACCTGCGCAAGAGCCTGTCCAACCTGCTGTTCCGAGCCCAGGTCGAGATGCGGCCCGCTTTGCGGCCGCAGCAGGTAAGCTCGATGAGCGGACCGAGCGAGCTGGCCGGTACGGGTAGCGGGGCGGATGCCGCAGGTATGCGCGCCTCGGCCTCCGGTCCGCCGCGCGCGGCCCCGGCGGAGAGTGTCCCGGAGCTGGCAGCGACCGGCGTGGCGGCCACGGCATTGAAGGAGCCGGCAGCGAAGCCGACTCAGCAGGTCCTGCGGCCCGAGGCGCCGCTGCATGGTGGGGAGGAAGTGGGCCGGAACGAGCCGTGTCCGTGCGGGAGCGGGAAGAAGTACAAGAAGTGCCATGGGCGGGTGGGGTGACGATCACCACGGCGCCGGCACGGTCGTCTCCTCCGCGCTAGTCCTCGCTGCGCTGCCGCTGCGGAGACGCGCTCCGGACACGCCGTACACGGCGTCTGAGAATCGTCACATCACGCGCCTGTGTGGCACCGGAAGGGTCGTTGGCCGTTGATTCGCGGGTGAGGCCCTCCCGCTACCCTCTTTCCATGACCCCCACGATCCGGGAATGGCCGCCTGCGGACCGGCCACGCGAGCGCCTGGCGGCGCAACCTCCGAGCGCTCTCTCCTCCAGGGAGCTGCTCGCCGTTCTCCTCGGCTCCGGGGGCGCGGGTCGCACGGCCCTGGACCTGGCCTCGGAAGTCCTCGTCCGGTACGGAGGCTCTCTGCGTCGCCTGGGCGCTGCCGAGCCGGGGGAGTTGGCCACGGCTTCCGGAATCGGCCCGGCCCGCGCCAGCACCCTGGTGGCCGCGTTCGAGCTCGGTCGCCGGGCCGCCGCCGAGCCGGCGAGGCGAGACTGCCGCATCCAGGGACCGGCCGACGTCTTCCACCGCCTCGGGCCCGCCCTGCGCGACCGCCGACAGGAGGAATTCTGGGCCGTCTACCTGGACACGCAGAACCGGGTGATCTCCGAACGCTGCGTCACGGTCGGTCTCCTCAACTCCTCCCTCGTGCATCCGCGCGAGGTATTCGCTCCCGCGATCGCGCACGCAGCGGCGAGCGTCGTGCTGGCCCACAACCACCCGAGCGGCGACCCGGATCCTTCCCCGGAGGACCTGGAGGTGACGTGGCAGCTCGTCGAGAGCGGCCGGCTGCTCGGGATTCCGGTTCGCGATCACATCGTCATTGGGGACGGGCGCTACATCAGCCTCCTGGAGCGCGGCCTGGTACCCGCGGCGGGGCCCGAGGTGGCCGTTCGGAGCCGGCGCGGTCCCGAATCCTGAGGCGGGCCTTTTTCTTTCCGGCACGCGAGTTGCCCTCTATGTTTGAATTCTCCTGGAGCATGCCGGAATGGCCGGTCGGGGCAACTCTTCGCCCGGCAAGGGTATGCGCCAGGCAGGCGGATCTCGAAAGGAAGCCGTGGCGACCAGGTCGACCGAGGTCAAGAAGAAGGAAGGCTCCAACCCCCCGGGGGAGTGGGCGCAGTCCATCCTGCCGCCGGAGTTCATGGAGGCGATCGCCGGTAGCGAGGACCGGCTGGACCTCGAGCTGCTCGCCCTGGCTTTCCAGTACGCGAGCGAGAAGCACGAGGGCCAGAAGCGGAGCTCGGGCGAGGACTACATCACGCACTGCGTGCAGGTGGCCACGATCCTGGGCGAGATCCACCGGGATACGGTGAGCATCGCGGCCTCTCTGCTGCACGACGTGGTGGAGGACAGCCGCACGACGGTGGAGGAGATCGAGCGCGAGTTCGGGAGCGAGATCGCCACCATCGTGGATGGCCTGACGAAGATCTCGCGCGTGGAGATCCGGTCGCTGGCCGAGCGGCAGGTGGAGACCTACCGGAAGCTCCTGCTGTCGATGGCGCGCGATGCGCGGGTGATCATCGTGAAGCTGGCCGACCGGCTGCACAACATGCGCACGCTGGAGCATCTCAATCCCGCGAGTCAGCGACGAATCGCCGTCGAGACGCGAGACATCTATGCCCCGCTGGCCCACCGCCTCGGCATGGCCCGGGTACGGTGGGAGCTGGAGGATCTCGCCTTCAAGTTCCTCGAGCCCGACGAATACCGCGCCGTTGCCACCACGGTGTCGGACAAGCGCAGCGAGCGGGAGAGCCTGATCGCGCAGATGGTCGCGCCTCTCAAGGTGGAGCTGCGAGCGGCGGGGCTCGAGTGCGAGGTCGAGGGCAGGGCGAAGCACCTGTGGTCCATCCAGCGGAAGATGCGGAAGCGGGGCCGCCCCTACGAGGAGATCTACGATGTCCTCGCCGTGCGGGTGGTTCTGCCCACCGTTCGGGACTGCTACCACGCCCTGGGCGTGATCCACAACAAGTGGACCCCGCTTACCGAACGTTTCCACGACTACATCGCGACGCCGAAGTCGAACCTGTACCAGAGCCTCCATACCACGATCTTCGGGCCGGGCGGGCGGCTGTACGAAATCCAGCTTCGCACCGAGGAAATGCACCGCACCGCCGAGCTCGGAATCGCGGCTCACTGGAGGTACAAGGAGAACCGGGAGGGCGACGAGGTCGATGAGAAGCTGACCTGGTTCCGACAGGTACTCGAGTGGCAGCAGGAGACGCGCGAGCCGGAGGAGTTTCTCGAGTTCCTGAAGATCGACCTGTTCCAGGACGAAATCTTCATATTCACTCCGGCGGGCGACGTGAAGCAGCTGCCCAAGGGCGCCACGCCCATCGACTTCGCATACGCGGTGCACAGCGAGATCGGCCAGCGGTGCTCGGGAGCGAAAGTGAACGGGCGTATCGTTCCGCTATCTCGCGCCCTGCGCAACGGCGACACGGTCGAGATCCTGACCTCCGACTCGCAGACGCCGTCTCGAGACTGGCTCGGCTTCGTACAGACGAGCCGCGCCCGCCACCGCATCCGGAATTGGATCCGGCGGGAGGAGTACGATTCCTCGGTCCGGCTGGGACGAGAGATCCTGTCCAGGGAACTGCGACGCAAGCGGCTGAAGCCCCCGGAAGAGCAGATCCAGGAAGCGGCGCTGAAGCTGGGTCTGATGGACGGGACGGACGGATTGTACGCCGCCGTGGGCCGGGGGGACATCGGCATGACGAAGGTGATGCGCGCCGTGTTCCCGGAGGACGTGCCCGAGCGGGAGAAGCAGGACCGCCCGCTCTCGAAGTTCGTGAAGAAGGTGTGGACCGGGTCCAAGGGTGTGCGCATCCAGGGCATGGACAACCTGATGGTCCGCTACTCCCAGTGCTGCCAACCGGTGCCGGGCGACGAGGTCATCGGCTACATCACGGTCGGCCGCGGGATCTCGATCCACCGCCGCGACTGTCCGAACGTCCTCAACCTCCCGGACCTTCCGGAGCGGCGGATCATGATCGACTGGGACGACGACGGGGCGCAACGGTTCCTCGTTCGCATCATGATGGAGGGGACGGATCGGCACGGCCTGTTCGCCGACATCGCCCGGTCGATCAGCGACACGGGCACGAACATTCAGTCGGCGGACATCCAGTCCACGGAGGGCGGCATGACGGGGCAGTTCGTGATCGAGGTAGAAAACCTCGCTCACTTGAAGAAGGTGATGCGGCAGATCCGGCGAGTGAAAGGCGTGCTGACCGTCGAACGCAAGGAAAGCTTCAGCGACAGCGACCTGACACTCGAGGTGTAGAGGCTGTCTCGGAAGTCACCGTGACAGGCTGGCGATCTCCGCGTCGAGCCGGGCCACCTGTCCCTCGATGTCGGCCATCAGTTCCATCGCGCGCTCGCTCTGGGGATCGATGCGCAGCATGGCGGCGATGACGCTATCCCGAAGAACATCGAAAGCTTCCGATACGACCGGATCCTGCAGGGCGCGGCTCATCACCGGTCGCAGAGCGCGCTCCACCTCGACCAGTTCCTCGGCCACCTGGGCGCGTTCTTCCCCCGCCAGCGGGCGAGGGTCTTCCTGTTCGGGACTGAGAAGCACGGGGCTCTGCATGAAATCGAGATCGTGCCCCACTGCCAGGGCGCGCTCGAGCAACTCGGCGGCCTCCGGATCTTCCCGCACGACCGCGGCTCGAAACTCCCCGTAGAAGGCTTGCTGCGCGGAGCGAACGCCCGGCTCCTCGAGCGCCTGCGCCTGGACACCGCGGATCGGGAGCTGGGCGGCGGCGAATTGCACGAGCAGGGACCTTCTCTCGGCCCTGAGAGCGGCCAGTTGTTCTTCGCGGGCTGCATCAGATCCGGAACACGCCGAGAAAGAGGTCACGGCTGCCGCAACGGTGATCAGGATCGCGCTGTAGCTTCTCATGGCACCTTCTGCTGTCGCCACTTGTACGAGCGGTAACGAGGCCGCAACGTGATCGGCGCGCCGTATCCCGTCAAGGAGAGATAGTGACGTCAGACGGTTTCCACCTCGAGCTTCCGTTCGAGCCCACGGGCGACCAGCCGGAGGCCATCCGGGCACTGGCCGATGGGGTGCGTCGGGGTGAGCGTTGGCAGACTCTCCTCGGAGTCACGGGAAGCGGGAAAACGGTCACCATGGCCGGGGTGATCCAGGATACCGGGCTCCCGACGCTCGTGATGAGCCACAACAAGACGCTCGCCGCGCAGTTGTACGGCGAGCTCAAGCAGTTCTTCCCACGCAACGCCGTAGAGTACTTCATCTCCTACTACGACTACTATCAACCGGAAGCGTACGTGCCGACCACGGACACGTACATCGAGAAGGACGCGTCGATCAATGAGGATATAGACCGGCTTCGCCTTCGGGCTACCTCCTCGCTGATGGAGAGGAGCGACGTGATCGTGGTGGCCTCGGTGTCCGCCATCTACGGTCTCGGAGATCCCCGTTCCTATCGGTCGCAGATGCTGATGCTGGAGGTGGGCCAGCGAATCGGCCGCCGCGACATCCTCGCCGGACTCGTCCAGATACAATACGGTCGCAACGACCTCGACTTCCGTCGCGGGACTTTCCGCGTGCGCGGTGACGTGATCGAGGTCCTGCCGGCGTACGAGGAGCAGGCCGTCCGCATCGAGCTGTTCGGCGATGAGGTGGAACGCATCACGAAGATCGACCCCCTGACCGGAAAGGCGATCGCCTCGCTTCAGCGCACGGCCGTGTTCCCGGCCACGCACTATGCCGTGGATCCGGATCGCCTGGAGCGCGCGATCGACGGAATCCTCACCGAGCTCGAGATCCGGCTCATGGACCTCCGCACCGACGGACGACTGCTGGAGGCGCAACGCCTCGAGCAGCGCACCCGATTCGACGTCGAGATGCTGCGTGAGATAGGGGTGTGCCAGGGGATCGAGAACTACTCGCGCTACTTCGATGGCCGGGAGGCGGGCGAGCGACCATACTGCCTCCTCGACTACTTCCCCCAGGACTTCCTGGTCGTGGTCGACGAGTCACATGTTACCGTCCCGCAGATCGGAGCCATGTACAAGGGAGACCGGAGTCGTAAGACCACCCTGGTCGAGTTCGGATTCCGCCTTCCCTCGGCTCTCGACAACCGGCCGCTGGACTTCGAGGAGTGGGAGGGCATCGTTCCGTCGGCCGTATTCGTCAGCGCTACCCCTGGGGATCACGAGCTCGCTCGCTCGGAAGGTGTAGTGGTGGAGCAGCTCATTCGCCCCACCGGACTGCTGGACCCCGGAGTCGAGATCCGGCCCGTGTCGGGCCAGGTGGACGACCTGCTCGAGGAAATCCGCAGCCGAACCGCTCGCTCGGAGAGAATCCTCGTGACGACGCTGACGAAGCGCATGGCGGAGGACCTTTCCGAGTACCTGGCGTCGCGAGGTGTACGCGTACGCTACCTGCACAGCGACATCCACACCATCGAGCGAGTGGAAATCCTGCGCGAGCTGCGCCTCGGAGTGTTCGACGTCCTGGTCGGCATCAACTTGCTGCGGGAAGGTCTGGATCTCCCGGAGGTTTCACTGGTCGCGATCCTGGACGCGGACAAGGAAGGATTCCTGCGCTCCGAGACCTCGCTCATTCAGACGATCGGTCGGGCGGCGCGCAACGCGGAAGGAAAGGCGGTGATGTATGCCGATCGGGTCACCGGGTCGATGGAGCGGGCCATCCGCGAGACGGACCGCCGGCGGGATGTGCAGGCCGAGTACAACGAGAAACACGGCATCGTGCCGCGCTCGATCGTGAAGTCGGTCGAGCAGATCCGCTTCACCACCTCCGTGGCGGATGCGCGGGTAGCCGAGTCCACCCGCCCCGGAGACCAGTATGCGGGTGTGGATCCGGCGGAGCTGGCGCACCAGCTGGAGAACGAGATGAAGGAAGCCGCGCAGGCCCTCGATTTCGAGAGGGCTGCGCGGCTCCGGGACGAGCTGTTCGAGGTCAGGGCGGCGATGGAGACTGGATCCCGGAAGTCGGCCCGGCGGGCTTCACGGTGAGCGGCGCCTCGTTCGAGCTGACCGAGTCCGATCTCGAGCGATGGGGCCGCGAGATCGGGAGGGCCGCGCTCGAGGGCGGGGTCTTCGTGTGCCTGTACGGCGAGCTTGGAGCGGGGAAGTCGACGCTGGCACGGGCCGCGTGCCGTGGCGCCGGCGTGACAGGTCCGGTACCCAGCCCCACGTTCACCCTCGTGAACCAGTACGAGGGAGACGGGGGTGCCACGGTCCAGCACGCGGATCTGTATCGCATCCGCGGACAGGAGGGGCTTCCTGACATGGGCTGGGCGGGCCTCGTCCAGTCGGACGATCTGGTGCTCCTCGAGTGGGCCGACCGGGCCGAAGGATTCCTCCCGGCCGACCGTTGGGAGATAAGGCTAGAGTTCGTGGAGGATCCGGCTCGCCGCCGGGCAAGGGCCACGGCCTGCGGCTCGGTGCCTCCCGTGCCGCAGCCCGAGATAGCCATGGAGGGCGAGTCGTGGTGATCCTCGGCCTCGATACGAGCACTCCGACGGGCAGTGTGGCCGTGGGAAGGGATGGCGAGCTCCTGCTCGAATCCCTCCTTGCTGTGCGCGCGACGCATTCCGAGGTGGTGCTCCCGGAAATCCACCGGCTGCTGACCGGGTGCGGGCTCGATGCGTCCGACCTCGAGGCGGTGGTCGTGGGAGGCGGACCGGGCTCGTTCACCGGCGTTCGAATCGCCGCGTCGTTGGCCAAGGGCATCTGCCACGCACGGGGCCTGGAGCTGTATTCCTTCTCCAGCCTCGCCGCCGTGGCGGCCGGGGCGGGATGCGCGGGCCTCGTGTGCACGATGTTCGATGCCCGCCGCGGCCAGGTCTATGCCGCCGGCTACCGTGTGGGAGTCAGCGTCGAGGAGATCTTCCCTCCCCGGGCCGCTCCTCTCGGGGAAGTGCTGGATGACCTGCAGGAACTGCAGATGTGGCACTTCGCGGGGGACGGGGCCGGAGCCGGATCCGACGCCATCCAGGCGGTCGGCGGCCAGCTCCTCCCCGAAGAGACCTGGGTGCCTCGGGCAGGATCTCTGCTGAGGCTCGTCAAGCTCGCGCCGGGGGAGGGGCGGGTAACCGATCCGCGGACCTGGGAGCCGCGCTATGTGCGGCTGCCGGCCGCTCAGCGCGACTCGGTGCCTGACGGTGGGCGAGCCGGTGGGTAGGACGCGCGCCGACGTGCGCCCGATGCGTCCGGCGGATCTGGCCGACGTCATGCCGATCGAGCGGCGCTCCTTCACGGCCCCGTGGGAGGAGTCGACGTTTCGCGGTCTCATGCGGCGACCGAGCGCCGCCCTTCTGGTTGCGGAAGTCGAAGGAGAGGTGGCCGGTTACTCGGTGATGTGGTTCGCGGCGGATGAAGGTGAGCTGGGGAACCTTGCCGTGGTGCCCGAGCTGCGCAGCCAGGGGCTCGGCCTGCGTCTGCTGCGAGAGAGCATATCGATAGCATCGGGACGCGGGATTCGCTCTCTCTATCTGGAGGTCAGAGGAACGAACGCGGGAGCCCGAGCCCTGTACGAAGCGGTCGGGTTCTCGGTGGTCGGGGTGCGCAAAGATTACTATACCGAGCCCGTCGAAGATGCGATCGTGATGAGGCTGATCTTGCACGATGCGGTGCGTTGACACGCCGAGGACCGGCCGTCTAGTTTGACTATCGAGTCGGAAAGCCCGGCCCGGACTGTGGCAGTCGTATCGTATTTCGTTATGTGACAAGAGGATAGAATGGCACGCTCTCTCAACAAGGTACAGCTCATCGGGAATCTGGGCCGGGATCCAGAAGTGCGGGTCACCTCCGGCGGCACGCGCGTTGCTTCACTTTCGGTCGCCACGAGCCGCGAATGGACGGATCGCAGCGGCCAGCGGCAGGAGAAGACGGAATGGCACCGGGTGTCGTGCTGGGACAAGCTGGCTGACGTCTGCGAACGGTACCTGTCGAAAGGGGACCGCGTCTACATCGAAGGCAGCGTCGAGTACCGGCAGAGCGAGCAGGACGGCCAGGTACGGTACTTCACGGACATCAGGGCGCGCGAGATGATCATGCTGGGCGGGCGTGGCGACCGGCCGGAGTCCATGTCCGGTCCGGCCGTGCAGCGTTCGGCCGGATCCAGCGCTACGGAGTTCACGGACGACGCCCTCGCCGGCGAGGACGACCTGCCCTTCTGAGGAGGCAGTGCATGAACAGGGCAACCCGGGCACTGGTAACGGTCACCGCGATCCTCGCGATCGCTCCCGCTGCCGGGGCCCAGGAAACCGACGGTACGCATCGAGTCCGCAGGGGCGACACGTTGTGGGAGCTCGCCGCGCGTTACCTGGCTGACCCTTTTCGCTGGCCCGAGATATATGACCTGAATACGCGGATCGTAGAGGATCCGCACTGGATCTTCCCGGGCGAGGACCTGCGGCTTCCGGGGGCGCGAGATGGCGCGCCCGAGAGCGTCGCCCGGTCTCGGGACCGGCCGGATGCAGCCCGCGGCAGAGACACGAGGCCGGCGGAAGGAGGCACGCAGGACGCCCTGAGATCGTTCGGTCCTCCAGGCCAGTTTCCGGAAGGGTCGGTATTCCGAGCCGACCCGAGTGCGCCGTCCTACGGTGCCCTTTCGATCGAACAGACCGAGCTGGGTCTCTTCGTCTCCGTGAGCGACTTCTACAGCGCCGCGGTCGTGGCGAACAAGAGGGCTTTCGCCCCCGCCGCCCGGACCGCCCGCGTAGTCACCGAGGCACACCCCGCGATCAGGCTTCCGCAGGCGGCTCGACTCAATGATCAGGTGGTGCTGCACGTCAGCGGTGGCACCCTGGCCGTCGGCGACTACCTGAAGGCGGTCCAGTGGGGCCGTTCCCTGGGTGACGCCGGCCACGTACTGTACACGGTCGGTGTCGTCCGCGTGACCCGCACGTTCCCGGCACCGGACAGCGCGCGGGCGGAGGTCGTGCAGATCTTCGGTGACTACAGGGTGGGAGACGCGATGGTCATGGCCGAGGAATTCCCGGTCGTGGCCGGTATCGTGCCGGAAGCCGAGTCCGCCGGGCCGGTGGGAACCGTCCTCGCTTTTACCGACGACCAGACGCTGATGGCCACGGACGAGACGTTGTTTCTCGATATCGGCGCGGCGGACGGAGTCGGGGTCGGAGACGTCTTCGCCATATTCTCGGCCAACGAGAAGACGGCCGAGACGGCGCTCCTCGAGGATCGGCTCACCACGGTCCGGGTCGTTCACACGTCGGAGGCCACATCGACGGCGCGGGTAACCGAAGTACGTGACGCGGGGATGCGTCCGGGCACCCCGGTACGTCGAACCCAGCGGATGCCTCAGTAGGGATTCGGACGGCAGTATCCGTGACAAGAGGGAAGCGTCCCGCCGACTGACGGGGCGCTTCTTCGCATCGAGCCGGCGCGTCTTTCGGTGCGCAAGCACGGGAAATAGCTTGGCCGCGGGCTGGATCCGAGAAGTTCGCGCAGGCGAGTGCAGGACAACCAGGAAAGAACTGCCGATGTCGAAAGAAGGGCGAAGGGCTCTGGTCACCGGTGGGGCAGGATTCATCGGATCGCACGTGTGTGACGCATTCGTCGCCGACGGATGGGCCGTCACCGCGCTGGACGACCTGAGCTCGGGAAGGGAGGAGAACCTCTCCGCTGACACGACTCTCGTCGTGGCCGACATCCGGTCCCCGGAGGCGGCGCAGCTGGTGCGGGACGGTGGTTTCGACGTCATCAGTCATCATGCCGCGCAGATCGACGTTCGCATCTCCGTGGACCGGCCGGATCACGACGCGTCGATAAACATCATGGGATTGCTGAATCTGCTCCAGGCGGCAGTGCAGGGTGGAACGCGCAGATTCGTGTACGTTTCCTCGGGCGGCGTCGTGTATGGAGAGCCCGAGGAGCTGCCGGTGCCGGAGACCGCTCCGAAGCAGCCCCTCTCGCCGTATGGGGTGAGCAAACTGACCGGAGAGCACTACCTGCATTTCTATCGCGAGATTCACGGATTGGAGGGGGTTTCGCTCAGGTACTCGAACGTGTTCGGTCCACGCCAGGATCCACACGGAGAGGCTGGCGTGGTGGCCATCTTCGGTCGGGCCGTGCTCGAAGGCCGGCCGCTCATCGTCTTCGGCGACGGGGAACAGACACGCGACTACGTGTATGTGGGAGACGTGGCACAGGCGAATCTGCTGGCGGCTCGAGTCGATGTATCCGGCTCGGAGACCATTGACGACGTGGCGTACAACGTGGGTACGGGAGTGGAGACAAGCGTGAACGAGCTTGTGAGCGGGGTGATGAGAGTGGCAGGCAAGCAGGTCCCCGTGGAGGGTGCGCCGGCCCGGCCCGGCGAACTGCTGCGCAGCTGCCTGGACCCTTCGCGCCTCGAGGCACTGGGCTGGCGTCGCCGCGGCGGTCTGGACGATGGACTGGCCGCGACTTACGCGTGGATCGCGGAGGGTTCATGATGCTGCTCCCGGCAGTGGCGCTTCAGCAGGCGAACACCATCGCTTCGAGTCCATGGGACCTCATTCTCGGCGCCACGCCCGTCACGAAGGTCATCCTTCTGGTGCTCGCCTGTTTTTCGCTGTTTTCGTGGGTCATGATCTTCTGGAAGTGGACGGAATTCCGAAAGATGAGGCAGTCGGGAGACACGTTCGTCGCCGGAATGGAGACGGCGGCAGGTCTGCGCGATGTCTACCAGACGCTTACGCGGCTCGAGGAGTCGCCTTATACACGCGTGTTCCGGCGCGGAGTGAACTTCTTCACCGAGTTGCGCCCGACAGCCCTCCGGGACGACGGGCACGACGCCCCGGGGCTCTCCTCGGCCCAGCTCGACACCCTGCGGCTGGTGCTGGAGAAGGAGCTGGCGGAAGAGCGTGACGACATGGCGCACGGACTTCCGTGGCTCGCGATCATCGGATCGGTGAGCCCACTTCTGGGCCTGATGGGGACCGTGGTCGGTGTGATGAATTCCTTCATCGGTATCACGTCACAGGGATCCGCGAACATCGCTGCCGTGGCTCCCGGCATCGCCGAAGCTCTCGTCACCACGGTGGTGGGGCTCGCCGTCGCGATTCCCGCGGTCATCGCGTACAACCACTATGCGGCCAAGCTGGGCCTTTTCACGGGAGAGTTGTGGGGCTTCGCCGCCGAGTTCGTGGGAACTCTGGCAAGGGAGGGCCGCGTATGATCGGCGGTCGTCTCGGGGGCGGGGTGGACGACGGTCTTCCCGTCCGGGCGGAGATCAACGTCACGAGCCTCGTTGACGTGGCTTTTACGCTGCTCGTGATCTTCATGATCACCGCTCCGATTCTGCAGGGCGGTGTTGAGGTGGCGGTGCCGAAGGCCCCGTCCGCGCCGCTGCAGGTGTCCGAGGGGCTGGTGATTACGGTAGATCGCCAGGGGCAGATCTACGTGGAAGACGACCCCTTCACACGGGAGGAGTTCTCCGCGACGATCGTCCAGCTGGTCGAGCGGAAGGGCGGACCGACCGTATACGTGAAGGGGGACCGAGACGTCCCGTACGGGTCGGTGCTCTGGGTCATCGGAAAGCTGAAGGAATCCGAGATCGACGCCGTGAGCCTGATCGCCGAGCCGGACACGGATCGGTGAGGTAGGGGTTTGAAGGAGATCGACGAGTGAGCAGGAGCCGAGAACGGCACCGGATGCCGCCGGGTGCGCTGATCGCCTCGACCATCCTGCACGCGCTGGTCGGCATCACCCTGGCGGTAGCGGGCGCCTACATGGCGCCTCGCCAGCTGCCGGCTCAGACGTTTCGAGTGCACCT
The DNA here is from genome assembly GCA_039584685.1 of Gemmatimonadota bacterium. GTDB lineage: Bacteria > Gemmatimonadota > Gemmatimonadetes > Palauibacterales > Palauibacteraceae > Benthicola. Next base: position 9,423 of record JBDGXI010000016.1, on the reverse strand, counting down.
GGTGGCGGCGGCCGACGAAACGGCGCCGATGCGGCTTCGCCCACAGCCGGCGGCGGTGGCCGAAGAGGAGAATCGCCCTCCTCCTCCCGAGCCGACGCCGGATCCGAAGCCGCGCACCGAAGTGCCCACGGTGGTCGAGCAGCCGCCGCCGTTGGATCCGTCGAAGGAGCCGGCCCGCGGTCCGGAAGAGGGGGATGATCCGATCAACGTCCACCTCGAGGGAGCCGCCTTCGTGGACCCCCAATACCTCGAGAACATCATACTCCAGGTGCACAGGTACTGGCGGCCGCCCACCGGCAACCGCAACCTGCGCGCCGAGGTAGTGTTCACGATCGAGAAGGACGGGTCCACGAGTGACATAGAGTGGGTACAGCGCTCCGGGGACCTGGCCTTCGACCTGGAAGCGCACGGTGCCGTGGAGGCCGCGGGCCGGGCCCAGGCCTTCGGCCCCTTACCGGCGGCGTGGCCGCGCGATCAGCTGAGGGTGTCGTTCTTCTTCGATCCAGCTTCTCTGTGAGGTGAGCCGAGTGATGACGGGACGGAAGCAAGCAGCGTTCGCACTGCTGACGGCGGTCTGCCTGGTCCTTTCGGCCGGGGCAGCGCTCGCGCAGGATCCGGGCGATGTTCGCGTCGGAATCACGTATACGCCGGGCTACCTGCCGGGCCTGGTGATGACTCCGGTGGAGGCGGATGCATCGCTCGGTGCGGTTGCCGCCCAGGCAGACAGCATTCTCCGACGTGACCTCGACTACGCCGATCGATTCCAGATCGTACCCGTCCCGGACGATCTTTCGACCGATGGGCCGGTGAACTACGGTTTGTGGAATCAGCTTGGCGCGGTATGGCTCGTGGTATCCGAGCTCACTGGAACGCCCGCACAGCCCGTCCTCCGGGTGAGCCTGCACGACGTGGTGTTCTCGGAGCTCAAGGAAGTGAAAGCGTTCTCTCTTCCGCGGCCCACCGATGCGGGCTTCCGAATGGCGGTGCACCGGGTGTCCGACGAGGTCGTCACGTGGGCCACGGGCGAGCCCGGAATCGCGGCCACTCGCATCGTGTTCCGGCGCATGGTGACGCCGACCGCGTCCGACCTGTTCATGATCGACAGCGACGGTTTTGGGCTGCGGCGCTTGACGCGCGAGGCGGCGACCAACGACAGCTCCATCGTTATGTCCCCCGAGCTGTCGCCGAACGGGAGATACGTGGTGTACGTCTCGTTTCGGTCCGGCAAGGCCGTCATCTACGAGGTGGACCTGGTGACCGGCGCCGAGCAGGTGATCTCCGACGTCGGCCGGATCAACGTGACGCCGGTGTACTCTCCGGACGGACGACGCATCCTGTTTGGTCGCACCGAGGACGACCACACGGAGTTGTTCGAGATCCAGCGTGATCCGCTGTGCTGCACGCGCAGGGTCACGTATACGTCAAGCGGTGAGACGCTGGGCGGAACCTACTCTCCGGACGGACGGTCGCTGGCCATAACGTCCACGCCGCTCGGAAACCCGCAGATCTACGTGCTGGACCTGCAGCGGGGCGGCGATCCATCGATCGTCAGTCGATATGTGTTCGGGGAGCGCGGCTACGCTACGTCGCCGCACTGGTCGCCGCGGGGTGATCGGATCGCATACCACACGTGGGTGGACAGCTGGTTCCAGATCGTGACGGTCAACCCGGATGGGACGGACCGCCGGGTCATGACGTCTCGGGGAAGCAACGAGGATCCGAGCTGGGCGCCGGACGGCCGACACCTTGTGTTCGCCGGAACCTTGCGTGGATATTACGCGCTGTGGGTGCTGGACACGGTGAGCGGCAGGCTCAGGTCGGTGACCGTAAACCAGGTGGATCAGCTACCGCACTGGTCGGGCGCGGTCGCTCCCGGTTCCTGACCGCTCGGGACAACGCGGCCGACCGCTTGTATGGCGCCCGCAGGTGCTATACAATACAGCGGTTCCGAAGGGACTAGCTTAACCGTCACGACCGTACGAGATCCGATATCCCGTTCCGGGAGTTCGCGACTCACTGAAAAGGAGCGTAAAGATGCGTCTCAATGGTTGGATCGCAGCTCTCCTGGTTCTCCTCGCTGTGGGAGTTGCCGCCTGCGCCGGGAATCCCGCACCTGTGCCGCCGCCGGTGGTGGCCGAGACCGTGCCCGAGCCCGATGCGGACAGCCTCGCTGCGGTCCGTCTGGCGGAGTATGAGGCTGCGGCAGCACGTCTGTGCCGCGAAGCCGCGTCGGCGATGGCAGCCGGCAACTATGATCGCGCCAGGATGCTGTATGAGCAGGCTTTGCGCGACTACTCCGGCACCGAGTGTGCGGACATCGCTGGCGTTCAGATCGTGGCGATCGACGCCATCATGGTGATTCGCGAGCGAATCCACTTCGATTTCGACAAGTACAACATTCGGGATGACGCGGCGGCCGTCCTTGCGGCGAAGGCCGAAGTTCTGAGCGAGTTCCCGAACCTGAGGATCACGATCGAAGGGCACTGCGACGAGCGGGGCTCGATCGAATACAACCTGGCACTGGGCCAGCGCCGAGCGGACAGCACGGTCAAGTACCTGGTCAGCCTCGGGCTGTCCGAGGACATGTTCAATACCGTGAGCTACGGTAAGGAACGGCCGGTCGCCCAGGGCTCGAACGAGGACGCCTGGCAGATGAATCGGCGCTCCGAGTTCGTCATCGAGAACCTGGACGCTTTTTGATCCGTAGAGTTCTAGTCACCGCGTCCTTTACCCTTCTGGGCGCGGCGTGCGCCATGAAGAGCGACGTGGCGGATCTCGAGTCCACGTTGCAGGCGCAGATGCAGGCGGAGAGCGCCCAGAGGGACAGCCTGATGACGGAAATCAGGCAGCTGCGATCGGTGCTGCTGGACAGCCTCAGCGTCCAGCAGCGCCGTGACATTTCAGGCATGGTCGATCTCTCGCGCCAGATAGAAGACCTGGGTGTCGCGGTCACGCAGCTTACGGCTCTGACGGGAGAGACGCAGCGCCAGCTGGCGTTGCTTCAGGATTCTGGATCCGGCCTGGCCGGGGCCGCGGCTCTGGGCGCAGCCGGGGTGGCCCTCACAGACGACGGGGGGGACTCACCGGTGAGCGCGGGTGGAGAGCCTCAGGCCCTCTACGAGGCAGCCCTGCGCCAGTTCCGGCGCGGTTCGTACGAGACGGCGCGCGCCGGTCTCGACCAGTTCCTCGAGCAGTATCCGAGTCACGAATTAGCTCCCGACGCACAATATTTCAGGGCCGAGACCTTCGCGGAGTCGGGCGAACAGGATGTGGCGCTGGTCGAGTACGCGCGGGTTCTGGAGTTGTACCCGAACTCTCGACGCGCGCCCACGGCTCTGTACAAGAGCGGCCTCATCGAGCTGCAACGGGGCAACGTGGACGATGCCCGTACTTTCTTCCAGCGAGTCGTTCAGGGCTATCCCGACAGCGACGAGGTCGACCTGGCGGAACGGGAGCTGTCCAGGCTCCAGAACTAGGCCTGCCGGCCCGGGGTTTGCGTCCCATCGCGGGTTGCCGAGCCCGGACGAGGAGGACGCGTGCGCTGCCCCACCTGTGACCACATCGAAGACCGTGTAGTGGACTCGCGGCTCAGCCGTGGAGGTCGGGCCATCCGCCGCCGCCGAGAGTGCATCGCCTGCGGCCAGCGTTTCACGACCTACGAGCTCGTCGAGCGTGAGCCGCTCACCGTCCGCAAGACATCCGGAGCCATCGAGCCGTACGATCGCCACAAGCTCCTTCGAAGCATCCGAATTGCCTGCGCGAAACGTCCAGTGTCACTGTCCGAGATCGAGGACATGGTGGATGCCGTCGAGGAGTCGCTCGAGGCGTCCGATGCACGGGAAATCAGCAGTCAGGAGGTTGGCGAGCTGGTGATGCGACACCTCCAGGGAACGGATCAGGTGGCCTACGTGCGATTCGCCTCGGTGTACAGGAACTTCCAGGATACGACGGAGTTCATGGAGGAAGTACACGAGCTGGTGACTCGGGCCCGCTACCGGGCTCGCGGGCAGCAGGAGCTGTTCGACGCTCCGGATGAGGCGAGCGAGTAGCTGAATGGCTGGAAACCTGGGCGAGATGCCCTTTCTCGATCATCTCGAGGAACTGCGCAAGCGAGTGATCTGGAGCCTCGTCGCCTTCGTCGCGCTTTCGATCGTGGGTTTCTTCCTGGTCACCGAGTTCGGCGTTCTCGAGATTCTCGAACACCCTTTCAATCAGGTCCTTCCGGACGAGGGTCTCCGCTACACGAGCCCGACCACGCCCGTCGTGGTCACGTTCAAGCTGGCCTTCGTGGTCGGCTTCATCCTCGCGCTTCCGGTCATCGCCTATCAGGCATGGGCGTTCTTCTCGCCGGCCCTGTACGACCGTGAGAAGCAGTACATCATTCCGGCGATCACGGTGGGTTTCGTCCTCTTCCTGGCGGGCATCGCCATGGCGTACTTCCTGGTGCTGCCCCTCGGACTTCGGTTCCTCATAGGGTTCCAGGCCGAGACCCTCACACCGATCATCACGGTAGACGAGTACCTCCGGTTCGCCACGCGGCTCATCCTGGCGTTCGGCATCATCTTCGAGATGCCCGTGGTGCTGGTCCTTCTGAGCTTCATGGGGATCGTCACACCGGCCGGACTCCGGAAGTACCAGCGGCATGCGCTCGTGACCCTGGCGCTGATCTCGGCTCTACTCACGCCGGCGGATCTCGGCACGATGTTCATGCTTCTCGTGCCCATGGTCCTGCTGTACGAGCTGTCGATCTGGCTGGTACGCCTGGTCGGCGGAGGGCGTGTCCGTCCAAGGGCCGAGGAACCGGCCCCGGAGTCCTGAGGGCGATGCGGTCCGCGAGCCTCCTCCTGCTCGGGACTATCCTGCTTGGCGTGCCCGGGAGCGTGGTGGCCCAGGACCCGGTACGTAAGCCCGGAGGGCTCGAAGATCTCGAGCGGCTGAGGCAGGAGCGGCTTCCCGCGGACGAGGTGGGCCTTCCAGAGGACACTCTGGGGCTCCCGGCCGACACCGTCCCTCGCATCGACATCGAGCAGAGGCGCCAGGACCTGGAGGCGGAAGGGTACCCGGCCCGCGACGAGATCTTCCGGCAGCTCAAGGATCTCCCCGGATTCATGGTATTCGAGTATCGCGGGATGGAGGTCCGTCTGGACGTGGCCGAGCAGCGCATCGGGCTTCTCGGGGACGCTCAGGTGAACCGGGGCCCGGATGTCCTGACGGCCGACACGATCCGCTACCGCGGCAACGTCAAGTTCATGGCGGCCGCCGGGAGTATCCAGCTGGTTGGAGCCGACGGGAAGGACGTCAAGAGCGACTCGGTGCTTTACTACGACCTGGCGAGCCTGAAGGGAACCGTGTTCGGAGCCGAGACCGAGTTCATGCAGGGAGCGACGACGTGGCGCATCGTGGGAGACGTGATTCCCAAGGCACAGGACACGGTGTACGCGTCGCAGGGGGCCTTCACTTCGTGCGATGTGGAGGCACCGCACTACCGGTTCCAGGCGGGCGAGATCAAGCTCGTGAGCGAGGACGTGATCGTGGCGTGGCCGGTCGTGCTGTACGTGAGCAACGTGCCCGTGTTCTGGCTGCCTTTCTTCGCCCAGGACATACGGCCCGGCCGACGCAGCGGCATTCTACCGCCCCGTTTCGGTTTCAATGATGTCGTCCAGACGTCGGGCAGCTCGAGCCGCAACGTCACCGACTTCGGGTACTACTGGGCGATCAATGATTTCACCGATCTGCAGGCGTCTCTAGACTGGTTCAGCGGCAACTTCACCCGGCTGAACGGGGTCTTCCGCTATCGCTTCCTGAAACGGTTCATCCGCGGAAGCATCGCCTATGGCGAGACCTTCAGCGAATCGGGTCGCAACCTGACTCTGGGCCTCAATCACGACCAGGAACTGGGGCTGGCGACCACCCTGCGGGTGTCGGGACGCTATGTGCAGGACACGCGCACTTTTCAGGATCAAACCTACGATCCGCGCCTCCAGACCCAGACCATCGATTCCGATGCGGGCCTGAATCACAGGTTTTCGTTCGCGAACGTCTCCGTATCGGCCCGGAGGCGTCAGTTTCTCACCAGCGAGAGGACGGAGCTAACGCTTCCCCGATTCAGCCTGAGCTTCTCGCCGGTCACCCTATTCGCAGCCCCGCGGAATCGGCAGGGCTTCTTCAACAACATGACGCTGAGCGGCTCGGGCAACCTGAGTCGTCAGAGCACGAGCCAACGGTTCGCGACGGATCGGGCCACCACCAACGCCTCGCTGTCGGGCGGACTGCGAATCAATCAGCTGAACATCTCCGCGGGCACCTCGTTCAACGAGGTGAGAACGACCGAGGAGGATTCCACCGGGATCGAGTTTCCCTCGGTGGCCGTTCGGCAAGCGGAGTGGACCGCGGGTCTCGACTACCAGGTAAACCTCGTCGGTTCTACGACGCTCAGGCCGAATGTCAGGTGGCGGGGCGGCTATTTCCGGTCGCCCGATACGGCGGGGGACTACGTTTCGGTTCCCACACAGACGAGCCTCGGGGCCACGTTGAGCACCGACATATTCGGCTTCTACCCGGGCTTCGGGTCTTTCAGCAGAATCCGCCACAAGTTCTCGCCGGGATTCTCGTGGGCCTATGCGCCGGCTGTGGCCGTGGATTCGGCGCGCGCTTCCATTCCCGGTTTCCCGCTGGATTCGGTTCGGGCGCGGAACACGCTCTCGTTCACCCTGAGGCAGACGTTCGAGGCCAAGGTGAGAGGTCGGTCCGAGTCCGTTCCCGCGGCTTCCCCGGCCGGTGGGCGGGCCGACGCGCGCCCGCTTCCCACTCCCGGGGCGGCGGACACGGCGGCAGTTACGGCGGCAGATTCCGCGGCCGCGACGGAAGCCCTGGCCCGGGGACTCGTCGCGGATTCCGCGGCCGTAGACTCCCTTGCCCGGGCAGACCTCAGCGGCCCGCCCACCATGCCTCCGCGCGATCGGGTGGTCACGTTGCTGGCGATCAACACATCGACCCTGCTCTTCGACTTCGAACGGGGGAAGCTGGGCGAGCCTACCCTCGTCTCGCCCACGGTGTCCCACAACATCAGCTCCGACCTTCTGAGGGGCCTTACGATCAACATGACCCACAGGCTGTTCGAAGGGACCGGCATGGATCGCAGGTTCGACCTGTCGCTGCAGCAGATTGCTCTCAGTTTCAGTCTACGGTCGGGTACGAGCCTGGGTGACCTCGTGGGACTGGGGAGCGACGCGCCGGCTTCTCCCCGGGACCGGGTTTCGGCTGATCCAGCCGAGCGTGAGACCGACGCACGAAGCGGTCTGCGCGAGTTCTATGACGCCGACCGGACGGATCCGTTCGCCGAGGGCGGCCGAAGCGGTCCATGGAATCTGTCTGTCCGTTACTCCCTCGTTCGTCCCCAAACCGAGGGAGGGCTGGAGAGCCAGTCGGTCTCGGGGAATCTCTCGTTTCAACCGACACCCGGCTGGGCGGTGAGATGGAGCACTCAGTACAACATCACGTCGGGCGAATTCGGCCAGCAGCTGATCAGCTTTGACCGGGACCTGCACAGGTGGAGGGCGTCCTTCCAGTTCGCGCGCTCGCCCAACGGGAACGTCATCTTCTCCGTTGGCGTACACCTCACGGACGCCCCCGAGCTCAAGGGCGACTACCAACAGCAGACCAACTGAGGACGGCCCGGGCGCTGTGGCCGGGTTCTTGAACGGATTGGACCGGGACTCCGCGTGAGCCAGGCCCGGCGGCGGCTTCGCTGCCGGCAGGCGAGAAGCGCTCGCGGACTCCCGGTGGTTCGCAGGTAACCGACGACGGCGGATGTCTCGCGCACTGCGCGAGAAGTCCTGCGCAGTGGGGGAAACAGGCCCGTATGACCAGGCGTCACCAACTCAAGAACGAGGCACGCAGGGCTGAGCAACGGTCCGATTGGGCCCGAGCGATAGAGCTGTACAAGAGCGTGATTCGTCTCGAGGACGAGAGCGAGGGCGGGCCCGACGTCGGGGTGTACAATCGAGTGGGTGACCTGTACCTCAAGCAGGGCGATACGGCAGCCGCCGTCGACTACTATGAGCAGGCCGCCGACCACTACGGATCCCACGGGCTCCATACTTCCGCTATCGCGCTCTGCAACAAGATTTTGCGAATCGCTCCAGACCGTGACGAAGTGTACGGGCGTCTTGCACGATTGCACGCGTCCACGGGTCTGCTCGCGGAGGCCAGGAGTGCGTTCCTCCGGTTTGCCTCTCGAATGCGGGAAACCGACCGTCTGAGCGAGGCGCTGGAGGCAGTCCAGGATCTGGTCAGCCTGACGGGGGACGAAGAGCTTCGCACCGCTTTCGCGGAGCAGCTCGCGGGAGCGGAGCTGGACGCTCAGGCCGTAGCGCAACTGAGGCTGGTGTACGAGGCCAGGGTGGCTGGAGGGCGCGACGCCCAGGACATTCGTGACATGATCGTGGCGCTCGATCCTGAGGCCGATCCCGCACCGAGCGAGGTGGCCCCATCGCCGCCGGCCGCGTCGGCGCATCCACCGCCGGTCCCGGATGTGCGGCTCTCGGACCTCGGTCCGGCGGATCCCATGGCCCGGCCGATCGTCGCCGAATCTGAAGGGATGCTCGCCGGGGGGACTGACGTGCCGAGTGTGGACGCCGCGGGAGAACCCGGCGTCGAGTCCGTGCTCGCCAGGTTCCGCACCCAGGTACGGGAGATCGTGGAGGAGACAGACCACGCGGTGCACTACGACCTGGGCGTCGCCTACATGGGCATGGGGCTGCTCGATGACGCGATCGGGGAGTTTCGGCTGGCCGTTCAGAGCCCGGCGTTGATGGAATCTGCCCACGCCCTGTTGGGCGAGTGTATTCGGTCGCGGGGAGAGGTCGAGGACGCCGACGCCCCGGTCCCGGTACTCGGGGCGGACGGCGACCCGGGTCTCCCGCTGTCTCCGACGGGAGACTTCATGATGGGCCAGACTCTCGATCTAGGGGTGTCTCCGACTCCGGAACCCGCCGGAGCGTCGGCCGACGCCGGACCGGACGATGCGGTCGGGACCGATGACGATGACCTGGCCGACATGCTGTTCCAGGCTCGACTCGCCCAGCACCGGGCGCGGGCCGCGGCCGAGGATGGTCTGGTGGATCATGAAGCTCAGCTGGAGCTGGGGCAGACCTACTGGCGGATGGGACTGCTGGCAGAAGCGGTTCGGGACCTGGTGATGGCGGTCGATGGACCGGCCGCGGTCGAGACCGAGGCGCTCGATACGTTGGAGCGAATCGCGTTGTCGGAGAGCATCGAGACGGACGTGCTGCGGGAGGTTCTGACCTGCCTTCTGGAGCGTGATCGGATCGACTCCGCCGTCAGGGCGGGCCGCGACTTCGTGCAACGCCCGGGCGTGCGAGAGGTGGATCGCCAGGCGGTTCTAACGCTGATGCCGCCGGA
>JBDGXI010000097.1:0-8720 GCA_039584685.1 Gemmatimonadota bacterium | reverse complement strand
CGCTGCCGGACGGCTCGGAACTCCGGATGGAGCGCGGATTCCATGCCTTTTTCCGCCAGTACTACAACCTGCGCGAGCTGCTTCGACGTGTGGACCCCGAGCTGCGGAGACTGGTGCGACTGCGGGACTACCCGGTCCTGGCTCCGGGAGGCGCGGTACAGTCGTTCGAGGACCTTCCGACAAACCCTCCGTGGAACATCGTATCGCTGGTTCGCCGGGCCGACACGTTCCGGTACCGCGACCTGCTGAAGGTGAACGGCCTGGCGGCGCTCGACATGCTGAAGTTCGATCCCCGGCGCACGTATGAGAGGCACGACTCGACGACAGCGCGGGACTACCTGGATTCGCTTCGCTTCCCGCCCGCTGCGCGGCGCATGATGTTCGACGTGTTCTCCCACTCCTTCTTCAATCCCGAAGAGGAAATGTCGGCCGCCGACCTCCTGATGATGTTTCACTTCTACTTCATGGCGAACCCCGAGGGCCTGGTGTTCGACGTGCTGAACGACGAGTTCGAGGCGTCGCTGTGGGCTCCGTTCCGTGCGTATCTCGAGGGGCTGGGGGCACGGTTCCGGCTCGGCACCGAGGTGACATCCATCGCTCGCGCGAACGGGGCGGATGATCGGATCGGGGAAGCGGCCGGGTGGACGGCGGAGTGCGCGGGCGCGGCCGGAGCGGCACCGGACACGGTTTCGGCGGACCTGCTGGTACTGGCCGTCGCGGTGCCCGGTCTGCAGGCGATCGTCGGCGCCTCACCGGCGCTCGGTGATCCGGAGTGGAGGCGGAACGTGGCGGATCTCGGTCTCACCCTCCCGTTCGCCGTGTGGCGCATGTGGCTGGACCGCCCGGTGAGCTCGGCCCGTGCACCGTTCGCCGGAACCGCCGGGTACCCGTACCTCGACAACATCTCCGTGTACGAGACGTTCGAAGAAGAAAGCCGCCGGTGGGCGGAATCGAGCGGCGGGTCGGTCGTGGAGCTTCACGCCTACGCGGTGCCCGATGAAACCGGAGAGGCGGAGCTGAAGGCGGGCATGCTCGATGGATTGCACGACCTGTATCCGGAAACGCGGCCCGCGAAGGCCGTACACGAGGTCTTCCGGGTGGACCGCGATTGTCCCGCTTTCCCCCCCGGAGGCCACGCACGGCGACCGGGTGTCACCACGCCGCAGCACGACCTGGCACTGGCCGGCGACTATGTGCGGCTGCCGTTCCCCACGGCCCTCATGGAGCGGGCGGCCGCGTCCGGCTTCCTCGCCTCGAACCATCTGCTTGGCCAGTGGGACGTGCAGCCGGAGCCGATCTGGTCAGTCCCTTCCGTCGGTCCCCTCGTCCGCCGCTTCACCCGCCGAGGCTGACAAGGCGCGGCCTGCCGCCGGAACCCGTCCGGTGCGCAGGGCGAACCGCCGTTCCGCGTAAGCCGCGTCCTCCACCCACAGCTTGCGCTGAGATCTGAGCATGAACGGCCGGATCATCCAGGCCGCCCGCAGTGCGCGCTTGAAACCCCGGCGATCGGAAGTGGCGAGCGTGGCCTCGATAATCGCGGTGCGGCCGGGCCGGAGCGGAGTGGCGTGGGTCTCCACCACCGAGCCGGTTCCCTCGCCTCCGACGATCGTCATCGTGATGGTGCGCGGGTCAGGGCAATGGAACGTCGCGTCCACCTCGATCCCCATCCGGTCGGTGATCCCGTACACGACGCGTAGCAGCAGACGTCCGTCTTCGATCCCGATAACCTTCAGCCGTTTGAACGTGTGCGGGTGGTAGTAGACGCCGTGCCACGGGTCCAGCCGATTGGCGATCACGTCGCGCGGCTCGCACTCCGCTTCCAGTCGCATGACCGAATCAATGAAATCGGTCGGCCGAGGCGACACGATCGGTCTCGGGGTGAGGGGGTCGCCACCGGACGCCGCGCTCCCGGCGCCCTCGAGCCGGACCCAGCACAGAACCCCGTCGTCGTAAGCAACCAGCGGGCACCAGGCGCCATGCTTCTCGGCGCCGAGTTCCAGACCGTGCCACGGGCACACGAGCCGGCCGTCCCGCACCGGACCTACGGAAAGGGATGCTCCCATGTGCGGGCAGGCGTTGGGAGCGACGCGGAGCTCAGCGCCGGCGCGCCAGGCTACCAGCTCGCGTCCTGCGACCCAGAACAAACGAGGCCCCGCGCCGATCGAGCGGCTGGCGTCGAGCGCGTACCAGCCGCCCGACGGCAGGGCGAGGGCCGATCGCAGCTCCTTCTCGATGCGGTGTGGGTTCGCCTGCACCCAGTCCGGGCCGCGCAGCTCGGGCGGGAGCTCTCCCGGAAGCGGCGACAGCGGATGTCCGACCGTCCTCAGCTTGGCCATCAGGCTCTCCGCATGGTGTCTCGCATGATCGGTCCCAGGCTGCGCAATGTCTGGCCCACTAGCGGCGATGCCGGAAGAGAACGCATGACGGCCGCTCGGTCCGACCTCGATCCGCCGTCGAACATGAAGCGGGCCATGCGCTCGGGCGCCACGCCCTCGAACATGCGTCGGAACATGTCGGGCGCCGCCGCGGGCTCGCGTGCAAGGTAGGACAGGAACACGCGGTCCAGAAACTCCGCGGACCGCGGGTACGGGCGACCGCGGGGCATGGGGCGATCGACGCCCGCGCGGACCGCGAATACGGCGAGGCGCCTCGAGTGCCGCTGGATTGCGAGAAACGCGTAACCGGTCGCCGGACGGGCAAGACCCGCCCGCACCCCGATGTTCGTGACACGGTCGCTCACCGGCCGATCTGGTGGAACGGTGCTCATCGGGATGGCGCCGCTCTCCCGGTGCAGCTCGCGCCAGCCATCCACTCCGTATCTTTCCCCGAGATAACGCCCGATCGACTCCACGTACTCACCCTCGGGCCGGACCTCTCCGCCGAAGAACGTGTCCTCCACGAGCGCCGTGCGCTCGTCCAGCGGCAGGATATACATGAACCGGATATCGTCGCCGTCCATCACCCGAAAGTCCATCAGCGTGGCGACGGAAGGGTCGAAGACGGGCCGCTCGGTCTCGACCTCGAGCCCGACGAAGTGCTGAAGCCAGTGTATCTCGCCGGACGGTATCGGAGCGTCGCGACGAGGCCGACTGTCGAACACCTGCCGCGCCGTGATCTGACCGTCTGCCGTGAGGACCGCCACACCGCCGTCGATGTCGGAGAAGACCTCGACCGAGACGCCGCGAAGCAATTCGACGTTCGGGCTTCGCTCGATGCGCTCCAGGGCCAGGTCGTAGAACGCGTCGGCCGGGACGCATCGATAGGCGACTGACCTGGAACCTCGTTCCACCTCGTGCTCGGAGGTGACGATCCGCCAACGGTGCCAGGACTGGCGGACGGCTGCCTGGAACGGATGGTCGAGGCCCGACCAGTAGCACCATGTCCGATCACGCACATGCACCTCGCGTCGGTCTACGAGGAGGATCTGCAGGTCCGAGGCCCCGGCCTCGAGGAGGTGCACGGCCAGGCTGAGGCCGGCGCATCCGGCGCCCACGATGAGAATATCCGCGTCCATACCCGGTCAGTCCTCCCCGAACAGCCTATCGCGCCCGGCTAGGACGCTTTCGCAGGTCGAGTCCTCCGGCACCGGCACCCACACGAACGTGTTCCGCTTCGGGTCCGGATTGTGCTCGAACTTCGGCGTGAACGTCTTGAGGATTCCGTTCGACGCCCCGATCACCACCTGGTCACCATCCCCGGTCACGGTTCCGGTCATCCTGCCGTCCGGACCGACCGTACCGCGCAGACCCCGAACGAGTCGCTGCACCAGGTAGACCTGCCCGCTCACGAAGCCTTTCACCTCCACCGTCACCCCCGGGTGTCCATCGCCGTCGCCATCGACCACCCGCGGATCGTCGTCGTCGGTGGGGAGCGGATCGTTCAACGGGTCATCGAGGTCCGCCCCCAGCACTATGGCCTGGTCGGCGATCCGGACGGCTCCAGCGCTTTCCTCGCCAGGATCGGCGGTGAGAGAGGACTCCAGGACGGGCATCGCGGCTACGAAGGCAGGACCGATCGAAGTACGAACACGGCCGAGTGGCTCCTGCTCGACGGCGCAATAGCGTGTCTCGACGAGGAGGCTATCGGCGGAGGCTCTTACGGAATGCAGCAATACGCTCGTGGTACGCACCCGGAGGTACCGGTTGGACGGACGAGTCAGGGCGCGGTTGGATACGTACTGTCGGCTGGCGTAAAGGCCCGGAGTGATCGGACCGAACGCCTCCTGTGCCGCGCCCACGGCCGGGAAGGCCGCCGCCGAGACCAGGCACAGCGTTGCAGCGATGGTCGCACGGGCTCGTTTCATCATCTCTGATCCGGTGTTCGTCCGAGTCGACTGGCTCGCGGGGACACCGCCGCCGGTTTCCGTATGGGTTGCGGCGACGCTACGCGCGTGCGCGCAGTGTGGCAACGCATTGCCCCGGCTATCGGTTTCGGGCGGTTCGCGGACGCCCGTACATTGTACCCGCGAGGCAGGTGGTGAAAAGGGGCGAACTCGAAGCGAGAAAATGTTGAACGAAAGCAAAGACGGGAGGCCACACGCGGCCATAATAGGGTCCGGCTTCGGCGGGTTGGCCGCTGCCGTGCGCCTGGGAGTGCGGGGCTACCGGGTGACGATCCTGGAGCGCCTGGACCAGCCTGGCGGGCGGGCCCGTGTGTTCCAACAGGACGGGTTCACGTTCGACGCGGGGCCGACGGTGATCACGGCGCCGTTCCTGTTCGAGGAGCTGTGGGAGCTGTGCGGACGCCGCCTCGGGGACGATGTCGATCTCAGGTCCGTGCACCCGTTCTACCGCATCCGGTTCGACGACGGAGACGTGTTCGACTACTCGGGCGACGCCGAACTGATGCGAGAGGAGATCCGCCGCTTCTCGCCGGAAGACGAGGAGGGTTACGCTCGCTTCCTGGCCATGAGCGAACGGATCTTCGACACCGGATTCACCCGTCTGGGGCACGTTCCGTTCGACTCGGTCTGGGACATGGCGCGCATCGTCCCGGATATGATCCAGCTCCAGAGCCACCTGACCGTGTACCGGCTGGTGGCGAAGTTCATCAAGCACCCCAAGCTGCGGCAGGTGCTGAGCTTTCATCCTCTGTTGGTGGGCGGCAACCCGTTCGCGACGACATCCATCTACACGCTGATCGCGTACCTGGAGCGGCAGTGGGGCGTCCACTTTCCGATCGGGGGGACGGGGGCCCTCGTGCAGGGATTGCTGGACCTGCTCACGCGGCTCGGGGGAGAATTGCGCCTGAACGCGGACGTGTCCGAGATCGTCGTCGAAGACGGACGGGCGCGCGGCGTCCGCCTGGCGGACGGGGAGACCGTAGCTGCCGATATCGTCGTCTCGAACGCGGACTCGGCCTGGACGTACCGACACCTCGTGCCCGAATCCGCCCGCCGTACGTGGACTGACCGCAAGCTGGAGAGGTCCCGCTACTCGATGGGCCTGTTCGTCTGGTACTTCGGGACGAAACGCCAGTATCCAGACGTGGCACACCACTCGATCCTGCTCGGACCGCGGTACAAAGGCCTCCTGGACGACATCTTCGGGGCCCGCCTGCCGCCGGATTTCAGCCTGTACCTGCACCGTCCGACGGCTACCGATCCAGGTCTGGCGCCCGAGGGAATGGACGGCTTCTACGTACTCTCGCCCGTCCCCAACCTGGAGGGGGACGTGGACTGGGGCGAGCAGGCTGAGCCGTATCGACAGGCGATCGAGAAGCAGCTGGCAGACACGGTACTGCCGGGCCTCGGCGAAGAGATCGCGACCTCCCGCGTGATGACGCCTCTGGACTTCCGCGAGGAGCTGCTGTCGTTCCGGGGGGCCGCGTTCAGCTTCGAGCCCATCCTGAGCCAGAGCGCGTGGTTCCGGCCGCACAACCGGAGCGAGGAAGTGGAGGGGCTGTACCTGGTGGGAGCGGGAACGCACCCGGGTGCCGGCGTTCCGGGCGTACTGTCTTCGGCGCGCGTTCTGGACACCGTCGTACCCGACCCGGAGGCACTGCGCTCGTGACCGATCGCGGGACGCCCGATGCGTGACTCGAAGCGGCGGGACGACCGGCGAACCTGCCAGCGCTTGCTGCGGGAAGGCTCGAAGAGCTTCTACGCGGCATCCCTGCTCCTGCCGCCCCGAGTGCGGGGGGACGCCGGGGCCGTGTACGCGTGGTGCCGCGTCTCGGACCACGCCGTCGATCGGACGGAGCGGCCGGTCGAGGACCTGGAATCAGTCCGTGTCGGCCTGGAGCGCACGTATGTCGGCCGGCCCGAGGGACCCGTCGAGAGGGCATTCGGCGATGCCGTGTTCAGGAATCGGATCTCGCGCGATATCCCGGAGGCCATGCTCGAGGGATTCGAGTGGGACGTCAGCGGCAGGCGCTACGAGACCCGAGCCGACGTTATCGACTACTGCGTCCGGGTCGGCTCCACCGTCGGGGCGATGATGACGATCGTGATGGATCGCCGCGACCCTGATACCCTGGTGGCCGCCTGTCGCCTCGGGGTCGCTATGCAGCTCACCAACATCGCCCGCGACGTAGGCGAGGATGCGAGGACGGGCCGGCTGTACCTGCCGGTCGACTTGCTGCTGGATGCGGGGGTCGACCCGGAATCCTGGCTGGCCTCTCCGTCGCCAACTGCCGGCATCCGAAGTGCCGTGCGGAACCTGCTGGATGACGCGGACCAACTATACGCCGCCGCGTGGTCTGGGATCGAGGATCTCCCGGCGCGGTGTCGGCCGGCCATCCGGGCTGCCGCACTCGTGTACGCCGAGATCGGCCGGAAGATACGGGAGGCGGAATACGACACCGTGACAAGCCGCGCCTGGACCGGAAAAGCCGACAAGGCCCGCCTTCTGGCCCGATCTCTGGGTCACCGCCCCGGGGCGTGGACGCGCTCGGAACGGTCCGACGCCGACGCGAGCTGCGTGGACCTGGCGGACCGCCGCGCAGCGTTCCTGGTCGATGCGGCGACCGAAAGTTGAACACCGTGCGGGCAGCGGGTTACGATAGCGCCATATGAAAGCAAACGGAGACAACTACTTCCGACGCGGGCTCGGTCTCAAGGCCGAGGTGAAGCCGCTCCTGGCCGAGGCGTACGGCAGCGAGATCGTGAACGCGATCAAGGCCGCCGACTACCGACTGACCGTAGGGCGGTTCACCTTCCGGATGGCCCGCAGTCTCGGGTTCTGCTACGGGGTGGACCGGGCAGTGGAATACGCGTACGAGACGTGTACGAAGTTCGGGGACCGGCGGATCTTCCTGGTGGGCGAGATCATCCACAACCCGCACGTGAATCAGCAGCTTCGTGACCGAGGGGTCCGATTCCTGTTCCCCGACGACGAGGGGCGGTTCGACTTCTCGCCGGTGCAGGCGGACGATGTCGTGATTATCCCGGCCTTCGGAGTCAAGCTTGGAGACCTGGAGGAGTTGCGGGCCATCGGGTGCGTCCTGGTGGACACGACGTGCGGATCGGTGTTGCACGTGTGGAAGCGGGTGGAGAGCTATGCACGCGACGGGTTCACCTCCGTCATCCACGGAAAGCACTTCCACGAGGAAACACGCGCCACGAGCTCACAGGTGCTGAAGTACCCGGGGGGCCGATACCTCGTCGTGCGGGACATGGAAGAGACGGACCTGCTGTGCCGGTTCATCCGGGGAGAGGTCGATGAGTCGGCCATTCGGAAGACGTTCATGGATCGTGATCGGGCATCGGCGGGCTTCGACCCGGAGACCGACCTGGAGCGGATCGGCGTCGCCAACCAGACGACCATGCTGGCCTCCGAATCGCTGGCAATCGCGGCCCGGCTGGGTGAGGCCGTTGCGGATCGCTACGGTCCCCATGGGGTGCCCGGGCGGTTTCGGAGTTTCGATACCATCTGCTCCGCCACGCAGGATCGGCAGGACGCCATCACAGACATGATGAAGGATCCGCCGGATGTAATGATCGTGGTCGGCGGATTCAACTCGAGCAACACGAATCACCTGGCGGCCCTGTGCGCCCGGTCTACCTCCACGTTCCACATCGAGTCGGCCGCTGGCATCGACGTGGAGACCGGCGTCCTCACCTACAAACCCGCGGGAACGCAGGAGGTCGAGGCTACCGATGGGTGGCTGCCCGACGGACCGCTGGAGATCGGTCTCACGGCCGGCGCCTCCACGCCCGACAGCCTGATCGGCGAGACGGCCGAGAAGATCCTGCGGATGGCAGGGATCGATCCGGCGGAGATCGGGGTGACCGCAGGCGGAGAGACGGCTTGACCTACCCCCCTCTGGAACAGCCTCAGCCTTCCAGGCGCGCCCGCGCTTCCTCGAGCTGATCGCGGACCGCGGATGGGGCGCTGCCCCCGGACACAGACCTCCGCTCCAGGCCTGCCTCCAAGTCCCACCATTCGGGTCGTATCGAGGAGAGGTGTGGGTTAACGGCTGCGGCGCTCTCCCCGACGTACTCCGACACCGGCCTTCCTTCCGCTTCCGCGTGGCGCACGAGCTGCCCGACCGCCTCATGAGCCGCGCGGAACGGTAGGCCACCGGCGGCCAGCAACTCGGCGACGTCGGCCGTCAGCATCTCCGGTGTGAGGGCGCTGGCGGCACGATCACCATCGATCTCCAACGTACCGATCGTCCCGGCGAGCACCGCCAGGGTCTCGGACAGGGCTTCTTCGGCCGCGAACAGCGTCCGCTTGTCTTCCTGGAGGTCCTTGCTGTAGCCGGTCGGCAGTCCCTTG
>JBDGXI010000096.1:0-8777 GCA_039584685.1 Gemmatimonadota bacterium | reverse complement strand
AGCCAGCCCCTTCGTACCAGCCGCTGGAAGAGTCTTCCGAAGCGACGGCCACCACGCCGAGTGCGATGCCCAACAAGCCGCCCGCCAGAGCTCCCGTGCCCGCGTTTCCCTTGGTCCCTCGCCGCACCTCGACACGGGTGACGTACGCCAGGGGAATCGGGTCCACGATGTCGCTCGATCCCACGTAGCGCAGAGTCAGGGTATCGGCCTCGATCGCCACGACCTCTCCCCTGAACTGCCCCGGGGGCCGTTCCGGCACCTCCACCCGGACCTGGACGCCGGGTTCGACCCGGGCCGGCCCTTCCGACACCGAGGCGCAGCCGGCGGAGGCGCACACGGCCAGCAACGCGACCCGACGGCTCCAGCATGCGGCGTTGCGAGGCCGGGCTTTGAGCGCCTGCTTCTTCATCGAGTCCTCCTCCCCGGTCTGCGGGTTCGAGCTAATCTCCGCCTCGAGTATGCCGCGCTCTGAACAAGCAAAAGTCAAGCGCCCGGCCGGAGCCGGGCGCTCTTGCGTGGGGCGGGCACCTCGAGCGCCGCGGCTGTTGTCAGCTTTCCGGCTCGAACGTCAGTCCCGCCACCACCCCGGCGTGGTCCGATGGCCACACGAGGTACCCGAAGCTGGTCTCGATCATGTCCGCCGGATCCTCTCCCACGAGATCCACGTCCACCGACCCCGGGAACTCGCCGGTCTGGACGGTGGACTCGTCCCGGTACAGAGCGAAATCGATCCGGTGAAACAGCGCCGATGCCTCGTTCCTGAGGTCGCTGTCCTGGTTTGCCGTGAAGCCGTTTCCGATACCGCCGCCCGCCAGCCAGGCGTCCACGAACCCCGCCTCGATCAGGGCCGGATACGTGGGTGTGGTGCAGCCGCTGGCGTCGGAGTTGAGATCACCCGTCAGGAGGGTCGGATAGGGCGACGCGTCCACGATCTGCATCAGTTCGGCGGCCTGCTCGGTGTGCACGAACAGCAGTCCCGGATCGTTGGTCTCGCACGGGCCGGTGTCGCCGGGTTCGAGGTGAGTGGTGAACACGCGGTACGGTGAGCTCTCGTGCTGGATGTCCACGTAGGCCCAGCCGCTGTACTTCGGATCGAGCCCGAACGGCAGGGGCAGTGGCTGCGCGAATCTACCGTTGTCGGCGTTGTCGACCCCGAGGTCGCCTTGCACCAGGAGCACGTCGTATTCCGTGTACGACAGCAGGTCCTGCGGAGCGCAGTCCCCCGCGTACGAAATGGGTAGTGAGATCTCGAAGTTCGTGGAGCGGGCCGCCTCCGGCGACTGGTAGTCGAGCCCGCGAGTGGCCAGCTCGTCCAGCAGGACATCGAGGAAGACCAGGTCCTCGTGAACCGTGTTCCCGGCGAAGTCGAAGGTCGACACTTCGTTGAGCCCTATCACGTGCGGTTCGTGCTCCGCGATATGATCGGCAATCGCGACGGCTCGCGTCTCGAACTGTGTGGCCAGTACGTCATCGTAGACGGCGGCGACGCCGCACGCGATCTGCGCCGGGTCCTCGATGGCCAGCAATTGGGTCAGATCGGCGCCCACATACAGGTTCCAGCTCAGGACCACGAACTCCTGTGGCACCGGATCTTCGGGACTCGTGGGGTCGTCGTCGCCGCACCCGCCAAGCAGGAGCACAGCGACCATCGGCAGGACAATCAGGAGCCTCTTCATGACACACCTCCAGCGGTGACGAGGCAGTACGGGCGGGTCACGGCAGGAGGGATGCTGCAGGCTCGCCAGGACGACTGCGGGTCCTTTACATAGTGTACTCTATTCTCGGGACTCCGCACGGTGGCCTGCTTCCCTCCAGGGTGACTCTGGCTTCGGTCGATCACGAGGATCGATGGATTGCCCACACCCTGTCTCTACGCGGTCAAGCGGCGGTCAAGTCGCCGCCTCGTCGTCCTCCCCACCGTCGAAAGGAGGGCGCCCGACCGAAGCCGGGCGCTCTCCGAGGCGCACCTTCTGCCTTCTTCCGTCCGCGCCTACTCCACGTGCTCCCACCCCGGCGCGATCCTCAGGTCAGCCACCACCCCCGCGTGATCGGACGGCCACAGCATCACGGTAGGCCCCGTGGCCGTAGACGCGATCCGGTCCGCCGGGTCCTCTCCAACGCGCTCGGCTTGGGATGAGCCACGGAAGGGACCGTCTCCCGCCGTGAACTCGTCCCGGTACAGGATGAAGTCGATCCGGTGGAACAGCTCCGACGTCTCGTTCTGCAGATCGTCGGCCTGGTTAGACGTGAAACCGTCACCGAGCGGCGGCCCCAGGTTCCACGCGTCCACGAAGCCGTCGTCGATGAGGTTGGGATACGTCGGTGTCGTGCAGCCCGAGGCATCCGAGTTGAGGTCACCGGTCAGCAACGTGGGGTACGGCGAAGCGTCGAGAATGCCCATCAGCTCCCCTGCTTGTGCGTTATGCAGCCCTAGAAGCGGCGGGAAGGTCGTGCAGGGTCCGGTGTCTGCCGGTTCCAGATGTGTCGTGAATACCCTGTACGGCAGATCCTTGTGCAGGATGTCGACGTAGGCCCATCCGCTGGGCTTTTCGAGGACTAGGCCGTCCGGCAGTTCGAGGGGCAGGACCGCCGCAAAGGTCCCGTTGTCCGAGCCCGTTGTCTCGATTCCGTCCCGCACGAGAATCACGTCGTACTCCGTATACGCCAGGAGGTCGACAGGCGCAGCCGGGCACTCTTCCGCGGAAGCGATGGGCAGCTGCGGGGTTTGGAAAGTCGTGGAAGTCGCCGCGACGTCGTAATGGAGGCCGCGTGAGTCGAGCTCGCCCAGCAGGACGTCCAGGAACACCAGGTCTCTGGTGTCGTCGAAGGCGAAGTCAAACGTCGACACCTCGTTCAGCCCCATCACGTGCGGCTTCGCAGCCTCGATCTGGTCCGCAATCGCCACGGCCCGAGTCGGGAAGTCAGTGCCCACTACGTCCTGCCACACCGAGTATACGGCACAGGGAAGATCATCCAGGCTGCCGACCGCGAGCAGCTGAGTCAGATCCGCCCCCACGTAGATGTTCCAGGTCATCACGCTCAGGGCCGATGGCCCGGCACGTCCGGTGTCGAAGGACGGATTCTCGGGGGCCAGTGGACCGTCGTCATCACATGCGCCTGCGGCGAATGCGATTACGAGTGACATGCCGAATGCGAGCATCTTCATAGCACACCTCCAGCGGTGACGGGAAATGACTGGCGGGTCACGAGCCCAGTCTCCCCGACGAGGGTCAAGCAGCGGTCAAGTCGCGGTGCTCGTCTTCCTTGTACCCCCAACCGGAGGCCGGTAGCTTTGCCGCTCAGCCGCTCTCCCGGAATCGTGGCCGGACGGCGAACGGCTGTCGGCCGGCTCCATGCCAAAGAGAGACACCGTCAGAGGCAACGAACCATGAAGACCGCCCTCGTCACAGGCGTCACGGGTCAGGACGGCTCGTACCTCGCCGACTTCTTGCTCGACAAGGGATACGACGTCCACGGCACGGTGCGTCGGTCGAGCGTGGAGAAGTTCGAGCGCATCGCGCACATCCGGGACCGGGTCACGCTGCACCAGATGGATCTCCTGGATCAGCTGTCGATCATCACGGTGCTGGAAGAGGTCGAGCCGTGGGAGGTCTACAACCTGGCGGCGCAGTCGTTCGTCCCCACGTCGTGGAATCAGCCGCTTCTTACGGGTGAGTTCACCGCTCTCGGCGTAACGCGCATGCTCGAGGCGGTTCGCACGGTCAATCCGGACATCAGGTTCTACCAGGCCTCGTCGTCCGAGATGTTCGGGATGGTGAGGCACAGCCCGCAAGACGAGGAGACACCGTTCTACCCGCGCAGTCCGTACGGCGTTGCCAAGGTGTACGGCCATTTCATCACGGTGAACTACCGCGAGAGCTACGACCTGTTCGCGGCGAGCGGGATCCTGTTCAACCACGAGAGCCCACGGCGGGGTCTCGAGTTCGTGTCGCGCAAGGTCACGGACGCGGTCGCCCGCATCAAGCTGGGACAGCAGCAGATCCTTCACCTCGGCAACCTCGATGCGCAGCGGGATTGGGGATACGCGGGCGACTACGTGGATGCGATGTGGCGCATGCTCCAGCACGACCAGCCGGAGGATTTCGTCATCGGGACCGGAGTCATGCATTCGGTGCGCGATCTGGTGCAGATGGCGTTTTCACACGTCGGCCTCGATTGGGAAGAGTACGTGTTCGAGGACCCGACGCTCTACCGGCCGGCCGAGGTGGAGCATCTGTGTGCGGATGCCTCGAAGGCCAGACGCCTGCTCGACTGGGAGCCGGTCGTCGACTTCGAGGAGCTGGTCAAGATGATGGTCGACTCGGACCTGGCCCTCCTCGGAGCGAAGGGCTGAGCCTGCCTTGGCCGGCCGAACCTACGTTCGCTGCGCGATCAGCGTGCTCACGGGCCTGTGGGTGACCATTGGCGCCGCGGTCCCGATCGGCTACGCCATTCTCAAGCTGCTGCGATCCGCCAACGGCGGAGAGCTGGGGCCCGAGCTTCTCGGGCGTCCCACGGTGATCCTCTTTCTCCTGGCCGGCTACGCGGCCGCGGCAGCCATCGGCGGCTGGGCCGCCGGCTGGGTCACGATTGAGAGGCCCCGGCGCCTGGGACTTCTGCTCTCGGCTTCGCACGTAGGCACGTGGGGGTTCGTGCTGGCGGCGAGCGCGTCGCCCTTCGAGCCCGGGATCACGCTGGGACTGGCCGCGGCCGCGGTCCTCGGGACGATTGCGGGTGTGTCTGCGCGCGCGTGGCAGGTCGGCCGTTGGTCCCGTTCCCCGCTAGCCGAATGAGAGACTCCGCGTGACCGGCGCCGACGGCGGCATCGCGATTCGCACCGTGGGGCTCTCACGCGACTTCGGGTCAGTGCGGGCGGTCGAGGACCTCACGATCGACGTGCCGGCCGGGACGATTTACGGATTTCTCGGTCCGAACGGCGCGGGAAAGACGACCACGATCCGCCTCCTCCTGGGTCTACTCGAACCGTCGGCGGGCCAGGCTCGGGTGCTGGGTCACGACGTCCGCACCGAATCGGAGGCGATACGCGAGCAGGCCGGCGTTCTGCTCGAATCCGACGGGTTGTATACCCGCCTCACGGCGCTGCAGAACCTCGACTATTTCGGGCGCATAGCCCGGCTCGCGGACAGGGACCGGGAGGAGCGCATCCGGGGCCTGCTCACGGCCATGGACCTGTGGGATCGGAGAGATGGCCGGGTCGCGGACTTCTCGAAGGGGATGCGTCAGAAGCTGGCTCTCGCCCGCGCCTTCCTCAGCCGTCCCAAGCTCCTCTTCCTCGACGAGCCTACTTCCGGTCTCGACACCCCGAGCGCCGTGGCGCTTCGCCGCTGGCTGGTCACCCAGGCCCGGGACGAGGGGGTGACCGTCTTCCTCACGACGCACAATCTCCTGGAAGCCGAGAAGGTGTGCGACCGGGTGGCCGTGATCCGGCGCGGCAGACTGCTGGCGGAAGGTAGCCCGCAGGAGGTCCACGGGGGTCGGACACGAAGCGTGGCTATCAGCGGAACAGGGCTCACGACCGAGCTGGCGGAGCTCATCGCCGGGCTTCCCGCGGTAAAGGCGGCGAAGTTCGAATCGGCGAGGCCGGAGTCGGCAGGGCCGGCTCGGAGTCTCGAGGTCCCGGGTGACGGCAGCCGGATCCTGCTCGATCTCGAACCGGGAACGGACGCGTCGTCGGCGGTTCGACTCCTCGTGGAATCCGGGGCCGAGGTCGCGTCGGTCGAGACCACCCGCGAGAGCCTGGAGGAGATCTTCCTCAAGCTGGTGGAAGAAGGCGAAGCCGAGGAGTCGATCCCGTGAAGGACATCCTTACCGTGGCCCGGAAGGAGCTGCGCGAGATCGTGGGCGGCGGCTCCGGGCGCAAGGGACTGTTCCGTGAGCTCTTCTTCGTCTTCCTGTTCGGGGTGTTCTTTCCCCTGTCGCAGTCCGATGCGTGGCGAAGCGGGGCGGTGCCCACCGTATTCGTGTTCATGATCCCGCTGTTCCTCGCCGGGCCGTACATAGCCGACACGTTCGCGGGAGAGCGTGAGCGCAAGACGCTCGAGACGCTGCTGGCGACCCGGCTGCCGGATTCTTCCATCTACCTGGGCAAGATCATCGCCGTATGCACGTACGCGTGGGCTGTCACGCAGCTCATTCTCCTGGCATCGCTCGTGGCTCTCAACGTGGCTGGCGATGGAACGGGGGCCTCGGCGGCTGCAGACCGGTGGTTCGTCTACCCGTCCTCGGTCTGGGTCGGCACCATAGCCGGATCCTACGCCTCGGCCCTTCTGATATCCGGCATCGGGACGTTCATCTCGCTGCGCTCCGAAACCGTGCGGGCCGCGCACCAGGCCATGATGCTGCCCCTGTTCGTCCTGATCTTCGGAGGATCGTTCGGCCTCGGAGCCCTGTGGCGCGCCCTTCCCACCACGACACAAGTGTCCCTGATGCGGTGGGCTTCTGGAGTCAGCGCGTTGGAGGGAATCCTGGGCGTAGTGACGCTACTGCTGGTGGTAGACGTCTTCCTGCTCCGCCTCGGCGTCCGTCGCTTTCGCCGCGCAAAGCTGATCTCGAGCTGAGGAAGCCTTTACGCCGGCGTGGTTCCGTGCGGGTTGCCGGAGCTCACGGGCACGCTATCGGACGGTTCGGGGGCGAGGTCGGGAAGCTCGAGTGATTCCGCCCGTCGCGCACACAACTCCTGCGTCAGCAGATAGGCCAGCGCCGCGGACAGGGCCAGACTGGGTGCCAGGATGCCGGAGGGGTCGATGAGGAGCCAGACTATGAGGATGGCGCTTCCGGCAAACCACGCACCGACCGAGAGGGCTCCACCGGCGGCCGGATCGTGACGGGCGAAGTAGTGCTGCAGGTAGGCCACCGCCGCCCCGATGAAACCGCCTCCGATGAGCACCAGCACCAGCAGATTCATAGACTTCCTTCCCCACTTCGCATCCCGGGAGACCCGATCAGGAACCCAGAATACTCAATCCCCGTCCGCTTGCACAGTCCGGCTTCCGGTGGCCCGCTTCGTGCGGCGAGACTCTTGCGATTCCCCTGGCGCCGCGCGCAGCTTCGCATCGTGCCGGGTGGGCCTGCGGAACGTGCGCCCATAGCGGAGAAACTGAAAGCGTGAGCGATTCATGAGTCATACACTGGTCACCGGAGCCGCCGGTTTCATCGGCTACCACGTGGCGCGAATGCTCCTCGAGCGGGGCGACCGGGTAGTCGGGCTCGACAACCTGAACGACTACTACGACCCTGCCCTCAAGCGGGCGCGGCTTGCGCGGCTCGAACCGTTCGAAGGCTGGACGTTCGAGCGGCTGGACCTGGCGGACCGCGAGAAGATGGAGAGCCTGTTCGGACGCTACGAGTTCGATCGGGTGATTCATCTGGCGGCGCAGGCTGGCGTGCGCTACTCGATCGAGAATCCGCACGCCTACGGCCAGAGCAACCTGGTGGGATTCCTCAATATCCTCGAGGGGTGCCGCGGCCAGCAGGTCGAGCATCTGGCGTATGCCTCCACGAGCTCCGTCTACGGCGCCAACGAGGTGCTGCCCTACTCGGTCACGCACAACGTCGATCACCCGGTGAGCCTGTATGCGGCGACCAAGAAGGCCAACGAGCTGATGGCGCATTCATACAGCCACCTGTACGGCCTCCCGACGACGGGACTCCGTTTCTTCACGGTGTACGGTCCATGGGGCCGGCCGGACATGGCGTACTTCAAGTTCACCGAGGCCATCCTGGCGGGCCGTCCGATCGACGTCTACAACGACGGGCGCATGCGGCGGGACTTCACTTACATCGATGACATCGCCGAAGGCGTGCTCCGGGTCTCGGACCGAGTGGCGGCCGCCGATCCGGAGTGGAGCGGGAAGGCTCCGGACCCGGCCACCAGCTATGCTCCATTCCGGGTTTACAATATCGGCAACAACGAATCGGTCGAGCTCCTCCGGTTCATCGAGGTCCTGGAGGACGTACTGGGGAGGAAGGCAGAGCTCAACATGCTGCCCATGCAGCCGGGGGACGTGCCGGCCACGGCAGCCGACATCGATTGCCTGGCGCGCGACACGGGCTTTCGGCCGCAAACGCCGATCGAGCAGGGGCTGGACCGGTTCGTGGAGTGGTACCGCGAGTTCTACGGTGTCTGACATTCAGCAGGACATGCCGATCCCGGCTCTCGACCTGGAGCCCGAGATCGAGGCCATCTGGGATGAGGTGTCGGAGGTGGCCGGGCGCGTGCTGCGTTCGGGCTACTTCGTCGGCGGGCCGGAGGTCGCCGGGTTCGAAGCGGAGGCCGCGGCCTATCTCGGAGTCGAGCACGCCGTGGGGCTCAACTCGGGCACGGATGCGCTAGTGATAGGCCTTCGGGCTCTGGGAATGGAGCCGGGCGATGAAGTCATCACCTCGCCCTTCACGTTCTTCGCGTCTCCCGAGTCCATCGGGATCGTGGGGGCGAGGGAAGTGTTCGCGGACGTCGATCTCGACTCCTTCAACATCGATCCCCAGCGCGTCGAGGACGCGATCTCGCCGCGCACCCGCGCTCTGATGCCGGTCCACCTGTTCGGCCGACCGGCGGACATGGATGCGATATCGGATATCGCGGCCCGACACGGCCTGGTCGTGATCGAGGACAGCGCGCAGTCGTTCGGGGCCCGTTTCGCACCGGGCTCGAGGTATGCCGACCGGCAGACGGGAAGCGCCGGTGACGCCGGAGCGTTCTCGTTCTATCCGACCAAGAACCTCGGGGGCTTCGGAGATGGGGGCTTGCTCGTAACCGG
>JBDGXI010000095.1:0-8781 GCA_039584685.1 Gemmatimonadota bacterium | reverse complement strand
GTCATGGCTGTAGCCGTGCAGCGGGCGCTCTCCTGGGTCCCGTTCGACATCGAGGCCGTATACCTGTGTGGAGGAGGCGGCCGGAACCCCGCACTGGTAAGCCGAATCGCGGAGCACGTGAGCCCGATTCCCGTGCGCCACGTCGATGACCTGGGGTGGGACGGCGACGCACGGGAGGCGGCCGCGTTCTCCCTGTTCGCCCGCCAGCACCTTCTCGGCATTCCGCTGGACCTCGGTTGGGCCACCGGGTCAGAGGGCCCGCGCATCCTCGGCAAGCGAGTGCCCGCTTGAGTGCCGGCCGCCTGTTTCTGGAAGCCCTGAGATTCGATTTCGAGCCGCTGGACGACCTCCGGCGGCGGATCGAGGTCGCCCTGCGGCTGGACGTGGGCGGATTCATCTTCTTCGGGGCCGAGGCGGATGACGCGGGCCTCCTCGCGGCCGAGATCCTGGCGGCTGCGGACAAACCCCTGTGGCTGGCGGCGGATCTGGAGCGGGGCGCGGGCCAGCATCTGCGCGGCCTCACCACCTTTCCGCCCCCGGCGGCCCTGGCGGGCCATCCGAAGGCAGTGGAAGCCACGCGGGTCGCGGCCCGCTGCACGGCCCTGGAGGCGCGGGAGCTCGGCCTCAATCTGGCGCTCGCACCGGTACTGGACCTGGATGTCGAGGCGCGGAACCCGATCGTCGGGACCCGCAGCTTCGGGGCGGACTCCGCTCGCGCGGCGGATCTCGGCCGCGCGTGGATCGAAGCCTGTCAGGCCGAGGGCGTGGCGGCCTGCGCGAAGCACTTTCCGGGGCACGGCCGCACGACAGCCGACTCGCACGCCGAGCTTCCCGTGGTGGACGCCTCGCGCGACGCTCTGGATGCGGACCTGGCGCCTTTCCGGGCCGTGACCGGCAAGGTGGCCTGCGTGATGTCCGCGCACGTGGCCTACCCGGCCCTAGGCAGTGGTTCTCCCGCCACCCTGGATCGTGCGATCCTCGTGGACCTGCTGCGGGGCGAGCTGGGATTCCAGGGTCTCGTACTCACAGACGCCCTCAACATGAGCGGCGTCCGCGAGCAGGCCGGGGGGATCGATCCGGAGGTCGCGGCTCTAGCCGCGGGCTGCGACCTGCTGCTCTACCCGCCGGACCTCGCCGGGGCGATCGCGACCGTGGAACGGCAGACGGACCGGTCGGAAGCGCTGGCGACGCGGCTTGCCGAATCGATGGAGCGGGGCGCCCGGACGCTGGAGCGGTTTGCGCCTTCCCGGCCATCCGGTACGGGACTGCCCGACGATCTGGCCCGAGCCGGATCGGACCTTTCGATCGCCTGTGTGACGACCGTTGGGGGAGCGCTCCCCGGCGGGCTGACGCGGGGAAAGCCCGTCCGGGTGGCCACCATCTGGGACGATCGTGAGGAGCCTCGGCGCGCGCCGTTCGGTGAAGCGTTCCGCGAGACCCTGCGCGTCGCCGGGTGGGACGTGCTGCCTCCCGGTCCGCCGGGAACGGGCGCCGACGCCCCTCTCGTCCTGCTGATCGTCTCGACCCCCCAGGCCTGGAAGGGAACGGCGGCCCTTACGATCACCGCCCGCGCCGCGCTCGAGGGGATCCTGGAGGCGGGCGGCGCCTATCCCATCCTGTTCGGGCACCCGCGTCTGCTCGAGGAGCTGGGTCACCCGGGCCTGTGCGCGTGGGCCACCGAACCGGCGATGGAAGTGGCAGCGGCATCGCGACTGGACGAACTGGCTCGCAAGGCGGCGGCGCGGGAGAGCGACGATTGAGCCGGAGGCCTGATGGCTCCGCTTGATTGGGCGATCGTCGGCATCTACCTGGCCGGCACCCTGGCGGTCGGCCTGTGGCTTTCGCGTAGGGCGAGCGGCAGCCTGGTGGACTTCTTCGTCGGCGGTCGGGCCCTGCCGTGGTGGCTCGCCGGCACGTCGATGGCCGCCACCACGTTCAGCGTCGATACGCCGCTCTACGTGACCGGGGTGGTGGCGCGCCGTGGAATCGCCGGCAACTGGGAGTGGTGGGCATTCGCCCTCTCGCACCTGCTGCTGATCTACATCTTCGCCCGCCTGTGGCGCCGCGCCGAAGTCGTAACCGACGCGGAGATGACGGAAATCCGGTACGGCGGCCGCCCCGCCGCCGTTCTCCGAGCAACGCGCGCGTTCCTGTTTGCCGTGCCGATCAACTGCATCGCCATCGGCTATGTGATGCTCGCCATGCGGAAAGTCATCGAGGCCCTGGGGCTGTTCGGCGGTCTGGGGGCCTCCCTGCCGGGCGACGAGAAATTGTGGATCGTGGCTGCGCTGTCCGTGTTCGTCCTCGTATATGCCGGCCTGGCCGGGCTGTGGGGCGTGGTCGCTACCGACTTCTTCCAGTTCACTCTGGCGATGATCGGGGCGCTGCTGGTCGCCGGGTTCGCAATAGCCGACGTGGGCGGGGTGATGGAGCTCAAGCGGCAGCTCGCGGAGATCGGCCGCTCGGACGCCCTGCGCATGGTCCCGCGGCCCGGATCGCCGGACCTTCCGATGGGCACGTTCCTGGCCTACCTCGGCATCCAGTGGTGGGCGTGGCGCCGGTCGGATGGTGGAGGGGAGTTCGTGCAGCGGATGTCGGCCGCCCGGACCGAGGAGGATGCCGAGAAGGCGGCCTGGCTGTTCAACGTGCTGCACTACGTGGTGCGCGCGTGGCCATGGATCCTGGTGGCCCTGGTGGCCATCGTGGTCTTCCCGAATCTGGAAGATCCGGAGATGGGCTATCCCCTGCTCATGCTCGAATACCTGCCGGCCGGGGCGCTCGGCCTCGTGGTGGCCTCGTTCGTGGCGGCGTTCATGTCCACGGTCTCGACGCAGATCAACTGGGGCGCCAGCTACCTGGTGAACGATCTGTACGCCCGATTCGTGAACCCCGAGGCGAGCCAGAAACGGCTGGTGACTCTCGGCCGGCTGGCCTCCGTGGGGATCGTGGCGATCGCCGCCGCCGCGGCCTTCGTGGCCAGCGACATCGGTACCGTGTTTCGTTTCATGATCGCGATCGGAACCGGTCCCGGAGCCGTCCTGATTTTGCGCTGGTTCTGGTGGCGCGTGAACGCGTCCGCCGAGCTCGCTTCGATGCTCGCGGGGTTCGGCATCGCGCTGGCCACGTACCTGCCGTTATGGGGCGGCATGGGATTCGGGCTCCGCCTGGCCGTGACGGCCTTCGGCACGGCCGTCGTCTGGATCCCTGTCATGTACCTGACGAAACCCGAGTCCGACCAGACTCTGGATGCCTTTTACCGGAGGGTGAGGCCCGGCGGATCGGGGTGGCGGGCCGTGCGGGCGCGGACCGGCCTGGAACCGGTTACGTTGCTGCGGTACGACATAGCCCGGACCGTAGCGGCTACGGCGGCCCTGTTCGGAGGCATGTTCGCGGTCGGGGGAGCCATGCTGGCCGAGCCGGAATTGGCCCTCGGATCGACTCTGCTCCTGCTGGCCGGCCTCGCCGGTCTCAGGTTCATGGGCAAACGACAGGTACTCGCCGCGGCCGCACCGTCTGGACCTTGAGCGCGTTCACGATCGCATCGATACGACTATGAGAGTCTGCCTTCCCAGCCATCGGACCGGGATCCCCCTGGCCGCCTGCGCCGCGCTGGCATTGGTTGGCGCCGGGTGCGCCGGCACGAGTGGCCAACCGAGCGCTGCGCCGCCTGGCGTACTGGAAAGCACGCTGCCGCCGATTCCGCCTGTTACGGGACCCCTGGACCTGAGAGTCGAATACCCGGACTCTCTGCAGCGCCTCGCGGTCTCGGACACGAACTTCATCTTCGGCACGGTGCGTACGGGAGATGCGACCCTGATCATCGACGGAGCGTTCGTCGAGGTGGAGCCCAACGGAGCGTTCATCGGCTGGCTCCCGGTGCCGCGCGCGACGAAGGGGGACACGGCGTACTATCAGCTCGTGGCGCGCCGGGGCGACCAGGTGGACACGCTGAGTCACCCCGTTCTTCTCCCGCCCGTGCCCTTCGAGGGCGAGCCGGGAATGCCGTGGATCGACTCGGCCTCGGTGATCGTTCCGGGCGAGCGCTGGGCCCTCCCGGACGAGCCGCTGACCCTGTCGTTCAGGGGTTCTACAGGAATGCAGGGTTGGCTGGAGACGCGGTCGGGATGGCTGCAGATGGACGAGAGCCCCGTCTCGGGCTGGTACGTGGTGCGTCTGAAGGCGGCCGAGCTTCACGGAACCGCCTGCACGGCTGACGCGTGCGACTGGCTGGGTGATACCGTTCCCCTCGCGGTGACTTTCGTCTTGTCCGACGGAACCACTCACGCACGCCACCCGGCCGAATACCCGCTTCGCCTGCTCGATGAGGGGGATCTGCCGCTCGTCGAGCTGTACGAGCTCCCCGACTCGATCAACGGCACGAGCGGCGTCGTGGTCGGTCGGCCGTCGCCCTCCGGGCCATTCAGGTGGCGGTTTCCCGCGGGGACCCGGGCGGAAGTGGATGGCAAGCTGGACGACCGCCTCCGGCTTCGCCTGGCACCGGGACTCGGTGCGTGGGTGAACGAGGAAGACACGAGGTCGGCGGCTCCCAACGCGGCTCCTCCGCGCAGCCGGATCGGTGATCTGAGGTTCCAGGTGTGGGCCGACCGGATCGAGCTCCGGGTACCGCTCTCCGCTGCGCTTCCCCTGCAGGTGGAGGAACCGGACGACCGGACGGTGGAGCTCACTCTGTTCGGGGCGACCGGTCACACGGACCGCGTCGCGCTGGGCGCCGCGAGTCGCGTCGTTCAGGACGTCAGCTGGGCGCAACTGCCCGGAGACCGGTACCGGCTCACCGTGACGCTCGCCGAGCCTGTGTGGGGATTCCGCACCACCTTCGAGCCGCTGGGCGGCGGCCGTGCGGAGATGGTGCTCGAGATTCGGCGCCGGCCGCCCATCGATCTTTCCAACCCGCTCGCGGGTCGGAAGATCGTGATCGACCCGGGGCACCCGGGGGCCGGGGCGACCGGGCCGACCGGGTACTACGAGGGGCACGCCAACCTGGCCATCGCGCTGGTCCTGGAGCGCATGCTCGCCGATGCGGGTGCCGACGCGATCCTGGTCCGCCGCGATACGTTGCCGATGGGTCTGTACGAACGCACGGCCGCGGCGATCGAGGCCGGGGGCGAGTTGTACATCTCGATCCACAACAACGCCCTGCCCGATGGAGTGCGGCCCTTCGGGCGGGAGGGTACGAGCACCTATTTCTACCATCCGCATTCGCGGGCCCTGGCCGGGACTGTGCAGGACGGAATGCTGCGCACGATGCGGCTTCGCGACCTCGGAGTGTACTGGGGCAACCTGGCCGTGTGCCGGATGGCCTGGATGCCGTCGATCCTGACGGAAGGGGCCTTCATGATGATGCCCGATCACGAGGCGGCCCTGAGGGACCCCGAATTCCAGGCTCTTTATGCCCGGGGAGTGTTCGAGGGCATTCGCGACTTCCTGGCGGCGGCGGGATCGAGTCGGTGACGGGCTATTTCGGGACCGCGCGCGGCGCTGTGGAGCACTGCCGCGAGCTGAAGGAAGGACAACGGGCCGGTCGCTGGATCGCGCCGAACAACCCAGGGGACACTGGATGAATAGAAGCACACCGAGAGTCCGTAGCTCACTCATCGCGGCCTCGCTGTTCGCCGCCTGCGCGCCGTCTTCCGATGCGCCCAAGCCTGCCGACGAAATCGTCCGCGTATTCCGTGGGGCTACCGTGGTGGACGGAACGGGGGGCGAGCCGATCGAGGGTGCGGTGATCGTCGTCCGGGGCGATCGCATCGAAGCCGTCGGCCCCGCCGGCGAGTTCGAGCTGCCCGAGGCGGACATGGACGAGAGCCTGGACGGCATGTGGATCGTCCCGGGCCTCATCGACGCGCACGTCCATTTCAGCCAGAGCGGGTGGTTTGACGGCCGCCCCGACGCGCTCGACCTGAGGCGGTATCATCCGTACGAGGAAGTATCCGCCCGCCTGGCCGAGTCGCCCGAGTTGTTCTCCGAGGCGTACCTGTGCAGCGGTGTCACGAGCGTGTTCGACGTCGGAGGGTACTCGTGGACCGTCGGGCTACAGGACCGAGCTGAAACGGACCCGCGCTTCGTGCGTGTAGCAGCGACGGGCCCGCTCCTGTCGACGATCGACTTCGGGCTGAACCTGCCGGAGGAAGACCAGTTCGTCCATATGGCCGACTCGGCGGCCGTGCGGGAAGCGGTGCGGTCCAACGCGGAGCTCGGGGCCTCAGCGATCAAGGTGTGGTACATCGTGCCGCCACAGCTGGCGGACACGGCTCGGACGCAGGACCTCGTCCGACTGGCGGCAGCGGAGGCGACAGCCCGCGCGCTGCCACTCGTCGTCCACGCCACGGGGTTGTGGGAGGCGAAGGATGCGATCCGCGCTGGAGCGAGCGTCCTGCTCCACGGAGTGTTCGACGTAGACGTGGATGACGAATTCCTATCCCTGGCCAGCGACGCCGGGATCATCTACACGCCCACGATCACGGTAACGGAGGGGTACAGGAACGCGTTTGCCCAGGCCGGCACGGACGGACTTCCGTACCCCGCCCGGTGCGCCGACGAGGGCACGCGCAATCTCCTCGACTCCGAGATCCCGACCGAGTGGAAGCCGCCGGGCGAGATGCTGATCCGGTACGGGGAGTTCGTGGAGACGAACCGCGCCCTCGGGATCCAGAATCTGCAGAAGGCGCTGGAGGCCGGGGTCACGGTCGCGATGGGTACGGACGCGGGGAACCCCGGCACGCTTCACGGCCCTTCCATCCACTACGAAGCCGAGGTGTTCCAGGAAGCCGGGATGACCCCGGAGGAAGTGCTGATCTCGTCTACTCGCGACGCCGCGCGGGCCATGGGAAGAGGCGAGGATCTCGGCACGATCGAGCCAGGGAAACTCGCGGATTTTGCCATTCTCAGAGCCGATCCACTGGCCGATGCGGTCAACCTCAGGGAGATCGCCCGGGTGGTGAAGGGCGGCCGGTCGGTGTGGCCGCTGGAGTGACCGCTGGCCATCTGACGAGCGTCTCGGAAAGCCGCAAAAGTCAGCCATCCGTCTGAAGCACGAGCGCTGTTACAAAAACAGGCCTTGACCACCACATATAGGGTTTCTATTCTTTGTTCACCCCAACATATTGGGTGTGCGAACGGCACTTCGCCGTTCGAGGAATAGACCGAGCCTGTCCCGCCCGGTCCGCGAAATACGACTCAACATCATAGGGTGTGGTGTCATTGGGGTGCTCGTCACCCTCGGGGGAATCGTCGCCCCACCACTCGGGCGGCGAACGGGACGAAGTGACGTGAAAGAAGACCCGGCCGTCCGGGCCGGGGTAAAGATATATGAGCGAAACAGAAGTCCCAGACCCGACAGGAAACAAGAGGCGCCCCGATGCACCAACCGGACACCGCGCTCCGTGCCGGTAACGAGATTGAAGGCCAGCCGCTGGATCTGGAGTCCGCGCCTAGCGGCCTTTCCGAGCCCCGGCTGACCGAGAACGCACGCACGGTCCTGGCCAAGCGGTACCTGAAGAAGAACGAGGACCTCGAGCTGATCGAGTCGCCAACCGACATGTTCTGGCGAGTGGCCCGGGTCATCGCTTCGGTGGACGCGCAGTACGGCGCCTCTCCGGGACACGTGATGGAAACGGCCCGCGAGTTCTACCAGATGATGGCGTTCGGCGAGTTCGAGCCGAACAGCCCCACCCTGATGAACGCCGGCCGGCCCCTCGGTCAGCTGAGTGCCTGCTTCGTCCTTCCGGTGCCGGATTCGCTCAACGGAATCTACGAGACGCTCCGCGACATGGCCCTCATCCACCAGTCGGGCGGCGGCACGGGATTCGGTTTCAGTCGTCTGCGCCCGGCGGGCGACGTGGTGAAGTCGTCGATGGGAGTGGCCAGCGGCCCGGTGAGCTTCATGGAAGTGTACGACGCCTCCACGGAGGCGGTGAAGCAGGGTGGCACGCGGCGCGGCGCCAACATGGGGATTTTGCGGGTCGACCACCCGGATATCCTGGGCTTCATCGACTGCAAGGAAGACAAGAACAAGATCACCAACTTCAACATCTCGGTGGCCATCACCGAGGAATTCATGACCGCGGTGGAGCGGGGCGAGGATTACGATCTCAAGAACCCGCGCAGCGGCGATCCGGTGGGCCAGCTCGACGCGCGCGAGGTGTTCGACAAGATCGTGTACGGGGCGTGGCGGAACGGCGAGCCGGGCGTGTTCTTCATCGACGAGGCGAACCGCTACAACCCGGTACCCCACATGGGCTCGTACGAGGCCACCAACCCGTGCGGCGAGCAGCCCCTGCTGCCCTACGACGTGTGCAACCTCGG
Source organism: Gemmatimonadota bacterium (assembly GCA_039584685.1). Lineage (GTDB taxonomy): Bacteria > Gemmatimonadota > Gemmatimonadetes > Palauibacterales > Palauibacteraceae > Benthicola. The sequence goes on along the minus strand of JBDGXI010000095.1, from coordinate 459 downwards.
ATCGGTGAACGTCGGAGCCTTCGTCGAGGAGGGGCGCATCGACTGGGACGGCCTTCGCATCGCCGTGCACAGAGCCACGCATTTCCTCGACAACGTGATCGACGCCAACCAGTACCCCCTTCCGGCGATCGACGACCTGTCGAAGAACATCAGGCGTATCGGCCTCGGGATCATGGGCTGGGCCGACATGCTGGTGAAGCTCGGTGAGCCATACGGCTCGCCTCGCTCGATCGAGCTCGGCAAAGAGCTCATGCGCTTCATCGACGAGGAGTCGAAGGTCGAGTCGGAGCGGCTGGCCGAGGAGAGAGGTGTCTTCCCGCAGTGGGAGCAGTCGATCTGGGGATCGGACGACAAGGCCGCCCGCGACGAGCGCGGATCCCGCGTCCGTCCGATGCGGCGCCTGAGGAACTGCAACCTCACGACGGTGGCGCCGACCGGGACGATCTCGATCATCGCCGG
>JBDGXI010000267.1:0-2161 GCA_039584685.1 Gemmatimonadota bacterium | reverse complement strand
CCAGCCCGCTCGTCGGGCCGCGGCGGCCAGCGCCCGTCCGGACAGCGCCGCGATCAGGACCTTGGGGGGCTCAGCCAAGGAGGGCCCGCGCGGCTTGGAAGGCGTCGCGGAAGTCCAGGGCCAGGGGCCTGTCGGACTCGATCATCCGCCGGAACAGCTCGGACTCCACCTGGTACTTGAGCCCGCCCACCGCCAGGGCACCGATCCCGACCCCGGGGGTGCCGGCCAAGGGCGTGCCATCGGCCAAGGGCGTGCCATCGGCCTGCACCTCGACCCCCTGGATGCCCGGCGGCGGCACGGCGTTGATGTCGGCCGCCACCAAGAGCCGCTCCGCGCCCGCTAGATGGTCCCAGGACAGCACCTGAACGCCCGCGCGCCCGGCGCAGAGGATCACCTCGGCAGCGCGCGCGATCCCGCCCTTGAGGGCGTCGCTGGAGCCGTCCCCATAGGCCAGGTCCACGTCGAAGCGGGCCTTGGCGTCCTGCGAGGCCGTCTTGACCCGGGCCGCGCCGTCGTAGCCGACCAGGGTCACCCGGGCGCCTTCCTGGCCGGCGATGATGCCGGCGGCGGTGCCGACCACGCCGGTGGCCCCGAAGACCGCCACCGCGCGGCCCGACAAGCCTGCTTGGGTGGTCTTCTTGAGCGCCTTCTCGACCTTGGCCACCATGGCCGCGGCGGTGGTGAAGGCGCCCGAGGGATCGGCGAAGAGCGACAGCTGGAACGGCGGGAACATGGCGTTGCGGGCGGCCTCCAGCATGTCCAGGGCCAGACCCGCGTTGCGCCCGCCGATGAACACGCCGGTCCGCCGCACGCCCTTGGGGCCGCGCGAGAAGATCGCGTCCTGCACCAGGCCCTGGACGTCGCCCAGCTCCACCTGGGTGTAGGGCACCACCGCGGCAAAGCCGGCGTCCAGCGCCATGTTGACGTCGAAGGGGCTGACATGCTTGAGCGGGCTCAAGATATGCAGGATGTGGGGCCGATCCATGGGCTTCGAGTCCTCCCCCCCTTCCTTATGATTGAAGCTCGGCGCCCGCCAGGACCCCGGTCTCGACCCGGGCCGGCTCGTTGCGGCCGCGGCGCACTTGGAACCACAGGCCGGACTCCTCGGGCCAGCACCGCCGGGCCTCATCTCGTAGGTCCCGGGCCTCCTGCTCCGAGCCGATCAGGGCGAAACCGGTCGGGCCCCAGGAGCTCTGGCCCAGGCCGGCCACGCCCTCACGTCCCAGCCAAGTCAGCACCTCGGCCACCGCCGGACTGGAATAGCGCCCGCCCTGGGCCGGCGCGAAGTGGTCGCCGATGGTCTCCTGGATCTCCGTGACCGCGGCCCCGAAACGGCCGAGATCGCGCTCGGCCAAGGCGGGCAAGGCCTGCATCAGCACCAAGCGGCAGAGATGGCCGGCGCGCGCGCCGGGAAAGCCCGCCAGGTTCTGGAAAGCGGCCGTCTCGTCGCTGCCATGGACCCCGCCGCGCCGCCGGTCCAGGATCAGCAGCACCCGCCAGGGGGCCGGGAAGGCCAAGCGGCTGACGATGGGCGGCGGCCCGTCATCGTCGCCCTTGCCGCCGTCGCCCTTGCCGCCGTCCAGCAGCACCCCGCCCTGCTCGAAGGCGCCCAGCCCCACGCCCGAGCGCGCACCCCGGTCCAAGAGCCGCGCCAGCTCCCGCGGGCGCGCCTCATGGCGGTGATAGCGGCACACCGCGGCGCCCGTGGCCAGGGCCAGCTGGGTCCCGGAGCCCAGGCCGGCGTGGGCCGGGATCGCCTCCACGATTTCCAGGTGCAGGTCCGCCCCAAGCCCGAAGTGCCGGGTCACCCGGCGCAGGTGCTCGACCGCCCGCTCGCCGTCGGGACCCCGCGCGCTCAGGCCCCGGCCGGGGCCCAGGATCAGCCGGGTCGAGGGTCCGTCCAGGGCCATGCCCAGGCTGCCGAAACGCCGGCCCAGGCCGCCGTCCAGATCCAGGAAACCCAGGTGCAGCCGGGCCGGAACCGTGACGCTCACGCTGCTATCTGTCATCGGGTCTATCTGTCATGGGGTCTATCGGTCATGGCCAGCCCATGGCGGTTTCAAGGGAACGCTTTGGTTGCCTGCACGGTGGTGTTTTCTTATTCTAATCGGACAGCATCTCACCCCCACCACGGTGACAAATCGAAGGTCGGAAAGCAATG
>JBDGXI010000094.1:0-8813 GCA_039584685.1 Gemmatimonadota bacterium | reverse complement strand
GGGCTGGAGTCCGATGGAAGCGCGGACTCGGTGCCCCCACAGCTTGCGTTCTTCGTGGCGCGCGGTTCGGACGATTCGCCGGAGGCTGAACCGTCCCTCGCCGGCGACGGAGAAAGCTCACCCCTGGGCGCGGTGAACCAGGCCGTGCGACCGCACGCCTGGCAGCTTCACGACGCGTACATTCTGATCTCCACACGGGACGGCCTGTTGATAGTGGACCAGCATTCGGCGCACGAGCGAGTGCTGTTCGAGGAGATCATGGAGCGATTCCGCGAGGGCGGCGCCGAATCGCAACGGCTTCTCTTTCCTCTCACCCTGAGGCTCTCGCCGGCCGAGTTCGCCGCGGTCGAGGAGCTCGGCGGCTTGCTGCGGGCCGTGGGTTTCGAGGTGGACGCATTCGGCGACCGGACGGTGATCGTCCACTCCGCCCCCAACCCGCACCCTTACTTCGACGCGGAGGCCTGTTTTCGAGACATGGTCTCCGAGCTGACACACGGGTCGGATCTCGTGAACTCGGCCCGGAACCAGCACGAGCGCATCGCGAAGAGCATGGCGTGCAAGGCGGCGGTCAAGGCCGGACAGCCGCTGTCGCGGGTCGAGATGGAGGAGCTGGTGGACCGGCTGTTCGCGACCGAGCTGCCGGGACACGACGTGCACGGGCGACCCACGATCCTCCGCCTCACCATGGAGGAGCTGGCCCGGCGCTTCGGCCGATCGTGAGCCTGCGGCCCCGAATCCTGGTCATCCTCGGTCCCACGGCCACGGGTAAGACGGGCCTGGCGACGGAAGTGGCGCGGCTGGTGGATGGGGAGATCATCTCGGCGGACAGCCGGCAGGCTTACCGGGGTCTCGAGATCGGAACCGCGGCGCCAGGTCCCGAGCACCGACTCTCCATCCCGCACCACGGGGTCGCGTTCCTGGAGCCGGGCGAGCGCTATGGAGCCGGACGGTTCGCCCGCATGTGCCGGGGTTGGGTTTCGGACATCGAGTCGCGCGGTCGGGTGCCGATCGTGGCCGGCGGGACGGGATTCTTCATGCGAGCGCTCACCCGACCGGTGTTCAGGGAGCCCGAATTGGACGCCGGGCGACGGTCGTCTCTCGAAGCATGGCTGGCCTCGCAGCCGATCGCGGAAGTCCGCCGGTGGACGGACCGGCTCGATCCCGATCTTCGGTCCCGTCTACCGGTGGTCGACCGCCAGCGTGGCGGCAGAGCGCTGGAGCTGGCGCTGCTGACCGGACGCAACCTGACCTGGTGGCAGGGGCACGCTCCGCCGGAGGCCGAGCCGATGCCGGCACGAACGTGGGTGCTGGAGATCGATGCCGAAACCCTGCGGCAGCGAATCGAAGAGCGGACGCGGCGCCAGCTGGACGCGGGCTGGCTGGACGAGGTCGAGGCTCTCGCGGCCGGCGGTCACGGGCCGGGCTCGCCGGCCATGACGTCGATCGGCTATCGCGAAGTGTGGCGGCTCGCCTCGGGGGAGATCTCGCGCGAAGCGGCGGTGGCGGCCATTGTTCGGGACACGTGGCGTTACGCTCGGCGCCAGCGAACCTGGCTGCGGCACCAGGTGGGAGACGACGCGATCCGCGTAAATGCGCTCGAGGATGTCAGGGCACTGGCCGAGACGATCGCGGCGGACTGGCGCCGGCTCGCGGATCGGAGTGAACCGCCGCGCGGGCTGTGAACTGCACGAAGGAACCGGGAGGAACATGAGGATCGGGATCGCGTGTTATCCGACGTATGGTGGTTCGGGTGCGCTGGCCACGGAGCTCGGGATCGAGCTCGCGGCGCGCGGGCACGAGATCCACTTCATCACGTACGCGCAGCCGTTTCGCCTGACATCGTTTCACGAGGGGCTGTTTTTCCACGAGGTCGAAGTCCCGCACTACCCGTTGTTCGAGTATCCACCGTACTCGCTCGCCCTCACGGTCCAGATGCACGAAGTGGCCCGCCAGCACGACTTGCAGATCATGCACGCGCACTACGCCATACCGCATGCCGAGGCGGCTTGGGTCGCGAAGCAGATGCTCGCCAGGAAGAACCAGGACCTGCGCGTGGTGACGACCTTGCACGGAACCGATATCACGCTGGTCGGTCAGGATCCATCGTTCTGGTCCATCACCCGCTTCTCCGTGGAGCAATCAGACGGGATCACAGCGGTATCTCAGTACCTGAAGGATGAAACACTGCGGGCGTTCGACTGCGACCAGCTCGACATTCGGGTGGTGCCGAACTTCGTGGATCCGGAGATCTACAGGCCCGGTCGCGATGACTGTCACCTGAGGGCGCTCGCTCCGCACGGCGAGAAGATCGTCATGCACATCTCGAACTTCCGCAAGGTGAAGCGGGTAGGCGATGTGGTCCGCATATTCGCGGGCATCCGCCGTGAAGTCAGATCCCGGCTCGTCCTGATCGGGGATGGCCCGGAGCGGGCCGCGGCGACGGAGCTGGCGAGCAGCCTCGGCGTCCTCGAGGACATGGTGTTTCTCGGCAAGCTGGAGTCGGTAGCCGAGCTCATCTCGTGTGCGGACCTGTTCCTCCTGCCCTCCGAGCAGGAGTCTTTCGGTCTCGTGGCTCTCGAGGCTCTGGCGAGCGGAGTCCCGGTCGTCGGAAGCGGGGGCAGCGGCCTCGCGGAGGTGGTGGACGACGGTGTGACCGGCTTCCTGTACCCGGTGGGGGCGGTCGGGGAGATGGCGGCCAGCGGCGTGGGGCTACTCCAGGACCGCGAACTCTGGAAGGCGTTCAGCCAGGCCGCCCGGGCCGCTGCCGTGGACCGGTTCTCAGCCGGCCTCGTGGTGCCCATGTACGAGCGATACTACGAAGAGGTCCTGGAGCGCCCGCAGTGAGCGTCCTCGAAGCTTTCGTCCTGGGAATCGTGCAGGGCCTGACCGAGTTTCTACCGGTGTCCAGCAGCGGCCACCTGGTCCTCGGACAGGCGCTGCTCGGGATCGATCTGCCGGGCGTGACGTTCGAGGTGACGGTACATCTGGCGACGCTGTGCGCCGTGCTCTGGGTCTACCGGAGGCGCGTCGGCTCGCTGGCCGCCGGCGCGCTGCGCGGGGATCGGGCCTCCTGGGTGTACATCGGGTTGCTGTTTCTCGCGTCCGTGCCCGCCGGACTCGCCGGCGTGCTGGCGCGGGATTGGTTCGAGTCCGCCTTCGGCCGTCCGGTCTTCGCCGCCGTTCTGCTGATCGTCACCGGCCTCATCGTATACTCGGTGCGCCTGACCGCCTCGAAGGCGCAGGACTCGGTGCCCTCGGCGCGCCAGGCCACGTGGATCGGGATCGCGCAGGCCGCGGCGATCCTGCCGGGCATCAGCCGGTCCGGTGCCACCGTGGCGATGGGCACCTGGCGCGGCGTCCAGCCGGTGGCCGCGGCAGAGTTCTCGTTTCTCATGTCGGTTCCGGCGATCCTCGGAGCCGGTCTCCTGCAGCTGTCCGATGCGGGGCGCGGGGGACCGGACACCGTCGTGCTCGGGGCGGGCTTCGCGGCGGCGCTGGTCGCGGGAGTGGCGGCCATCCGCCTGTTCGTCCGGATGCTCGAGGCGGGAGTGTTCCACCGGTTCGCGTGGTACTGCTGGGCCGTGGGCTCGGCCTACCTGGTCGCCGCCGCGTTCGTGCCGGGTCTGCGATGAGCGGGCCGGCCGGCGGTCTGGGGGACGCTTCGATGCCTGATCTCATGCCTTTGCGCCCCGAAGTGGAGGCTGCGGAGCCGCTGATTCGGATGGCGCTCGAAGAGGACATCGGAGATGCGGACCGAACCGGGCAGTGGACGGTGCCGGCGGATGAGGAGGGGGAGGCCCGGATCGTCGCGAAGGAACCGGGGGTCGTGTGCGGGGCGTTCGTCGCGGCGCGGGTATTCGACGCCGTAGGCAGCTCGCTCGAGGTGACAGTGGATGTGACGGACGGGAGGCTCGTGGCGCCCGGCGACACGGTGATGAGGATCTCCGGGCCGCTGCGATCGATCCTGGCGGCCGAGAGGACGGCCCTCAACTTTCTCGCTCGCCTGTCGGGCATCGCGACCCTGACCGCCCGATACGTGGCCGCGACCGCGGACACGGCGTGCCGGGTCGCGGACACGCGCAAGACGACGCCCGGCTGGCGGACGCTGGAGAAGTATGCGGTGGCGACGGGCGGCGGCATGAACCACCGGACCGGCCTGTACGACATGGTCCTCATCAAGGAGAACCACGCACGTGCGGCGGGTGGCCTGAGCGCGGCGATCGAAGCAGCGTTGCCACGAGCTCGCGCCGAGGGACTCGAGGTCGAGGTCGAGGTCACGACCGAGACCGAGCTGAGCGAGGCTCTTCGGTATGGCCCGGACCGGGTAATGCTGGACAACATGAGCGTTGCCGAGCTCGAGGAGGCCGTGGCGATCGTGAGGAGCGGACCGCTCCCGCATCCCCAGGTCGAGGCTTCGGGAGGTGTGACGCTGGACACGGTGGGAGAAGTAGCCCGCACCGGAGTGGACTACATATCGGTGGGCGCCCTGACGCACTCGGCCGGGGCCCTGGACCTCTCTCTTCTGGTGACGAACGGATGAGCAGGCGGAAGACGACCGAATGGGGCGGGGAATCGCTCGAGGCCCTGCGGACCCGGTGGGACCGCGAATCGGTCCACCTGTACGGAAAGCTCGACTCCACGAACGAGGTGGCGCGTGAGCTGGCCGACGGTGGAGCGCCTTCCGGCACGGTCGTGCTGTGCCGGGAGCAGACGGCCGGCAGGGGTCGGGCGGGTCACGCCTGGTATTCGCCGAGGGACGCCGGGCTGTACCTCAGCCTGATTCTCAGACCGGCGGATCTGTCGCACCCCGCGATGATCTCCATCCTGGCGGGGCTCGGGGTCGTGGAGAGGCTGGACCGGAGTTTCCGCGGCCTCTCGCCCGGGCTGAAGTGGCCCAACGACCTGGTCGCGGGGGGGCTCAAGATGGGTGGCGTCCTCGCGGAGGCGCTTTCGTCGGAGAAGGGGCCGCGCAGCCTGGTACTGGGTGTGGGCATCAACGTGCGACCGCTGGACGCAGGGGCTCCCGCCGAGCTGTCGGGAAGGTCCACTGCGATCGAATCCGTGATCGGCGGATCGGTCTCATTACTCGAGGTGGCGGACTGCGCGGTTGCCGGGATCGAGACGTGGCTCCCGGAGGCACCCGCGGCACTCGACGGCGAACTTCTGGCCCTGGTGGATCGGTACGATTGGCTGAGAGACCGAAGGGCCCGCCTCGCGCTGCCGGGCAGCGAAGACTGTCAACCGGGCACGTGCGTGGGAATCGCGCCGGACGGCGCCCTTCTGTTCCGCCCGGACCGGGGAGCTCTCCGCCGGGTGACCGACGCGGTGGTAGACCCGTGGACGTGAGCAGAAATCGCGAAGGCGAGGAGACCGAGATGATTCTGGCTGTGGATGTGGGCAACACCGAGACGCTGCTCGGCCTGTATGCGGGCGAGGAAGTGAGCAGGAGCTGGCGCATCAGCACACAGCGACATCCCACCGGAGACGAAATGGCGCTGCTGCTCCGGGGGCTGCTGACGGCGGAGCTCGAGCGTCCCGGGTCGATCGAACGGGCCGTGATCGCCTCGGTCGTTCCGGCCACCGATAGATCATGGGACGAGGCGTTCGCCGCGCTGGATATTCCGAGCCGCCGCATCGACGCGTCTACTCCGCTGCCGGTCACGCTCGATGTGGACGAGCCGGCGTCCGTCGGCGCCGACCGTATCGTCAACACGCTGGGGACCCGTTGTCTGTATGGTCGCGACACCGTCGTGGTGGACCTCGGCACCGCGACCACGTTCGACTGCATCACGGCAGAGGGAGTGTTCCTGGGCGGCGTGATCGCACCCGGGCCCCGAGCCGGGATCGATCGCATGCACCAGTTCACGTCCAAACTGCCTCTGGTCGAGATCCGGCTGCCGGAGACGGTCATCGGGCGGCGCACCGTGACCTGCCTCGAGTCGGGCGTGTTCTACTCGATCGTCGATGGGATCGACGGCATCGTGCGACGCATCCTGGAGGAGTGGGCCCCGGATGATCCGCTCGTCGTTGCTACAGGCGGTCTGGCCGAGGTGATCGCACCGCACTGTCGGACGGTCCACAAGGTCGATCCCTACCTCACCCTTCACGGGCTCATCTGCGCAGATCGGCACCTCGAGCAGGCGGACGTGACGCCGTGAGGCCTCTGGCAGCCCGAGACCCGGCAGCGCGTGTGACGGGGCTGGTGGTGGCGTCGGTGATGATCTCCGCGCCGCCGGCGCTGGCGCAGGACACGAGCGCGATCACCGGCTTCTCACCGGAGTCCGCCGCCGTGCAGGCCGAGTTCGAGCGAACTCTTGTGGCCGAAATCGGACCCGACTCGGTCGGCCGGTGGGCTCGGACGCTCGGGGCGCGGTCCCACGTGGCCGGCACCCCGGGCCAGGTGGCCACGCGCGACTCGGTGATCGCGTGGCACACGGCCGCCGGAATCGATGCCGGCTACGACTCGCTCGTGATCTACATGCCGCATCCGCTGGAGGTTTCGCTCGAGCGCACGTGGCCGGATACGGCGCCGATCGAGATCGTGGAGCCTCCGCTCGAGGCGGATTCCGCTACGGGCCGCTTCGTGGTCCCCGTGTTCAACGCCTACTCCGGGTCCGGCGTCGCCGAAGGTGAGATCGTGTTCGCCGGCTACGGCCTGCCGGCCGACTACCGCACCCTGGATTCGGCGGGCGTCTCAGTCCGCGGGAACATCGTGCTCGCCAGGTACGGGAGGTCGTTCCGGGGGATCAAGGCCCGCGAAGCCGGGTTGAGGGGCGCCCTCGGCCTGCTGCTGTACTCGGACCCGGCGAACGACGGGTTCGTGCGTGGAGACGTGTACCCCGAGGGGCCGATGCGACCATCGCGGGGGGTGCAGCGCGGCAGTGTTCTGAACTCCACCGGCGACCCCTCCACGCCGCATGGTCCATCGCTTCCGGGGGCCGCGCGCGTGTCGGAAGACCAGATGACGGGGGTCGCGCGCATTCCGGTAGTCCCCGTCGGATACGGGGTGGCGGAGGAGCTTCTACAGTCGCTCGGAGGCCTACCGGCGCCGGAGTCGTGGCAGGGCGGGCTGGACCTCACGTACCGTTTCGGTCCCGGTCCCGCGCGGGTACGCGTGGCGGTCCGCAACGAGTCGGGAGAGGCGGCGTATCACTCGGCCTACAACACGATCGCGGTCATCGAAGGATCCGAGTGGCCGGACGAGTGGGTAGTGATTGGCGCGCATCGCGACGCATGGGGTCCGGGAGCGATCGACAACGTGAGCGGCACCGCGAGCGTGGTAGAGGTCGCCCGAGCGTTCGGAGCGGCGGCGGAGCTCGGCATGCGGCCGCGGCGCACGGTGGTGTTCGTGACGTGGGATGCCGAGGAGTGGGGCATCGTTGGATCGATCGAGTGGGTGGAGGCCCACGCGGACAGGCTGCGAGCCTCTGTCGTGGCCTACGTGAACCAGGACGCCCCCGTGTCGGGTTCCGCATTCAGCGCGGCGGCCTCGCCGGAGCTCAAGGCGCTGGCTCGCGCAGCCGCGCAGCGTGTGGCAGACCCGGTTCGGGGCGGCACCGTATACGAGGCGTGGCATGCACGCGTGGTCGAGAGCCTGGACGCTGAGGCCGCTGCCGAACCTCTCCCGGTCGGAGACCTCGGTGGCGGGTCGGATCACAAAGGCTTCTACCAGCACCTGGGCATCCCGGCGATCGGCTTCGGATTCGGTGGACGCGGCGGCGTCTATCATTCGATGTACGACACACCCCGGTGGATGCAGGAGTTCGGCGATCCCGGCTACCTGTACCACGCCGCCACCGCCCGCGTCGCGGCCGTCGTGGTCTCCCGCCTGGCGAACGCCGAGATCCTGCCGTTCGACTACGCGGAACTGGCCGATGTGGTCGACGAGCGCGCGACGCATCTCGAAAGCGAGGTGAGGACCGCTCTGGAGGCGGCCACCGCGACGGAGCACGCGGTCGGAGACGCCGCGCTGGAGGCGATGGAGGATTCTCCCATCGCCCGATCGGTGCGGGTGGCCATGGCTGGTCTGCGCACGTCGATCGAGACGATACGGGAGGCGGCGGGTGATTGCGCCAGCGCGCTCGACGCCGCTCTGCGAGGAGGGCCGTTGACGCCGGAGACGACACGCCGGGTCAACGAGCACTTGAGGGCTGCCGGCCAATCGCTCACCAACGAGGCCGGGCTCCCGGGCGACGCCTGGAGCCGTCAGCTGCTGTTCGCCTCGGACCCCGACAACGGATACGCTACGCTGCCGATGCCGGCTGTTCGTCTGGCGCTCCGCGCCGGAGACCTGGAGTCCACGGCGGCGAGGATCGACGAGCTGGCGAGGCACCTGGAAGGAGCGGCCGTTCACCTCGCGGCTGCACGCGCGCTACTTCACGCGCCGCAGCTTTGAGCGGACCTTCTCGGCCTTTTCGGGGCTTACGATCCGCAGGATGAAGTACCCGATCAGCAGAACGAGTCCCACCTTGAGCGCGATCGCCAGCAGAGGCACCAGCAGCCCGAAGAGCAGGCTGAGCACCACCATCCCGACGAAGCCCAGTACCAACAGAGTGACGATGGCCCGTATCATCTTGCTTCCCCCGATTCGCTTTCCGCACCGGTCGACGCATCCGGCTGTTCCGGCACGATCGAGCGGTGGTTGATCCTATTCGTCTCTCACTACGTCCGGCGGATCGGGGAGGTTTCATGTGCGCCCTTGTGGCAGCCGTCCGCCACGCTGGCAGAAGCCGGAGGCAGGGAGCGGTCAGGCCGGCAGCCCATCCCGCCGAAATCGCCACAAAAAGGCCGTTTAGGGCTGGCACGGAGTCTGC
>JBDGXI010000093.1:0-11103 GCA_039584685.1 Gemmatimonadota bacterium | reverse complement strand
CAGCAGCGGCCCGGTGCGGGATCCGGACGGAAACCGCATCGGTACTTTCAATTCCGTCTGGCGTCTCGAGGCTGACGGGCGCTGGAGAGTGGTATTCGACAAGGGCTGCCCACCGTGCGGGATGGAGACCATCGATTCAACGAATGGGGCGGAAGACGTCCACGACCTCTCTGAGCACCGGCTCCGCGAGTTCGCGAAGCAGTACACCGCAGCATGGTGCAGCCAGGACCCCGCCAGCGTGGCGGCCTTCTTCTCTCCAGCCGGATCGCTGAAGGTCAACGACGGCGCTCCGGCCGTCGGCCGCGCCGCGATTACCGAGGTGGCCCAGGGATTCATGACGGCCTTTCCCGATATGCAAGTGATCATGGACGAGCTGCTCGTTCGTGACGGCGGGGCCGTGTACGAGTGGACGCTCGTGGGCACCAACACCGGGCCGGGGGGAACAGGCAACCGGGTTCGCATCAGCGGATTCGAAGAGTGGCTCATCGGGGCCGACGGCCTGATTGCAGAGTCCAGAGGTCACTTCGACGGTGATGAATATCGGAGGCAGCTGGAGGAAGGGGTGACGGAGGTGACAAACGGGACGAACGAGTGATCGTCCGATGAGCGTGTGGTATGGCGGCCGGATAGAGATCGTAACGGCGGATATCACTACGTTGGACGTCGACGTGATCGTCAACGCGGCGAATTCGTCGCTGCTCGGAGGTGGTGGCGTGGATGGAGCCATCCACCGCGCGGCGGGTCCTGAGCTCCTGGAGCAATGCCGCACGCTCGGTGGCGCGACGACGGGCGAAGTGAAGCTGACGCGAGGCTACCGGCTGCCGGCGAAGTACGTGGCCCACGCGGTCGGTCCCGTGTGGCACGGCGGCCAGCACGGCGAGGGCGACCTGCTCGCCTCGTGTTACGCGCGGGCGCTCGACCTGGCCCGGGAGGTCGAGGCGCAGAGCATCGCCTTCCCGGCGATCTCGACGGGCTTGTATCGATTCCCGATGGAGCAGGCAACCCGCATAGCCATCCACACTGTCGCTGCGTATCTGGATGCGTGCGCCGTTCCGGAGCGCATCATATTCTGCTGCTTCTCGAGCCAGGACGCCGAAACGTACGAGCTTGTCGCGGCCGAGACGCCGGCGTAGGGCTTCGCTAGCGCAAACCTCGCACGACGTCTCCCCGGATCTCCAGGACCTCGGGCCGGCCTCCGTAGTGCTCCGCCATGCCCACGTCGATGCACCACACCCGTCCACCGCAGTAGGCCGTGATGCCGGCCTCCTGAACGGTGTGGCCGACCACCATTCGTTCCACGTCCAGGCCCTCGAGGACCATGGTCAGCGTGTCGCACGCCGCCTGGTTGGGGGCATCCGAGTAGAGGCGGTTCCACACCGGACTCAGGTCGCCGCGGATCCACTCGGGCTGTGGCTCTTCGCCGCGAAGCCAGGCGCGGATTCTCTCGTTCATCCATTCCAGCCCGAAGTCCACGTGCTCGGGCAGGACTCCTCCGTGGGTGAAGAGCGTCTTTCCCACGATCAGGAACGTGTTGTGTTCGGCCAGGAAACGCGCGAACTCGCCTCCCGGGCGTAGCGTCTGTGCCCGGGCTCGCTGGTGCGGCTCGAGCGTGGCGAGGAACGAGTCGACGGCGACCACTTCGGTCCCGTCCTCGAAGTCAGCCCAACCGCCGTCAGTGACGTAGCGGTAGTCGAGGTACGCGTTCATCAGTTCGTGATTGCCGTTGAGAACGTGGATCGCCCCGCCCGCCGCTTCAGCCTGGTCATCCAGGTCCGCCAGCCACCGAAAGATGGCCTCTTCCTCGTCTCCCCGGTCCAGGATGTCTCCCGTCTGGACCACGACCAGGTTCTCACCGATCCAGTGGTCGAGCGAGTCGATCGCGCCGGCCAGCCGGAGCGCTGCCCGGGCGGCGGACAGATCACCGTGAAGGTCGCCGATGCCTACGAGTCGCGGCGGCGCTTCCAGCCGCGTGGCGTATGGGTCCGGCGTCGGAGGAAACTCCGGCGCCGCCGGCTCAGGTGAGCAGGCGCCCAGCGCCAGCGCCGCGAGGCCGACGAGGAGCGCGTAGTCCGGCGAACGGTGCCTCATCGCGCCATGACCGGGATCTCGATCCGTGACGGATACTCCGCCGAGTGATGCACCTGGTTGTTCGCCACCACGCCTTCCTTCTCGTCGTAGTTGTTCCCGCCCGTGTTCAGTCAGGTTGCGGGTGAAGCGCGGGAAGTTGGAGCTCGAGACCTCGATCCTGAGGCTGTGGCCGGGCGCGAAGTAGTTGGACGTGGACATGGGGCTCACCTCGACCTCGTACACCTGGCCCGGCTCCATGAACACCTGCCGGTCGTACCCATCCCGGTACCGGACCCGCTGGATGGTCTCATCCAGGTTGTATGCCGTTCCGTCCGGGTACACGTCGAGCAGCTTCACCGTGAAGTCGGTGTCGCGCGCGTCGGACGACACGTAGAGGGTGATGCCGATCGTCCCGCTCACCTCGAGCCCGTCCTCGAACGGCGCCGTCGTATACACGAGGACGTCCTCGCGGCTCGCCTCGACCTCGCGCTGGTCGAACGAGCCCGCCTGGATCGCTCCGCCGGTGCAGCACACGTTGCCGCCGTGCGAGAGCACCGGATCCATCGGGTCGTAAATGAAGCTGTCTGACGTCTGCCCCGACGGGGGAGTTTCGCCGGTCAGGACTCCATCTCCGTTCAGCGTGTTTGCGCTACCCTCGGAGCTCAGGTACAGGGTCAGTATCTCCGCGCCCTCGGGCGGCCAGGAGGCGGAGGTGTTCCACTCGTTCGAGCCCATGGTGTAGTAACGGACCCGGGGCAGGGAGTCGGTAATCCCGTTCTGTTCGCCCTTGAGCCAGTGGTCGAACCAGCGATAGACCAGCTCGCTGTAATCCCAGCGGGCGTCTCCCACGTCCCGCTCGCCCACCACCGTGGTCTCGTCGGCCCGCGTGTACGCACAGTGCGTGACCGGGGCCACCATGGCGAACTGGTTGTCCCGCGTCTCCGCATCCAGCCCTTTCTGACGCACGTGGTTGAACAGGGCCAGGTTCGGTCCGACCGAGACGTCGTACCAGGACATGAACCAGAAACTCGGGACCCCGAATGGCTCGTCGTCGTGGTACAGGCCACCCCGATACCAGGCCGGGTCGTTGGGCGTGCGCTGGATCATGCGTCCGCCCGTAGCCACCGGCGCCGGGTCCGCGTAGACGCCCTCGGGCCCGTTCACGCTCCGCATCAGGTCCTCCAGGGGGAGGTGCCAGATGGCCTCCGGCCAGTTCACGCGCGGCAACTCGGGCGCGAGGTCGAAGTAGCGGGCCACCCGGGCGCGATCGTCCGCGTCCAAATCCGGGTCGAACTGGGGTCGTTGCGTGTTCTGGACCCCGTAAAGCCAGGAGAAGAAGAGCATCTGCTCGGCGCCGCCCCGGTACCAATTGCCCTGCTCGTACCAGTCCCCTATGCGTCCGACTCCGGCTCCGAATCCCTGCGGGACCATGGCCGCGTGGGCCGGGTGATCCAGCGAGGCGAGGCCCATTTGCCACTCGGCCGTCGAGGAGCACCCGTAGGTTCCAACCTTGCCGTTCGACCAGGGCTGCTCCGAGATCCAGGTGAGCGCGTCATACCCATCCGTCTTGGGGGGACCGAGGATGTCCCACTCGCCCTCGGAGAAAAATTTCCCGCGTTCGTTCTGGTTCACGTAGGCGTAGCCACGTCGCACCGCCTCGAGCGGTCTTCGCAGTCGGCGCGTGTTCATCTCGCCGTCGCCCCACAGGTTCATGTTGTAGGGCGTCTTCACGAAGATCGTAGGCGCGGGACTGCCGTCGGACGTCTTCGGACGGTAGATGTGGGTGGCGAGTCGGACTCCGTCCCGCATGGGCAGCATCACCATCTCCTCGACGATGGCGATCTCGTTGAGCTCCGCCCACAGGTCATCTTCAAGAGCATCCGCCGGATCTGCGCCCGTCTCAGGGGCCTCGCCGGCGGGCGGCCCGGCGCATGCGGCGAGCAGGGCGACGGACGATCCTGCCAGAAATGATAGGAGGAGACGGGATACGGTCTTCATTAGTGGCCTCATTCTCGGTGGGTCGGTTGCAGCGTAGGATATCCGAGCGGGCTTCGCATGTCGACAACCCGTCTTCCCAAACCGAGAGATTCTTGCCCGGAATTAAACAGGATATTAATATGATGATATAATGTTGAATGCTCTGGCGGTCCCCTCGTGATCTCGAAGACGGAAGAATATGCGTTGCGCGCAGCTATCCATCTCGCCTGGCGATATGAGGACGGCCCCGTACGGTCCAGCGACCTGGCCGAAGTTGCCAACGTGCCTTCCAACTATCTTTCCAAAGTGCTGCACCAGCTGAGCCGCCACGGAGTCGTGGTCTCGGAGCGCGGCAGGAGGGGCGGATTCCACCTGTCGCGCCACCCTTCGTCCGTTACGCTGGCAGATCTCCTGGCTGCGTTCACTCCCCAGGAAGGACGGGCTCGCTGCCTTCTCGGCCGTGACGTGTGCAGCGACGAGGATCCCTGCCCGGCGCACCATCACTGGAAACTCGCCAGGCGCGCAATCGAGGATTTCTTTGCGAACACCACCCTGGGGGACGTCATCGACTCCAGGACCACGATCGTGGATTCAGACGATTCGCGTCCAACGTCACCGGGCGCGGTTCCGCTTACTCCGACAGGAGGATGAGGCCAATGCTAAGGAAACGTTCTACCCGCTGGCTCCTCACACTCACGTGTATCGGGTTTCTATCCGGCCTGGTCCTGGCCTCCTGTGGCCAGGGCGGAGGGGGCGGCGCCAGCGCCGACGTCGCCTCGGTAGCCCAGGAACGCGGTTTGAGCGAGATGGACGTGCTGGCTGCCGTGAAGACGTATCAGCCGACGGGGACCTTCGATGAGTACGTCCTGTTCGCTTCCGGCGGGCACTCCGGCCAGGTCCTGGCGATCGGCGTCCCATCGATGAGGCTGCTGAAGGTGATCGCGGTCTTCACACCGGAGCCCTGGCAGGGGTACGGCTTCGGCGCGGAAGAGACCCACCAGGTGCTCGACGAAGGCCGGATGGCAGGCAACGAGATCCTCTGGGGTGACACCCATCACCCGGCACTCTCGGAGACCGACGGCGATTACGACGGCGAGTTTCTGTTCATCAACGACAAAGCGAATCCCCGCATAGCGGTCATCGATCTGCGCGACTTCGAGACGAAACAGATCGTCCCCGATCCCAATATGGGCACGAATCACGGTGGTACGTTCGTCACGCCGAATACCGAATACGTGATCGAGGCCGCCCAGTACTCTATTCCCCTGTGGACCGACTACGCGGATGTGGACCAGTACGAGGAGGTGTACCGCGGGTTGGTGACGTTCTGGAAGTTCGACCGCGAGGCCGGTCGGATAGACACCGACGCGAGCTTCTCCATGGAGCTCCCGCCGTACTGGCACGACCTGTCGGACGCGGGCAAGGGTCCTTCTTTCGGCTGGGCCTTCCTCAACTCGTTCAACTCGGAGATGGCCACCGGGGGCATCGAGGACGGCAATCCCCCGTTCGAGGGCGGTGCGTCCGCCAACGACATGGATTACATGCACATCATCGACTGGCAGAAGGCCGCCGAGGTGGCGGAACAGCCCGGAAAGACACGCGAAGCTAGGGGTATCCGCGTGATTCCGCTGGACGTGGCCGTCGAGGAGGGGCTGCTCTTCCTGACGCCCGAGCCCAAGAGCCCGCACGGCGTCGACGTCACGCCGGACGGCACGCGGATGGTCGTCTCCGGCAAGCTGGACCCGCACGGTACGGTCTACTCCTGGGATCAGATCCAGGCTTCGATCGCGGCTGGCGGGCACGAGACAGATACCTTCGGCGTGCCGATCCTGCCCTTCGACGACGTGGTCGAATACCAGCTCGAGCTCGGCCTGGGGCCGCTCCACACGCAGTTCGACAACGAGGGGAACGCGTACACGAGCATCTTCCTGGAGAGCGCGGTGGCCAAGTGGCGGCTGGATCCGCCCGAGCTGCTGGAGAAGATCGACGTTCACTACAATGTGGGTCACCTGGCGGCGGCCGAGGGCGACACGAAGTCGCCGGATGGCAAGTACCTCGTGGCCATGAACAAGTGGGCCATCGACCGCTTCCAGCCCGTGGGGCCCCTGCTTCCGCAGAACTTCCAGCTCATCGACGTGGGCGCGCCGTCCATGCAGCTGCTGTACGACATGCCGATCGGCATCGGCGAGCCCCACTACGCGCAGATGATCAAGTCTGACAAGCTCTCGCCGTTCGAGGTGTATCCCGGCGTGCCCTTCTCGCCGCACGACATGGCGCTGAAGGAAGGCGCTCCGGTCTCCGGCGAGGAGCGGATCGAGCGTGACGGGAATACCGTGAACGTCTACATGACAGCGATGCGCAGCCACTTCGTGCCGGAGTACATCCGGGTGAACGAGGGCGACGAAGTCGTGCTGCACGTGACGAACATCGAGCAGGCGCACGACGCCACGCACGGGCTCGGCATCGCGAAGCACAACGTCAACGTGAGCATCGAGCCCGGTGAGACGCAGACCATCCGCTTCACGGCGGATACGCCGGGCGTGTTCCCCTTCTACTGCACCGAGTTCTGCTCGGCTCTGCACCTGGAGATGACCGGTTACCTTTTGGTGAAGCCCGCGAGCTGAGGGAACCGGCGACCTGCGAGTATCCGTCGAGGGCGGGCCTCCGCCCTCGACGGCCGCGCCGTGACGACACAGGATGGGGACATGGACCGAATGACAGCGTTCTTCCAGGGAGAGCTTTCGGCAAAGAGCCGCGTGCTGATCGTGGTCGCGACGTTCGCGATCCTTCCGAGCATCTTCCTCCCCATCTGGAACATCACGCTGAACGCCCCGCAGTACCCGGACGGTCTGACCGTCACGATCTACACCAACACGGTGGGCGGCGAGCTGGACGAGGTGAACATCCTCAACCATTACATCGGGATGAAGGAAATCACACCCGACGAGTTTCCCGAGTTTCGCTTCATTCCGTTTTTCATCATGCGGTTCTTCGTATTCGCGGTGCTGGCCGCGCTCGTCGCCCGAATTCCGATCGCGGCGATCGGCTACCTGGACTACGTGATGTTCGGCGGCGTGATGCTGTACACGTTCCAGCACTGGTTACGGGAGTTCGGAACGCAGCTGTCTCCGGCTGCCCCGCTGCAGCTGGAGCCATTCGTGCCGAAGTTCATCGGCACGACCCAGGTGGCACAGTTCTCCGTAACCTCCATGCCCGCGATAGGGGGCTGGCTGATGGCCCTGGCCGGACTGATCGCGCCGATCGTGCTCGTGTACGAATGGCGAAGGACGAGCCGGGCTCCCACTGAAGCCGGAGACACGTGACCCCATGAGGTGGGTGTGGACACGCGCGCCCGCCGTGTTCGGCGCGGTCCTCCTGGCGGTGGGAGCGGCGGTGGGACAGGAGCCACCGAGCCACGACCACGAGCATCACGCCGGCATGCGCCCGGAGGAGTCCCCCGCGCGACCTGGACTGAGGCGTCTTGCTCCCACCCGCGCACCGATGGCCTTCGACGTGGGACCCGACCGGGAAATCGAGACCATAGGCGAGGCGCTGGAGCGCTCGGTGGACGGAGACACGATTCGGGTCCACGCCGGCGTCTACGAGGAGCGGGTAGTCATCCGCGCCGCAGTGGCCCTCCTGGGCATCGGCGACCCGATCATCGACGGCGGAGGCACGGGCACGGTCGTCACCGTGGAAGCACCCGCCGAGATCCGCGGACTCGTCATACGGGCCTCCGGAGCCGACCAGTCGCGTGAGGACTCGGGGATCATGGTCCTCGCCGCCGACAGCGTCCGCATCGAAGACAACCGGCTTACGGACGTACTCTTCGGCGTCTACGTGAAGCAGTCGCAGGAGCCGGTCATCCGCGGCAACCGTATCGAAGGCAAAGACCGGCCTATTCCGCGCCGCGGAGACGGCGTGCGCCTGTGGTACTGTAGCGGAGGCGTGGTGGAGAACAACGAGCTGGTCCGAACACGGGACCTGGTGATCTGGTTCACCGAAGGACTGGAGATTCTGAACAACCGCGTCACACACGGGAGATACGGGCTCCACTACATGTACAGCGACCACAACGTGTTCGTGGGCAACGTGTTCGCGCACAACGATGTCGGGGCCTTCCTCATGTACTCGAAGGACATCCGGATCCGGGGCAATCGGTTCGAGAAGGCGGCCGGCGCGAGCGGCATCGGCCTTGGCCTCAAGGATTCGGACGATATCTTCGCCTCGGACAACACGTTCATAGGCAACGAAATCGGGGTCTTCCTCGACAACTCTCCCACCTCGGTGGACGGGCGGAACGAGTTCCGGGACAACCTGGTGGCCGCCAACGACGCCGGCGTCGTGCTGCTTCCCTCCGTGCACTCCAACGAGTTCACGGGCAACGCGTGGATCGGCAACACCACGCCGGTGGTGGTGTCCGGAGGCGGGGATGCGCTGAAGAACCGCTGGGCGGGGAACCACTGGAGCGGGTATGCGGGGTTCGACGCCGACGCGGACGGAACCGGCGACGCTCCCTTCCAGCATCACCGGGTGTCGGACGATCTCTTCGCCCGGCACCCCGACCTGCGCTTCCTGGCCGGAAGTCCTGCCGTGTCGGCTCTCGAGGTGCTGGCCCGGCTGTTTCCGCTTCTGGCTCCTCGTCCCGTGGTGATCGACTCGCTTCCGGTGGCTTCCGCTCCCGCGTTCGCGGTGGCGGGGCTCTCCTTCGATCCGCAGTCCGACGCTCCCCGGCGCGGGGGAATCACCCTGGCCGCGGTCCTCATGTGGGCGGCTTCCCTCTCGGCGGTGGTCGCCATATTCACCCTGGCCCGGCGGCGCCGCGCATGATCGACGCCCGCGGCCTGACCCGCGCCTTCGGATCCCAGGTGGTGCTGGACGGGCTCGACATGCGTATCGAGCGGGGGGAGAGGGTGGCTCTGCTCGGGCGCAACGGTGCGGGCAAGACCACCCTGTTCCGATGCTTGCTCGGTCTCATTCCGTTCCAGGGGGGTCTCCAGGTCGCGGGCGTGGACGTCCGCAGGGCCGGGCGCGAAGCCAGGGCGGCCATCGGGTACGTACCGCAGCGGCCCCCCCACTTCGACGGCTCCCTCGACGACCTCGTTGCTTTCTTCGCGGGGCTTCGCGGCATGGACGCGGCGACGGTCGGCCGGCGCATGACCGATCTCGACCTGTCGATCGAGGAGCACGGCGACAAGCCCGTGAGCGCCCTTTCCGGCGGGATGCTCCAAAAGACGCTGCTGGCCCTGGCCGTCGCCGAGGAGGCCCCGATTCTGCTCCTGGACGAGCCGACGGCCAACCTCGATCCGAAGGCACGCGCGGAGTTCGTGCGCGGGCTTCGCCGCGTGCCCGCCGACACGACGGTGATCCTCTCTTCCCATCGGCTGCAGGACGTGAGGGCCGCCGCGGACCGCGTCCTGGTCCTGGACGCCGGCCGGCTCGCCTTCGACGGACGCCTCGAGGACCTCCTCGGCGGGCACGGGATCGGCCCTACACTGTGGATTGCGACCGAGAGGCTCGAAGAGGCGGTAGCCGTCCTGGATAGTGATCCTCGCGCCCTAGACGTCTGCCGTAACGGGACCCGGGTGGGCGTGCGCGCCCGGGCCCCAGACATCGCAGACCTGCTGGTCCTGCTCAGGAGCAAGGGGGTTCCCGTCAGCGGCATGGAGGTGGAGTCCCCCACGCTGGAAGCCGTGCTCGGCGGGGCGCCACCGGGACCAAGCGACGGGCAGGAGGACGGATGACGAACGCGAGGCGGGCGCAGCTGTTCATCTCCCGCGAGCTGGCGCACGCCGTTCGCGCTCGCTGGTTCCTCGCGTACGCGGCCGTATTCCTGATCGGGGGCGGTGTCCTGGCCGTCCTCGGATCCGCTGGAAGCCTGATGGCCGGATACCGCGGCTATGCACGCGCGTTCGGAGGCCTGGCTCACTTCGCCCTGTTGTTCGTGCCCCTGATGGCCCTCGTGCCGGCCACCGCGTCGCTCGCCGAGGAGCGTGAGAACGGCACGCTGGAGTACCTCCTGGCGCAGCCCGTTACCTGGCTGCAGGTGTACCTGGGGAAGTGGGCCGGGGTGGCCCTGGCCGTGGTGCTCGCCCTGACAGCGGGCTACCTGGCCATGGGCGGAGTGGCCGTCATGCGCGGCGTCCCGGCCCACATCGTTCTCGCCACGTACGGTTTCCTGGTGTTGCTGTCCCTGGTGTTCGTCTCGCTGGGGACGCTGATCTCGGCCGTGTCGGAAACGCGGTCCCGCGCCGTGACCACCGGTCTCGCGGTATGGCTGGTTCTCGTAGTGCTCGGCTCGCTCGGCGCCATGGCGGCATTCATCCGTCTGGGCGTACCCTCGCAGGTCCTCGTCATCTGGTCCCTGGTCAACCCGATCGAGTGCTTCCGACTCGGCGTGATGGCCATCCTCGATCCCGACCTCCAGCTCCTGGGTCCCGTGGGCGGCCAGCTCGTGCGTCAGTACGGGGCATCGGCGGTGGTGGCGGCGACTGCTGGCTCGCTGGCTCTGTGGATTCTAGTTCCTGTGCTCGCCGGACAGCCCCTCAGGCGGCTGCGGCGAGACGGCGTCTGATCCATCTCCGGCCCGTACGGCGCGGCCGCGCGTAGCGGTTGACCCGCCGCCCTCGTTATCCTCGACAGGTGATCCTCATACGGACCTGCCGATCGGCCCGCAGGCCCCTCGGCGCGACAAGGACGGTGAGACGTGCAGACCTGGGCGGACATCTTGAAGATCGCACGGGACGGAAACCCCCCGCCGGAGCGCCGTGTCGAAAGAACAGATGCGGAGTGGCGAGCCCGTCTGACGCCCGAGCAGTACCGGGTGACGCGGGCCAGGGGAACCGAGCGCCCATTCAGCTCCGAGATGTGCAGCCTGTTCGAGCCCGGTCTCTACGCCTGCCTGTGCTGCGACACGCAGCTGTTCGACTCGGAAGAGAAGTTCGAGTCCGGCACGGGTTGGCCCTCCTTCACGCAGCCCGTGGAGCAGAAGGCGATCGCGTACCACGTCGACGACTCGTTGGCCATGCAGCGCGTCGAGACGACCTGCAACACGTGCGA
>JBDGXI010000092.1:0-8921 GCA_039584685.1 Gemmatimonadota bacterium | reverse complement strand
GAAGCGGAGCACTGACTCGACGGCCCCTCGTTCTCTTTCCGAGGCGTGGATGACTACGTTCCCGGCTTCCTGGAGCGGGGAAAGCTCGGCGCTCGCAGGCTGATCGACGGTGATTTGCCGTCTCGCCCGGCGGGCGCTCTCGGCGACCCGCTGCAAGGAGTTGGCTCCGACCAGGTGAACGAGGTCCAGCGCTTCGACTTCACTGAGGCTCGCCAGATAGAGCGTCGCCGCCGTGGCCAGGATCTCGGCTCTTTCCAGCTCCACCGGGTCCACCCGATCCGGCGTGTCGTCGGACGTGTGGTGCGTGTAGTCCGGGCTGTGCCCGATCATCACGCCCGGGATCTTCCGGTCGATGAACTGCATGTGATCGCTGCCGCCGCTGTACGGAGTGGCCCGCCAGTTGAAGGCGGACTGGCTTCCACGCGGCGTGCGGACGTTCATGCCGTCCACCATGCGCGCCATGTCGGCGACCACGTCGTTCACCGCGGAGGGCAGCGACGAGGGAGTCCGGGTGAGGATCATCTTCGAGTGCAGCAGCTCGAGGTTCTCGCCCACCATGTCCATGTTCATGTTCGCCAGCCACGTGCCGCCGATGGCCGGCCCCGCCATCTCCGGGTGCGCGTCCAGATAGGCCTGCGTTCCGTACCACTCCGGAATCCAGATGAACCGCAGCGAACGTTCGGGTCTCTCCAATCGGCCGGAGTCGACCAGCTCGCGCAGAGCCCGCGCGATGTCCAGGATCGCGGCCGATCCGCTCGCGTTGTCGTTGGCCGATTCCTTGGGGTGATCCAGGTGGGCGCTGAACACGAGCTCCTCGTCGGCCCTGGTGGATCCGGCGATCCGGGCCACGACCACGTCCATGAAGTACGGCTCCAGCCCGATGCCCTCGACCAGGCCGTTCAGGACTACCCGCTGGCCCGACTCGAGGAGGGCCCTCAGCCTCTCGCCCTGCCGGTTGGACAGGTTGAATCCGAAGGTGACACGTTCCAGCTCCTCCGTTCGCGGCCACATGCCGGTGTACTGGATGATGTCCGGATGTTCCGCCGCCCGGTAATCATCCAGATATGCTACGACTGCGGCCGCTCCATGCTTCAGGACCGCTTGCCGGTGCACCTCTCCACCGTATCCGGTCGCCAGCACGAACTTCCCGGCCACGTCCTTCCCCTCGTAGTCGGCATCGCTCGTGCCGGCACCCACCCACACTAGCTCGGCCGTGACATCGCCCGGGTTTGAGTAGGTGATCACGCTCATCGCGATCTCGGGGTAACCGACCAGTCTTTCGTCAACCGGCTCCACGATCCGCAGCTCGGCCCGATCGATGTCCCAGCCGGACGGCGACTGCCACGTCTGGTAGACCACTCGGCCGTCGGACGGGAAAGACTCGATCCAGGCCTCGTCCTCCGAGAACCCGTACTCCCGCAACTGCCCCAGCACGTACTCGGCGGCATCCCGGTATCCGCGCGATCCCTGGATGCGGTGATGCCGCGCGATCTGGATCACGTGATCCTTGGCTATCTCGCCGCTCAGTACCTCGTGCAGCAGATCGCGGCGATCCGCATCGAGCAGGCCAGGGCCTTCCTGGGCGGGGATCGGTGCGGCGGTTACAAGTAGTAGCGCGACGAGCAGGGAAGCCACGGGCCGGTGCATGGTTCCTCCGTTGAGAGACTCTCCGCAGGTGCTGCGCGGAATGCCCCCCGGGCCCGATTTACGAGCTCGGGGATGATCACGACTGGGAGGAAACTGCCGCTGCGGGTGGGAGGTTACAAGATGGGCGGGAATCGCCGGCCACCCGCCCCGTGGAGGTGGCCGACGGCCCGTAAACCGACTGCTACTGGGACATAATCTTCGACCGATTGCTGTCTGACGAGTAGATCTCGTCCGAATGCTTGGCGAAGAGCTTGAAGTAGTGGTCGCGAAGCTCGACGAACTCGTCGTACCCCTCTTCTCCTTCGTCAGGCATGTTCGCGTCCGCCCACGTGCTGCACGGCTCACCGCACGGCGCCTCTATGGCTGCCAGGTCTGGGTAGACCGCCACGATCACGACTTCGGTCGCGTGGGACCCGTAGTAGTGCTCGAGAACGTGGTACGCGAGAATGTTCGGGTTGTTGCGGGCCTGCGGCGCCGTGACCATTTCGACGTATTCCATGAACTTGGCCCGGTCGGGGCCGAACGGAATGTGCGTCGTAGCCGTGGTGATGATCACCGCCTGCGAGTCATCGTCATCGCCGTCCTGCGCGAACATCGTCTGCGGGACTACCAGGTACATCAGTGCGGCGAGTCCGACGATCAGCTTCTTCATGTTCTTTCCTTTCGCGGGGTGGCGGGGCACAGCATCTGGTCGTCTTCTGCTGAAGAGAACCGCAGCCCCGGGTATCACGGACGGTGTTGAGCCCTTTGCTATAGGGCTCCCCAAGCTCGACGGGGCGTCCGAAGCTGTCAAGGTCGCGCCGTAGGAGGGCCGTTGGCCTGGGCCTGCAAACTGGAAGGGCCCCGCCGAGTGGCGGGGCCCGATCGGTAGTTCTCTTGAACGCCCTGCGTTTCAGTGTCAGCGATCCCCCGCCGCGCCAACCCGCCTCATCGCGGCGGCCATCTCCTCGATCTCGCTCAGGTCACGCACCATTTCGCTCCATCCGTACCACAGGGCGTAGTCGGGGTTCTGGTGGAACACGCCCTGGAACGCCCGCATGCGGTGCTTGAGATGCATCTCGAACAGGCGCTGCTCGATGACCGTCGGCGCATCGTGGAACGTCAGCAGGTCCGGGAACGCGTACGCGTAGCCCTCGGGCATCGGGAGCGTCCCGTCCTCGTACAGGCCCGCGATGATACGAATGGCCTGGGCCAGGAGGTGGTCCGCCTGCCGGATCATCTCGTCGCCCTTCTCGAGCTCCCCGCGCGCGAAGTTCTCGGAGTGGCACTGGCTGCAGATCCCGATCATCTCGTTGCGCTCGACGTCCCAATCCTCCTGCGTCAGGCGGGCCACATCGGCTGCCTTGACCACATCGAGACGGCCCGTCGCGTTACCCTCCGGATCCAGGACTCCGAGAGCCTGCAGGATCGTGACCCGGTCGGCGGCCCACTGCTCATCGTCCGGCATGGGCAGGCGCACGGCCAGGAAGCCCCACGCCGTGCGGACCTCGTGATCGCCCTCCGGCATGTGGCACGTCTGGCACGTGGGCGCCGCAGAGCTCTCCGGCAGGATTCCGTTCTGCTTGAGCAGGTAGCGGACGCCGTGCTTGGAAGAGGAGTACATCTCCCATTGCGGGTGATCGAATCCCATATGGCAGGTCTGGCAGGCCTGCGGCTGGCTCGCTTCCTTCACCGAGAACGTGTGACGGGTGTGGCACGCGTCACACGAAGCCAGTCCGAAAACCTCTCCAGCGGCCTTGAGCGCCTCCATGTCGGCTTCGCTCTTGAGGCCGATCTTGTGACAGCCGCCGCACCCCTTCATGCCCTCCGCCAGTTCCATCGGGAGGGCGTGTGTAGTCGGCATCGCCTTGTACGCAGCCCACGCGATCGCGTGCTTTCCCTTGTCGAACTGCTCCACCCGGTCGGCGTGGCAGGTGCCGCACGTCTCGGGCGTGACCGGGCGAAGTGTTTCCACATCCGACGCCGACGCGTGCGTGCCGTGACACACGGAGCAATCCAGGCCCATCTCTCCGTGCCGGCTGAGCCGCCAGTCGGCCACCGCGCCGGGTGTCTCCGCCTCGTGACACTCCACGCAAGGCTAATCCTGGGCGTCGGCCGGGCTGGTCCCCACGGCCAGGGCGAACAGTGACGCGAGTGCGAGAACGAACAGGGGATTCTTCATCGGTTGCGCTCCAGAGACAAACATGACGAGAATGTGATCTTAAGCGCAGGAAAACTAGTCAGGGTGGTGCGTTGAATCAACCGGATCAGAGAGGTGGGATGGGGCGAGAAGGCGTTCGGCCGACGGGTGGGGCGGCACCCGATTCGACCCCTTCTCACCCCTGGTGATGAAGATCGGAGCCCTCTGGGTCCGCCGGTCGGAAGTGCCCCATCGACGTCGTCTCTCACAACCCGTCTACACTTCCTTCCAGCGGACCTGAAGCGCCACCCGAAACGGAAGCAACGGGCGTGCCACTCTCGTGACATTCCGTAACTAATTGTGAGACAATCTTTTCTGGCGGACTCCAGCGATCATCGCCGAAGCCCGACGTGTGCGATGCGAGGAATGGGTGTCCCGGAAGCGGACACCTGAAGCCGACGAATCAGTCGCTGTGCCGCGTGTAGACTACCTCGCCGCCGACGACGGTCACGTCCACTCGCGTCTCGAGGATGTCATCGTCCGGTACCTCGAGAATGTCCTGCGAGAGGACCACGATGTCGGCCAGCTTCCCCGGAGTGATCGACCCCTTGGTGAATTCTTCGTGCGCCCCGTACGCGGCGTTGATCGTGTAGGCCTGGAGGCCCTCCATCCGGGTCATGAGCTGGTCGCGGTTCAGCACCTCGCCGTTGTTCATCCGACCCACGACCGTGCCGTAGAACGAGGGGATCGGGTTCACGTCCTCGACGGGCGTGTCGGTACCGTTCATCACGGTCACCCCCGAGTCGATGAGGTCGCGAAACGGGAACGCCCGCTCGCGCGTGCGCTCATCGCCGAGCCGATCTGGCGTCCAGGGGCCATCCGATATCGCGTGGATCCCCTGCATGGCCGCGACCACTCCAAGGTCGGCGAACCGCGGAACGTCATAGGGATGAAGAATCTGCGAGTGCTCGATCCGGAAACGAATGCCATCCGCGGCATCCGGCATTTCCGCGAACGCCGCTGCGTACAGGTCGAGTACCTCCTGGTTCGCCCGGTCACCGATCGCGTGCGTGCACACCTGGTAGTCGTGCTGCAGGGCCAGACGCACGACTGCTTCGATGTCCTCGAGGGGCACCGTGTTGTGACCTGTATTGCCCGGATCGTCCTCGTACGGATCCAGCAGCCATGCCCCGCGCGAGCCGAGGGCGCCATCCGCGTAGGCCTTTACGGCCCGGACAGTCAGTCGGTGGCCGCCGTAGTCCACCACGCGCACCGCCGGCAGCAACTCCGACAGGTTCGGCACGGTCGCGCTGACCATGGCCCACACGCGCAGCTTCAGCTCGCCGTCGTCGATCGCCCGCCGGTACATCTCCAGCGTCTCGCGCCCAACGCCCGCGTCCTGGAAGCTCGTCACACCCTTGCTGAAGGCTTCCTCCTGCGCGAGGAGAAGGGCTCGCATGTTCTCATCCTCCCTCTCCTCCGACGTCATGCTCTCACGCGAGGCAGCGTAGGTGGCGGACACCAGGCCGGAGGCCGTCTCCACGAAGATCCCCGTCGGCTCGCCCTCAGCGTTCCGGATGATCTCGCCTCCGGGCGGGTCCGGCGTGGCAGAGGTCACTCCCGCCATCTCCATGGCCATGGCATTGGCGAAGCTGGCGTGCCCGGACGCGTGCCTGAGCAGGACGGGATTGTCGGGAGACGCCGCCGACAGGGCGTCGTGTGTCTGGAATCCGCGCACGGCCGGTTCGGGTGCCGGATCCCATTTGCTCTGATGCCACCCCCGTCCCACGATCCACTCACCCGGCTCGGCTTCCGCAACCGCGGCGGTCACCACGTCCAACAGGTCTTCGTAGGACGCCGTCCCGATTAGGTCGAGCTGCAGGCGAGCCCGGCCGAGACCCATGAGGTGCCCGTGCCCCTCGATGAATCCAGGAATCGCGAGACGGCCGGCCAGCTCGATGACGTCTGTGTTGGGCCCCATGTAGGCCTCCACCTCCCCGTTGCTCCCCACGAACGCGACCCGGTTGCCCCGGATCGCCACCGCCTCGGCCTCCGGGAGAGCCTCGTCGACCGTCACCACGCGTCCGCCGCGCAGCACCAGGTCAGCGGGCTCCGGCGGATCGTCCGCGGGTCGGCACGCGAAGGTCGCCAGGAGCAGCCAGCCGACCGCTGCCACCGACAGGGATGAGGACTTGCGGGTGCCGGGGAAGGGATGTCGCAGCACTGACATTGGCTCTCGCTCCACACAAGGGTACGGGCGCGGTCTCGAGCAGACCGAGAGCCAATATCTCAAGGGTGTGGCCGGATGGCCACCTCGAGCTACGCGGGTTTCCGCGCGCGCACGAACGCGGCCATGATTCGTCCCTCCGCGGCTACGAGATCGGCTTCCGCGATACCGGCCTCTCGGAAGAAATCGCGCGAGTCGTTGGCGTTGTATACCCGCGTCGGTTCGATGTCGATGTCCTCGAACCCGGCCTCCGCCAGAAGCCGACGGTATTCCGTCTCCTGCAGGGCTCCGGCCACGCAACCGGCCCACATCTCGAGACTTTTCTGAATGCCCTCCGGCAGATCGCCGCGCAGCACGATGTCCGACACGGCGAACCGGCCGCCCGGGCGGAGGACCCGGAAGGCTTCTTTCAGCACTCGGGCCTTGTCCACCGACAGGTTGATCACGCAGTTGGAGATGATTACGTCCACAGCCTCACCGGGCAGCGGAACCGCCTCGATGTCACCCTTCAAGAACTCGGCGTTGCGCACCCCTGCCTCACGCTGGTTCCGGCGGGCCAGGAGCAGCATCTCGTCCGTCATGTCGAGTCCGTACGCCTTTCCGTCCGGGGCCACCCGGCGAGCGGAGAGCAGAACATCGATGCCGCCGCCAGACCCGAGGTCCAGCACATCTTCTCCGGGGCTCAGATCCGCAAGCGCCGTCGGGTTACCGCAACCCAGGGAAGCGGCCAAAGCATCAGCCGGTAGCTCGTCCTTCTCGGCGTCCGCATACAGGTCCCGGGTGACCGGATCGCGCAGATCGGGAGCGGACGAGGATATCCCGCCGCCGCAGCAACCGGTCTCCGTCTCGACTGGACCGCAGCAGGAGGTCTTGCCCTCCGTGGCCACCCGCCTCGCAGCCTCGGCGTACTTCTCCCGCACCACTTCCTTCACTCGTGTGTCCGACATCGTTCACCTCACGTCAGGGGGTATGCTTCAGCGTCGCGCGTGCCGGCAGCACTGGGAGCCGACTCCTCGCTTCGCATCGCGTGCCAGTCCGTTCACGTAATCCCGCGCCTCCTTCAGAGCCTCCTCGTTCAGCGCGTAGTGCACCCACCGTCCATCCTTGCGGTCGCTGACCAGCCCGGCGTCCCTCAAGGTCCTCAGGTGGAAGGAGAGGAGCGACTGACGGATGTCCAGTGAGCCGGCGAGGTCGCAGACGCAGCACTCGCCCGATCGCAGGATCTCCAGGATCCGCAGGCGTTTGACGTCCGAAAGCGCGTGGAAGACGCGTTCGATCCGGGACTCGATGAGAGCCGTTTCTTCACTCATACATATCAATGTAACTAGAAATATTGATACGTCAAGAGACAGGGCCGGGGCCACCCGCGTGGATCCGGTGATCGTGTTGCGCGAGGAGTAGGCCGGGGTATGATCACGCTGAAGTGATCGACCCGAACCGTCTCCAGGGGTATGCCCGTGCGGCTCACGACGCGCCGACAGATCCGTCGCCTGCAGGAAGGTCTCAAGCGCCTGTGGGAGAGCGACGAGAGGCGGATCCGGCGCAAGTTCAGGAGCGAGCTCGGACACGACCCCGACCTGGACAGTCCGACAACTCTCAACGAGAAGATCCTGTGGCTCAATCTCCGCCACCGGGATCCGCGCTGGATCTACTACTCCGACAAAGTCGCCGTCCGTGATTTCGTGCGGGATCGGATCGGCGAGCGCTACCTGGTTCCCCTGCTCGGGGTGTACGACGACGCCGACGACATCGATCTCGAAGCGCTCCCCGATCGCTTCATCATCAAGGCTGCGCACGGGAGCGGCTGGAACATCATCGTGCGAGACAAACGGGACCTGGATTGGCCGGGTGCGAAACGCACTCTGCAGGACTGGCTCGCCCGAAGCTATTACTCTCACAAGAGAGAGTGGCAGTATCGCCACGTACCGCATCGCCTGGTGATCGAGGAGCTCCTGCTCGATGAGAACGGAGAGATCCCGGACGATTATAAGGTGTGGTGCCTTCGGAACGGCCGCGAGCAAACTCAGTTCCTGCAGGTCGATATGGGCCGGTTCACCAGGCACACGCGCATCTACTACGACCCCGAGTGGAATCGCCTCCCGTTCGAGAAGGTGGATGCCCCCAACAACCCGACCGACAGGCCTCGACCGGAGGGCCTGGAGGAGATGATCACGGCCGCTCGCGCGCTCTCGGAGGGATTCTGCCTGGTGCGTGTGGACTTCTACAGCCTGCCCAACCGGATCTACTTCGGGGAGATGACTTTTACCCCGGACGCCGGGATGGCGCGTTTCAAGCCCGAGGAGTGGGACAGGAAGCTGGGCGACCTGGTGGGCCTGCCCGTGCCCGGAACGGCCTAGATCGTCGGATCGGTGCTGTCGTCAGGCCCGGCCGCCTCCGGGATCGCCTTCAGATCCGACCCCGAAATGCTCACCTCCACCAGCTTCCCGAGCAGACGCTGCAGCTCGCGGCGGCGCTTTCGCGTGCTGCGCGTGTAGAGCGTGCGCGCCGCCCCATAGAATCCAGTCACCGCCGTGACGGCCATCGCCCCGAAGATCGCCAGACTGCCGAACTCGCCCATTCCAACGGCTCCGGAAATCCCCACCCCGACCATGCTCCCCGCAACGCCGAGCCCCACGAACAGGGCGGTGGACAGGTTGTCCAGGCGCTCGGTGATCCGCACCTCGGTCTGTCCATCCCGCGCCGTGATGGCCACGACCAGGCTCGACAAGCGGCTACTGGCCAGGGTCCGCGAGGCACTCCACGTGGCCGATCGGCCGGTCCGCGTGACGGTTCCCCCATCCGCAAACGCCCGCTGAACTTCTTCGAGCATTCGGTCCACAGAGTCGGGGCTTACTTCTCCTTCCAAGATCTCGACCAGCTCGATGGCCTTCACTTCCCCGAATACCGGCGAGTGCTGGGTCTCGGGAG
>JBDGXI010000266.1:0-2197 GCA_039584685.1 Gemmatimonadota bacterium | reverse complement strand
GCGTACCAGTAGATCAAGCCGGCCAGCCCGATCGGGTCGAACACGGCCGTCTGCGTCAGGATCGTTCCACCGTTGTCCGACTCAGCCTCGAATTGAAGCCACGCCCGCCCGGGCAGCTTCATCTCGGCCCGAAGCTGCAGCATCTGGTCGGGCTCGAACGCTTCCACTCTCCAGAAGTCCAGCGCGTCCCCCGGTCTCAGGTCGAGCGGATCCCGGCGGCCGCGGCGCAGGCCGGGCCCTCCAACCAGGCGGTCCAGCAAGCCCCGGATCTGCCACAGGGCGTCACCGTAGTACCAGCCGACGTCTCCCCCGATAATGCGCACGGGCCCGAACGCCTCGGCCGGGGGTACGTTCACCCGGACCGCCTGGCTGTCTACGATCCGGCGGCCGTATCGCCGGGGACGCTTCGATGAGTGACCGTTCGCATCCGACCACCGCGTGCTGGCGAACTCCCGGTCCTCGTTGGCGAGGGCGCGTCGGATGGCATCGGAGACTCCGCGCGGCCGCACGGAGAATGTGTGCAGCGCCGAGTCGTCCTGGACGACCGTCGGGTTGCGAACCCCCTCGATGAGCTTGCGGCCTACACGGGCGTACAGGGGTGTCACGAGGCCCAGCCACAGGCTCGATATCGCGGGCGTGAGAACGGGAACCGGGATCATCAGGCGGTGGAGGCCTCGCTGCCGGGCGTATTCCCGCATGATCTCTCCGTAGCTGACCACTTCGCTCCCGCCGATCTCGAATACCCGGCTCTCGGGCAGGGGCAGCGTGCGGGCTTCGGTCAGGTACGCGATTACATCTTCGATGGAGATCGGCTGTGCCCGCACGCGGACCCAGGACGGCGTGGTCATGACCGGGAGCTTCTCTACCAGGGAACGGATCATCTCGAAGGACAGGCTCCCTGAGCCGATGATGATCGAGGCACGGAGCTCGAGCACGGGGACGCCCGCCTCGCCCAGTATGCGGCCTACGTCCTGTCGGGTCTTCAGGTGAGCCGACAGGTCGGGCCCGGCGCCGAGTCCGCCGAGATAGATGATTCTCCGCACACCCGCTTCGGCGGCGACCTCGCCGAAGATGCGCGCGGAGCGTAGCTCCATCGCCTCCCAGTCCCCCTCGTCGCTCATCGAGTGGACGAGGTAGTACGCCGTCGTGACGCCGTCCATCGCCCGGGACAGGCTCTCGCGGTCGAGCACGTCCCCGCCCA
This sequence comes from Gemmatimonadota bacterium, assembly GCA_039584685.1. GTDB lineage: Bacteria > Gemmatimonadota > Gemmatimonadetes > Palauibacterales > Palauibacteraceae > Benthicola. The sequence goes on along the minus strand of JBDGXI010000266.1, from coordinate 996 downwards.
CCACTTCGGTCCCGGCGGCGACTCGCTCCGCCAGGTACTCCGGCCGACGGGCGAGACAGCGCAGGCGAGTCCCGCTTTCCTCGAGCGACTGGAGCAGGCGGCCGCCGACGTAGCCGGTAGCGCCCGTCAGCAGCGTGAGACCGGCCGGTTCAGCCACGAGGCATCGTTCGGGCGCTGCCGAGCCCGCCATCCACGCCCAGTACCTGCCCGGTGACCCAGCTCTGCCCCGGCTCGAGCAGCCACGCGATGGCCGAAGCGACATCCTCCGGCTCGCCGAGGCGGCCCAGAGCGTGGAGTGACCTGGAGGCCTCCGAGGCGCGCTCGTTGGAGGTAATCCGCTCGGTCAGGGGCGTGCGCACCAGCCCGGGCGCTACCGCGTTGACCCGGATCCCGGCCGGCCCATAGGTGGCCGCGGCCGATCGCACCAGGCCCTCGACCCCGCCCTTGGCCGCGGCAATCGCCTCGTGGTTGGGGAGACCCAACCGAACCGCGGCGGTGCTCACGAGTACGATCGACCCCCCCTCCTGCATGACCTTGCCGCCCGCCCGGACGGCCGCGAACGCCGTGTCGAGGTTCTGCGCGATCGTGTCTCGATACGCGGCCTCGGAGGTCATGTGTGCGGGCCTGAGAAGAACGGATCCCACGCAGTTCACGATTCCGTCGATTCGCCCCCACAGGGCCCGCGCTCGGCCGGCGGCTTCCTCTACCTGCTCGAAGCGCGTCGCATCCCCACTCAGAGTCTCGGCTCCGGTCTCGGAAGCCAGTGTGGCCAGGTCGGACTCCGTCCGGGCGACGGCCAGGACATGGGTCCCCGCGCCGGTCAGACGACGAGTCAACTGGGAGCCGATGCCCCCGCTCCCACCGAGAACGAGCACGACCCGTGTTTCACTCACTGGTTTCTCCCGCACGCCCTTTTCTCGGCGTGCTCTCCTAACGTGAACGAGGCCCGGCACAAGATGGGCGACGGGCCTCGAGGTGCCAATGTGGGCGAGTTGG
>JBDGXI010000265.1:0-3572 GCA_039584685.1 Gemmatimonadota bacterium | reverse complement strand
TCTACCTTTCTGCCTTCACGGCCCGGTCCACGGGCTCCACACCAAGTACGGAGACGAAAACATGGCGATCGAACTGCCAGCCCTTCCGTGGGCATCAGCGCCGAGACGATCGAGTACCACTACGGCAAGCATCACGCGGGCTACGTAACGAAGCTCAACGCCGCGATCGAGGGCACCGACCTCGCGAGCAAGTCGTTGGTCGACATCGTCCGTGAGGGTGGGGGGACGTTCAACAACGCGGCCCAGGTTTGGAACCACACCTTCTACTGGAACAGCATCAAGCCCGGCGGCGGCGGTCAGCCGAGCGGGGCCATTGCCGACGCGATCAACGGGAGCTTCGGCAGCTACGACAAATTCCGTGAAGAGTTCTCGAACGCGGCGGCCACGCAGTTCGGCTCGGGCTGGGCATGGCTCGTCGCGGAAGGTGACAAGCTCGCCATCAAGAAGACTCCCAACGCCGAGACCCCAATCACCCGGCTGAGCCAAGTCACGTGACTGCGCCTCGCTGGAGCCGCCGGGCCTCGTTTGCTTGGTTGGCGGGTGGTTATCTTGCGGCCTTTGCGGTCGCGTGGGTGACGTTGCTGTTCGTTCCTGAGGATTTCGATTCCTTCTGGACCGTAGCGGTCGCCGACCTCGCCGCCACCCTCGTCGTCTTCGCGTTTTCGCGCGGGCTGAAGTGCTCCAGCATGTACGATGCGTATTGGTCGATCGCGCCGATCGTGATCGTCTTCTATTGGGTTTTCCAAGCCGAAGAGGCGGTCAATCCGGTCCGTGCGGGTGCAGTTTTGTTCCTGGTGACGTGGTGGGGCGTGCGCCTCACCTACAACTGGGCGCGCAGTTGGCCGGGGCTTCATCACACGGACTGGCGCTACGTCATCATGAAGGAGAAGGTGCCATCGCTCTGGTTCTTCACGGACCTCTTTGGGATTCATCTCTTCCCTACGGTCGAGGTGTTGCTCGGACTCAGCGGCGCCTGGGTGGCGCTCACCCAAGGCACAAGCCCGCTTTCCTGGATCGATCTGCTCGCGCTCGTCGTGACGGCGGGTGCCATCACGATCGAGACGGTCGCCGATCAACAGTTGGTGGCGTTCGCCAAGGTCAAGCGACCGGGCGAAATCATCAAGACGGGGCTCTGGGCCTACTCGCGGCATCCAAACTACTTCGGCGAGCGGGTTACGTCTGGACGGTCGCGGGGCCGCTCATGATGACGGCGATGTTCGTCGGCGTGTCGATCCCCTGGATGGATCGACGTAGCTCCGAGCGTCGCCCGGAGTACGCCGATCACATGAGACAGGTGAACGGGCTCGTGCCCTGGTTCCCAAAGAAGACCCAGGCGAGCTAGCAGGAACCCCTACGGCACTTCGGGGACGCACAGGTCTTGCGCGTCGGTTTCTTCGGCTGAGCAGCCGGAAAGGGACGGGAAGCTACACACCCCGTCGGCGACTGCAGGTTCCATATCCGCGTCGTCGACGAGGCAGTGGTTCGTTCCCGTGCCGTTTCGCAAGAACTCGTCGAGCTGCTTGCGGGAGGCCTCGCGGCGTCGGGGATACTCGTGCGGGTCATCACACATCGACATGGGGACGTTGCAGTACGGCTGACCGGGAAGGCCGAAGTCGAGCTCCGTGTAGAAGCTCCCGCTTCCCGTGGATGCGACCGGGTCGAGACGCCAGATGTCACGGAGCCCCGTCGTGAGGTGCGGCGCCTTCATGGTCCTGGCCATGATGTGGCCGGCGAAGGTCGTCACCTGATGATCGCCGATGGCGACCCGCATCAATACGTCTTTCTCATTCACACCTGGGAGAGTGTTCTCCGTCACGTGATGGGAGTAGCCGTTGGGCTCCACACGATCCCAGAGCATCTGCGCCATGCCGATCAACAGCTGGTTCATTCGGTAGTCAGGGTAGAGGGCGTGGATGACAACCAGGAATTGATCGAAGTCCACGCTTCGGAACAGGAGAAAGCTGTACGGCTGACCCATCACACCTAGGGCGCCACGCTCGATGTCGGGGCTGGTCGCCAGGACCACTGGTCCCATGATCCCGCCCTGGCTGATGCCGTGATAGTAGGCTTCGTCGGCTTTGATGTACTGCCCGAACATTTCGTCCTCGGCGAAGGTGGTCTTCATCATTCGCAACAGGAGCAGGTGGTTGAGGAAGCCCTGGTGCAGCCGATCCCACATAGTTTGCACGGCCGAGAACTTGCCGCTGAGCAGTGCTTCAGTGACGGCGTCCTGGTCCGGGTCGGACATCCCCTGCATGTCCGTGGAGCAGAAGATGAAGTTGTACTCGTTCATGAACGTCGTGAAGTGTCCCCCACCGGTATGAATTTGTTCCTTCTCGCCAAACAAGCCGTGGCCGTATTCGACGATCGGCGCGGGAGAAGTCTCCGCGCTTTTCGGGATGACGACTTCGAACGGAATGTCCACCCATGGCGTAGCCGGATTGACGATGGGCATCTCGTTCTCATCGAGAAGCAGTAAAGAGCCAGCCTCGTCAGAACTCATGAACAAGGGAGCCTTGAAGGTGCCAAAGATGCGAAAAGCGGCGTTCTCGCGGAGTGCGGTCTCGTTGTCGCCATCGCCTGGGAACTCCGTGTCGACTCTGGTGATCGTGTACTCGATCCCGTCTTTGACGAGCTCGAACGCAGTGTCGCGCATATGGAGGAGCCACTGCGTGTTGTTTTCATCGCTTGCGGTGTTGAAGTCCCAGGCGATCTGAATCTCGTCGCGGGCCCAGCCCTTGGACTGGATCTTCCCGAAAATATCGTCGTAGAGCGCCCGGCGTTGCTCTATGGATTCGTCCTCGCTCGCCGTGCCGTCACGAAGGGCGGCGAATGGCGCGGACGGCTCGATCACCCCGCCGTCTCCGTTGGTGACGTTGCGAAATGCGACGATGTAGCGGGCGTTGTCTCGGAGTCGGACGACAGGCCTGAGCATCGTGGACACCATGGAAGGCTGGATGTCCGAGCCGGTGATGGCCTGCGAGTCGATCTGCGCAAAGTGGGGAACTAGCTCCCCGGTTTCCGCGTCGAGGAGGAGGGTTGGCGACGACTCCGATAGGGATTGATCAATGTCGGTCACTCCACCAAACGCGTCGTCGGTCGCCCCCGGGAGATAGGTTAGGATTGGGCTGCCTGCCGAGAAGCCATCGCTGTAGTCCCACGGCAGCGAATCGTTGTTCCGCAGGAACTCGTCCCCGAAAGACACGCGTCGTCCGGTTACCTTGTCGCTGTCCTCCACGGTGTAGACGTTCGACGGGAACGGGTAACCACAGTCGAGCAGCGGGTACGTGATGGGGGCGCTGCTGCTGGTTTCGGTACAAGCTGAGATCAAGAGTGCCGATACGAGAATAAGCCAAGTGCGTTTCATGAAACCTCCGGGCCGCAGGCTAATGTGCCGCCGCCGCTCACTCAAGCATGTGTCCACTCGCCCTAAAGGCGGCAAGCATTGATCTGACTGGTGTTGGAGACTAGAACCTCCCGATGAGCCCGCGGAAATGGATGTATGTGCTGCGCGCCAACGGCGAGAGTCATCGCGCATGGGGCGATCGTATGCGCAACGACGTGGGCCCGCG
>JBDGXI010000091.1:0-9016 GCA_039584685.1 Gemmatimonadota bacterium | reverse complement strand
GCCGTTCTTCCTGTACCTGCCGTTCCCGGTCCCTCACGTGGCGCTCCAGGTTCCGGACGCGTCGGTGGCCGAATACGCTGGCCAGTTCCCGGAGACTCCGTACCCGGGGGACCGAGGTTACCTCCCGCACCCGACGCCGCGAGCCGCGTATGCCGCCATGATCACCCGTATGGACCGGGGAATCGGCGACATACTGCGAACGCTCGAGGAAATGGGAGTGGCCGACAACACCGTCGTGATCTTCACGAGCGACAACGGTCCCACGTTCAACGGGGGTACCGACTCGGAATTCTTCGCGAGCACCGGGGGTCTGCGAGGGCTCAAGACTAGTCTGTACGAGGGCGGGATCCGGGTGCCGCTGATAGTGCGATGGCCCGGACGCGTAGAGCCGGGCACGGTGGCGGACCACGTGTCGGCCTTCTGGGACTACCTGCCGACGCTGGCCGAAATCGCCGGCGCGCCTCCCCCCGGCGAGACGGACGGCCTCTCGATGGTGCCGGTACTGACAGGCGACGCCGAGGACCAGCCGACGCACGACCGGCTGTACTGGGAATACCACGGGGGGCAGGCCCTGCTTTCCGGCCAATGGAAAGCCGTGCGTGTGAATCCGGACGAGGCCGTGGAGCTGTACGACCTGTCCGCCGATCCGTCCGAGTCCGAAGACGTGGCAGCCGCCCACCCGGACCTGGTGGCCCGACTTACCGAACAGATGCGTCGGTCCCGGTCTGAATCGGCCTTCTTTCCGCTCGATCGCGCGGCGGCGGGGCGTCTCGCGCGGATCCGGAGGGCGTGTGGTGAGATCGCGGCGGCCGTCCGGGCGGAGGAACTCGGCGCGCCGCAGACGATGGCAGATCCGGGGGGTCCTGGAGCTCCCGAGCCGCGCTGCACCGTGAGCCTGCGGACGGACGTCGAGTCGGTTCCCGCCGGAGCGGACCCGGCCGAAGTCGTTCGGTCCGCGTTCGCGAGATCAGGCTGGACCGAGGACATCGACGCGACGGCTGACGGCCCTGGCACGGCGGCGTTTGCGCATTCGAGGGACGACGTGCGCTGCGAGGTCTCGGCCGGCAGGCCGGCCAGCCTGGTGGATGGAGAGATCGTGGAAGACGGACCAGTCTATCTGGACGCGACGTGCCTTGCTGCCGACCTCGGCGTCGGTCGCGCGCCCCGCCTTTGACCATGGCTTCCCGACGGGAGAAGATCCGCACATGAAGAGTCTTCGCGTCGTTCTGATCGTCCTGGCCTGCCTGCTGCTGGCGGCGCATTTCAGCCGTGCGGGGAACAACTTCCTCGCCGGCCTGAGCCTGCTCCTGCCGCTCCTGCTCCTGGTGCGCAAACCCTGGGCCAGGATGACCCTGCGAATCGCGCTGGTGCTCGGGGGACTCGAGTGGCTGCGGACGCTGGTCCGCCTCGTGTCGGAGAGACGAGGTCAGGGGGAGGATTGGATACGGATGGCCGTCATCCTGGGCGTCGTGGCGCTTGTGACGTTCCTGGCGGCGCAGGCCGTGCGCATCTCGGCGGCTATCCCGGATCGGGATCCGCCCGCCGGGTGAACCGATCCGGCGGGTGACGCCGGAGGTCGGACCGGTCGGTCATCGAGCCGTCGCATCCAGCGCGTCCGCGAGGGTCTGGAGCCCCTGGTCCACGTACCAGCCCAGGTTTGCGTGCAGGACACTCCTTCCGCTCTCACGCAGGGTCCCGAGATCTCCCAGAGCCTGCGCGCGCTGCAGCGTCCCGAAAGTGAAATCGCTTCCCGGGATCGCCAGGTCCTCTATCGGATCGGCCGTTAGCAGGAGGAACAGGCCCCGAGTGGGGCCGCCCTTGTGCAGCTGTCCCGTCGAGTGCAGGTAGCGCGGGCCGTACCCGAAGGTGGTCGCCAGGCCCGTGCGAGTCTGCAAAGTGTCACGGAGACGTGCCACGGCGGCGTCGCGCGCGGGACTCGGATCGAAGTAGCCGAGGATCGCCACGTACCCGCCGTCCGAGCGCGTGTGGAGCCACTCGGAGAGCACCGCGGCCACCGAGAAATCGCCGGGGGGCGTCCCGTCGCCCGCTGCGAACACTTCCACTCCGTCGAGGGCGGCCCGGGCGGTGGCGGCCGGAAACCCTCCCTCGGCTGCCCGCCGCTCGAGGAGGTCCGAGGTAGCCTGCTTCGCGGCCGACACATCGGGCTCGTCGAACGGGTTCACCCCGAGCATCGCGCCCGCCGCTGCCGTCGCGATCTCCCACCTCAGGAACTCGCCTCCCAGCGCTTCCGGCTCCGGTAGGGCGATTCGGTACACCGGGTGTCCAGCGACCGCTATCGCATCGAGGGCGGCCAGGACGGAGCTATCCTCGTCGCCCTCCACCGAGTAGTGCAAGAACACGCGATCCGGCGTGTAGTCGTCGGCTGCCGCAAGGGACTCGTCCGTCACCGGGATGATGCCGTGACCCTGCTTGCCGGTGCTCTCCGCCACCAGCTGCTCGATCCACAGAGGGAACGAGGCGACAGTCGGGGAGGCCGTGAGAACGAGTTTGTCTCGACCGTCTTTCGCGTACAGGGCGATAGCCGTCCCGAGCCGCACCGCCTCGTTGGCCGACTCCGGCAGGACCGGGGAACACTCGTACTCCAGCTGGCGCGCCCACTCCACGACACGCTCGACGTCGGCTCCCGTCAGGGCCATCGGCAGCAGACCGAAGACGGTGAGAGCGGAGTACCTTCCTCCGACATCGGTCGGGGCCTCGAACGCACGCCGGAACCCTGACTGATGGGCCTCGGCAAGAAGCGCTGAGCCGGGGTCGGTCACCGCGACGAAGTGCCCTCCGGCGGCGGATCCGACTTCTCGCTCGACGCTGCCTCGAAAGTACCGATACAGACTCAGGGTCTCGATCGTGCCGCCCGACTTGCTGGCTACCACGAAGAGGGTGTGCTGGGGATCGGTCGCCCCCTCCACCCGTGCTACGGAGGCGGGATCGACCGAGTCCAGCACGGTGAGCCGCGGGTAGTCGCCGCGGCCGGAGAACGAGCGGGCCGCTACGAGCGGGCACAGGCTGCTGCCGCCCATCCCGAGCAACACCACGTCGCGTATCCCCTCGGCCCGCGCCTCGTCAGCGAATTCCATCAGCTCGGGCAGGAGCTCCGTGGCATCGGCCGCGCCGCGCGTCCACCCGAGACGGTTGGCGATGGCGCCCTGGACCGACGGGTCTCCGGGCCACAGAGACGGGTCGCGAGCGGCCAGCCGGGAAGCGAAGCGCTGTTCGTGTAGAGCAGCCAGGGAGGCGGCGAGGCCGGGCGCCGGGTCGGCCGGCTCCTGAACCTCGACCCTGCGACCCTCCCGCGCCTCTGCTCGCCGCGCTGCCAGGCCGGTCAGCAGAGCGTCGAACGGATCCAGGAACTTGTGCGCGCCCTCGGCCAACAGTTGCTCGTTGACCGCCGTCATGTCGACTCCGATCCGCGCCAGGTCCCCGAACACGCGCTCGGATTCCTGCACTCCCTGCTCGACGGAATCGGTAGTGATCTGTCCCGATCTGGCGAACGCCTCGATCGTGACCTCGGGCATGGTGTTCACCGTGTCACGCCCGATCAGCGGTTCGACGTATCGGACCGGATCGTACAATGGGTTCTTCGTGCTGGTGCTCGCCCACAACAGGCGTTGCGGTCTCGCCCCCGCGTCGGCCAGGGCCTGCCACTCCTTCTCCCCGGCCATGGCCCGGTAGCTCCGATAGGCCAGCTTGGCACTCGCCACGGCGGCCAGGCCGTACAGGTCCTGAGCGGCCGGCGAGTCGGAGGAGAGCGTGACATGATGCGCCAGGAGAGCGTCCACCAGGACGTCGATCCGGCTGAGGAAGAAGCTGGCTACGGACGCAACGGTATCGAAGGCCTTGCCCTCCGCGGCCCGCCGCTGCAACGCCCGCATGTATGCCCGGGCCACTTCCTCGTAGGCATTCACCGCGAACAGCAGGGTAACGTTGACGTTGATTCCCTCGTACAGGAGCTCCTCGATCGCGGGCACCCCGGCACGGGTCCCCGGAATCTTGATCATGAGGTTCGGCCGGCCGACGGCGGCCCACAGCCGGCGAGCTTCCTCCAGGGAGCCGGCGGTATCGTGAATCAGGTAGGGGGAGACCTCGAGGCTGACGTATCCGTCCACCGCGTCCGAGGAATCGTACACCGGACGGAGGACGTCACACGCCTCCTGGATGTCGGTGACCACCAGAGCCTCGTAGATCCGCTCAACCGAGGCGCCCTCGTCCGCCAGAACCTGAATCTGCTCGTCGTAGTCGCGGCTCGACCCGATCGCCTTGTGGAAGATCGCCGGGTTCGAGGTCACCCCGCGCAGTCCCTCGACGCTCACCCTGCGCTCCAGCGTGCCGTCGCGGATCATCCCCCGGGTCAGGTTGTCCAGCCAGTAGCTCTGCCCATGCTCGAGGAGGTCCAGGAGGATTTCCATGGTCAAACCTCCGTACCCGGGGACATGTAGTCGCTTTCCACGGCCAGCAGCTTGTCCAGCCGGCGCAGGTGCCGACCTTCGTTCAGGAACACGGCGCCCATGAAAGCGTCGGCAGCGGCCCTGGCGACCGCGATCCCGATCACGCGTTCCCCCAGGCAAAGGACGTTCATGTCGTCGTGCTCCACTGCCTGGCGCGCCGAGTACGTGTCGTGGCATACCCCGGCGCGAATCCCCCTCACCTTGTTCGCCACGATGCAGACGCCGACAGCGCTTCCGCACACCAGGATCCCGCGCTCGGCTTCGCCGCACGCGACGGACTCGGCCACCGCGCGGGCGTAGTCGGGATAGTCCACGGACTGCGGACCGTCCGTACCGAGATCGATGACCTCGTGACCCGAGTCGCGCAGGTGGTCCGCCAGGACCTGCTTGTACCGGTACCCGGCGTGGTCGGACCCGATCGCTACCCGGCTCATTCGTCCTCCAGCAGCCGCCGGGCCGTCGCCACGACGTTCTCGACGCTATATCCGAACTGCTCGAACAGCACTTCGGCGGGGGCGCTGGCCCCGAAGGTATCGATGCCGATCACGTCTCCCTCGTCTCCTACCCACTCCCTCCATCCAAAGGACACTCCGGCTTCGATGGCCAGCCGGTTCTTCACCTCCGGTGGGAGAATCTCATGCCGGTAGGCCGTATCCTGCTCCCGGAAGATTTCCCAGCTCGGCATGCTGACTACCCGCGTCGCCACGCCGGACGCGGCGAGGGCGTGCCTGGCCTCCAGTGCCAGGGCTACCTCCGACCCCGACGCGATCAGGATCAGATCCGGGTCGGCGTCGTCCGCGTCCTCGACGATGTAGGCTCCCATACTCAGTCCTATCGCCCGGCCAGGTCCGTCCACTCGAAGCACCGGCACGCTCTGCCGGGTAAGGACGAGCATCGTAGGGCCGTCCCGCCGCACGATGGCCTCGCGCCATGCCTCGACGGTCTCGTTGGCGTCCGCCGGGCGGATGATTCTGAGCCCCGGCATCGCGCGGAGCGCTGCCAGGTGCTCGATCGGCTGGTGCGTGGGACCGTCCTCTCCGAGGCCTATCGAATCGTGCGTCATAACGTAGATGACTGGCTGCCTCATTAGCGCCGCGAGCCGGATCGCCGGCCGGGCGTAGTCCGTGAACACGAAGAAGGTGGCGGCGTACGGACGCACACCTCCGTGCAGCGCCATACCCGTCGAGGCGGCGCACATGAGGTGCTCCCGGATTCCCCAGCGAATGTTGCGACCGGAGTAGTCCGTCGGACCGAAGTCGCCGGACGTGCGGATCAGGCTGTTGTTGGACGGGGCCAGGTCCGCGCTGCCCCCGACGAGCCACGGCAGACGGTCCGCGATCGCGTTGAGTACGGCTCCCGAGGCCTTCCGCGTCGCCATGGGCCCGTCCGCTGCATCGAACGCAGGCAGCTCCGCCTCCCATTCCGTCGGGAGCCGACCTTCGAGGGCGGTTTCGAGCTGGTCGGCCAGCTCCGGATACGCTGCCCTGTAGGCATCGAGCCGAGCTCGCCACTCGCTCTCTGCAGCGGCCCCCCGCGCCACCGCTTCCCGCATGTGCTCCAGCGCTCTCTCGGGCACCAGGAAACGGGCGTCCTCGGGCCAACCGTATGCCTTCTTGGTCAGCGCGACCTCGTCCTCGCCGAGCGGCGAGCCGTGCGCCCCGGCCGTGTCCTGCTTGTTCGGAGAACCGAATCCGATGTGGGAGCGGACGATGATGAGCGAGGGCCGCTCCGTTTCCGAGCGGGCCGCGGCCAGGGCGCCGCGGATCGCGACGAGGTCGTTGGCCGCGTCCCCGAGATCCTGCACGTCCCACCCGTACGCCCGGAATCGGGACGCGGTGTCGTCGGAGAACGTGAGGTCCGTCGATCCATCGATCGTGATCCGGTTGTCGTCGTAGATCGCGACCAGCTTGCCGAGCCGCAGGTGGCCGGCGAATGAACCCGCCTCGTGCGAGGCCCCCTCCATGAGGTCGCCGTCGCTGCACACCACGTAGGTGAAGTGATCGACGACTGTGTGTCCCGGCCGATTGTACACGGAACTCAGGTGGGCTTCGGCCATCGCCATCCCGACCGCCGTCATGATGCCCTGTCCGAGGGGACCGGTCGTGGTCTCGACTCCCGCCGTCAGCCCGTGCTCCGGATGTCCCGGCGTGCGACTGTCCCACTGCCGGAAGGCGCGGATTTCATCCAGCGACAGGTTGTAGCCGGTCATGTAGAGCATCGCGTACAGCAGCATCGAGGCGTGTCCGGCCGACAGCACGAACCGGTCCCTGTCGAACCAGGTCGGATTGTGCGGATTGAATCGCATCTCCCGACTGAGCAGGTACGCCACCGGGGCGAGAGCCATAGGCGCACCCGGGTGGCCTGAATTGGCCTTCTGGATCGCGTCGATCGCCAGGGTGCGGATCGTCTGGATAGAAAGCTCTTCGACGGCCATCTCCTGGAGGGAAACTGCGTCACGAGCCTCCTCGGCCCGGGTGTCGGGTGCGGGGGTCTTCATGCGTGTGTTCACTTCTCGTGTGTCGGTCAGGATGCGGGGTCCCGGGCGGTCCGGGTGCTCGACGCCCCCACGATACCACGGGCGAGAGCGGTGCGCACCTCCCTCGGGAGCAACGAGCGGGACTCCCGGTGAGTCCTCCCCAGCGGTAGGTTCCGGCGTTGGCGACGCGCCCCCCCTTTTGCCGCTGACGGCCGGGGGTCTGACGTTGAAAGAGCCACGACTCGGAGACCGACAACCGGCCCTGCCGGATCGCGGTGTCCCTGGAGCAGCCCATGAGAATCGCCGAAGTCGAACTCGACGTGCGGATACTTGCTGCCGTCCGGCGGCCGGAGGAAATCTCGTGACCTCGGCTCGCCGCGCGGGTGCGATCCGGCACGACTTTTCGCTGCTCACCTCCGAAGACCTGGGCTGGTTCAACGAGGGGCGGCACTATCGCCTGTGGGAAAAGCTGGGCAGTCATGCCGCCGATCCGGGCGAGGGTCCCGGCGTCTTCTTCGCGGTGTGGGCCCCTTTCGCCAGGGCCGTGCAGGTCGTCGGGGATTTCAACGGCTGGCAGGGGGCCGCCCACCCCCTGGCCGTGCGCGGCACCTCCGGAGTCTGGGAAGGGTTTGTCCCCGGACTGGGGGTCGGCGAACGCTACAGGTACAGGATCCAGGCTGAGGACGGGAGTTGGCGTGAGAAGGCGGATCCCGTCGGTCGGTCGGCCGAGCATCCACCTGCGACGGCCTCGGTGGTGTGGGAAGACGACTACGTGTGGGGGGATGACGCGTGGCTCGGGTCGATGGCCGCCCACAACGCGCTCGACCGGCCCATCGCGATCTACGAGGTGCACCTCGGGTCATGGATGCGCCCCCCGGGCGGTGGGTTCTACTCGTACCGGGAGACGGCGCATCGCCTGGCGGACCACGTTGAGAAGACCGGGTTCACACATGTCGAGCTCCTGCCGGTATCGGAGCACCCGTTCTTCGGTTCGTGGGGCTACCAGGTCACGGGCTACTTCGCTCCGACCGCCCGCTACGGCTCACCGGCGGATCTGAAGTACCTGGTGGACCATCTGCACGGTCGTGGCATCGGCGTCCTCTTTGACTGGGTGCCGAGCCATTTCCCCGGCGACGATCACGGTCTGGCGGTGTTCGACGGCACGCACCTGTACGAGCATCAGGACCCGAAGCTGGGCTTCCACCCGGACTGGAGCAGCTGGATCTTCAACTACGGCCGCCTGGAGGTCGTGAGCTTTCTCGTCAGCAGCGCCCTCTACTGGCTCGAGGTGTTCCACGCGGACGGGCTCCGGGTCGATGCGGTGGCGTCGATGCTGTACCGGGACTACTCGCGGCAGGAGGGAGAATGGATCCCCAACGTGTTCGGAGGGCGGGAGAACCTCGAGGCGATCGACTTTCTGCGGGACATGAACCGTGAAGCGTACAGAGCGCACCCCGGCACGCAGACTCACGCGGAGGAGTCAACTGCCTGGCCGCGTGTTACGAGTCCCGTGGATGTCGGAGGCCTCGGTTTCGGCCTGAAGTGGGACATGGGCTGGATGAACGACACCCTGCGTTACATGGCTCTGGATCCGATTCACAGGCAGTGGCATCACCACGACCTGACGTTTCGCCAGCTGTACGCATTCTCGGAGAATTTCGTCCTGCCGCTGTCGCACGACGAGGTCGTGCACGGCAAGGGATCGTTGTGGGGCCGCATGGCCGGCGACGAATGGCAAAAGTTCGCGAACCTCAGGGTGCTGTACGGGTGCATGTACGCCCAGCCGGGAAAGAAGCTGCTGTTCATGGGGGCGGAGCTGGCCCAGCGGGCGGAGTGGAACCACGAGTCGGAGCTCGAGTGGGATCGACTTGAGGATCCGCTCCACGCGGGTGTTCTGCGCTGGGTAACGGATCTCAACCGGCTTTACCGGGCGGACCCGGCCCTGTACGAGATGGATTGCGAGAGCGCCGGTTTCGAATGGGTGGCTCCGGATGACCACGAGCAGAACGTCATCAGCTTCCTGCGCTGCCGCCGCGATGGGACCTCACCTCTGCTCGTGGTCTGCAACTTCTCGCCC
>JBDGXI010000264.1:0-2230 GCA_039584685.1 Gemmatimonadota bacterium | reverse complement strand
TGGTGAAGAACAGGTCGATCGTGACCGGGTCCATGTTCAGGAAGGCGAAGAACACGACGGCCACCGCCACGATCAGCAGCAAGACCTGCTGGATGGAGAGCAGGGTCTTCTTCAGATCGGCCATGTGATCGTCCCTCCCTTCCCTTTCGCGCTGTGGTTCAGCGCGCGTTGCGCAGAGCGGCCAGGGCCCGCTCGGCCGCCCAGCGTCTGACGACGGGCTTCCACGCCCAGCCGAAGGCCGTGGCCACCGCACCGGGTCTGAGCTCGGATAGCACCCGGTCCGCCTCGGCGTCGGCCAGGTCTCTGAGACGGGCCTTTCCGGCCGCCGGAATCGAGTCGAAACTCGGATCCATCTTCTTGACCTGGTACACGGCCTTGTCTCCGGGATCGTACGAAATCACGTCCGACAGGGTTTCCTCGATCACTCGGCGGGCGTCGCGGCGTCCGGCCCGGAAGTCGTTGGCCCGCCACTCGCGGTGGAAGAATCCTCCGAAGTGCCCCATGAAGTCGCCGGCCAGGTCTTCTCCGCTGCCGGGAGCCACGAGGTACAGCGGAAGTACGTCCTTGTCCTGGAGGCCCGCCGCGGCTTCGAGCACGAAGATCAGCTTTGCCAGCCGGGCGCGGGCGGCCCGCGAATCGGCCTGCGACAGGGCAGAAGCATACGCCGGGTCGGCCTCGATGCGACCGACCTGCGCGTCGAGGTGATCTCCAGCCGGATCGTCCGATCCGCCTCCGTCTCCCCTGCCTTCCGAGACCTGGACTTCGGCCACGTGCTCCGCCAGCTCGCCGACGTATCGACCGAGGGCCAGGGCATCGCGATCGGCCAGATCGGGCGCCAGCTCGGGCAACCGTTCGACCAGGGCGTGGAGGATCTCGAGGCGTGAATTGATCCGGTTGGCGGTGGCCCAGTCCCGCGCCGCCCCCTGGCCCAGTAAGGCCCGCGTCAAGGCAGAGGCCATGCCCGAGAGCGTGCTCGGAGGGCCCTCGAACCCGTGGTGTCCGGGTCCGGCGGTCTCTAGACCGGGTTCCACGAACAGGTACCGTCGGTCCTGCTTCCGGTGCTCGGCTTTCAGCTCCACGAGATCGCGAGCCAGCCCGAGCGGGGCGTTGTCGAACAGCCCGCCATCCAGGTACCACATGTCCACCCTGCCGTCGGGTCCCACGGTAAGGCGGGCGCCTGGATAGTCGGCCTGGCTTCGGCCGATTCGGCGCGGCGGAAACGCGAACGGAAAACTGGCCGAAGCGACCGCCGCATCGGCCACTTCTCCCCATACCGGTGATCCGGCGCGACTGTCCTCCGCCAGGTCGAACCGGATGGTGTCGGTGTGGACCCGGGTCCCGAAGGAACGGTGCGATTCGTTCAGGAAGCGATACCTGCGGTCGTAGGGCACCCCGTACAGGTTCGCCAGCGAAAATCCGAGTCGAATCGAATCACCCGCGGCGGGGGAGGGGGCGTCGTCCGCCGCGGGATCGGAGTCCACCAGGGCTCGCGTCAGCTCGTCGAGGACCGAAACGTCCAGCCATCCCTCACGCTGTGGCCGGGCAGGATCGAGGAGTACCGATGCGTCGGCCGCGTCCACCCACGCCTTCTCGATCCACGGGAGCAGGTTCCGGTTCACCGCCAGGCATCGGGCCGCCAGGGCCGCGTTCAGGGCGCCGGCCGAGGCGCCGGTGATCACGTCGATGACCACCTTGTCCCGGCGCTTGTTCCCTTCCACGGCCCGGATGATCTCGGCCACCGCTCCGCCGATGTAGGAACCGAGCGAGGCGCCGCCGCCGAGTACGAGTGCGATATGTGTCATTGGCCTTCTCGTATGAGTTCGATTGGGGCCAGCAAACTGTTTCCGGTCCTGGTCGCAGGCAAGTTTTCAGGCAATCGGGAGGTGGCAGGGAACTCACGGAGGGGGTGTGGCGTTACAACCATTCGGACGATCGAAGGATGGCCGTCTGACGTGTTTCGAGCCGATACGGTATGAGCCTCGCCGATACGTGCCGGAGCCGTCAGGCGGTCATTTTTTTCGGCACCCGGAGGCCGGGCGTCGCGAGCGCCTTTCGCGGGCGTCCCCGGTGCCGCACCCGGTCACTCGATCGGAATGTCCATGTCGAGCAGGCTTCCGGCGTCCTGTCCCGTCCCGTCCACCCACAGCGACCAGTGCAGGTGGGGCCCCGTGACCCGCCCCGTGGCTCCGGCCCGCCCGATCAAGTCCCCCTTCTCGACCATGTCACCTTC
>JBDGXI010000263.1:0-2522 GCA_039584685.1 Gemmatimonadota bacterium | reverse complement strand
ATGTCCAGCCAAACTCCCGTGGGCCGACGCGATCCACCGTCGCCTGAGTGAGAGCCATGATGACCTCTCTAGATTGGAAACGCAGATAAGTGCACACTAAGTGCACATAGACGCTCGCCACAAGGTTCGCGCCCAGTTCTTCAATCAGCACGAGTTCTTCAAGCACGCCGACGAGCGGGTCGAGGCGAACGTGCCCGATGGCTGGGGCGTGAAAGTCTCCGGGGCTTTCTTCGTGCAGGACCGCTGGCTCCCGTTCCTTCGGGGTGGCTACGCGAAGGACGGAGGCTCCCTCCTCGAGACTTCAGTGAGCACGGGCGTGGGCTACCTCACCGGGCCCGGGGCCCACGTGCTCGGCCTGGGCCTCAACTGGGGCAAGCCGAACGAGAGCACGTTCTCGCCCGACCTGGACGACCAGTTCGCCATCGAGGGCTTCGTGCGAATCCAGGTCGCGAATCAGATCGCGATCATGCCGGACATCCAGTTCATCGTGAATCCAGCCCTGAACCCGGGTGCCGGTTCGCTGTGGCTGTTCGGAGTCCGGGGCAGGCTGGTGCTCTGAGCAGCAGCTTCCTGTGCAGCCCACCCACCGCTACTGTTGCAGAGCCGGCGAGGTTCGTCGGCTGCCTGAGCATCGAGTTCGGGTCGGCCTGAAAGGGGCAGAGGTATGGGCCTGATAGAGATTCTCTTCGGAGTCGGTGGTTGGATCGTCGCCGTGCTTCTCCTACTCATCCGGATCCGGCACGACAGACGCCACCGAACGGAACTGGACCGGTTCAGAGGACTGCTGGTGCGCTTCATCGAGGCGGTCGAGAAGCAGAGGGAGCCCCTGAACCGGCTCGTCGCTCTGGGCCAGCCCGGCAGTGAAGTGCGTGAGGAGGCCGTAGCCGCCTTGCGGGTGGCCAACACGGCAGTGGAGGGAGTCCTCAGGGCGGAGCCACAGCTCAAGCCGGACGGCCTGACCTCGTCGCCGGAGGGACAGTCCTCTGCCTAGAAGTCCAACAACGCCCTTACTCGATGTCGAAAGGCGGGTCTTTGCGCATCAGGACTTCACGGACAGCCGGTAGCTAGACTCAGGCGAGCATGTTGCCTGCGCCCCACAACCGGTTGAACCCGAGCCGCACGTCCTGAATCATCTCTCCGGCCACGTCGACCGGCACACGGATGAGGGTGGGCGAATCGCCGTTGGCATCTTTCGGGCTCGGGCCCACGAAGATGACCTCGGTGTTGGTCAGAACGTACTTGTCGTGAATCTCCCGGCCGCCGTATCGCCTGAACAGGAAGCGAGGCGATTCTCTCACGAACTCGCGGATGCGTGGGAGCACGTCCGCCTCCACGTCGCAGGTCAGAACGCGGATCATGTCGCAGCGCTCGAGGAGCCTGAATCGATCCAGGGATTCCACGGTGAACGATGGGTAGCACACATCCACGTCCCCCACGAGGTCACGCAGCAGATCTTCCAGCTGGTTCGCGTGATGCGGAGTCTCGACTCCCAGCGATGCGAGGTCTCCTTCCTTCGCCTCCCCGGCCGCCTCACGAGATGCGGCGTCCGTCGCTTGCGCTGCCCGCCCCGGTTCGGCCGTGCCTGCTGCGCGTCCCCAACCGTCACAGGCGACACACAGTTTTCCCTTCTGAAACCGATCGCGGCCGGTCCCGACACAAAACGGACACATCGGGTTCGTCAGTCGCGTATCGGGAAGGTCCCCTCGGCCACCGCATTTTGGACAGGATCGTCCTGCAGGAAACTCGCCGCTACCCAGGCAGGGAAGACAGAGCATCGTTACGTGTCCGGCTCGAATGGACGGTTGAAGCTGTTGAACCGCCTCAGGTCCAGCACCTCTCCACGGCTGTGGAATGGCAACGTCCATGCCGGTAGAACCCTCGGGGCACCTGAACAGGGTGTCGGGTGGCCGTCTTCAAGGCGTATATGTCTGACAATGAATAGGTTACGGCGGGTCTGGCGTTGACCGTATTCATGTGGGAGCCGAGCCCGATCCGGGTACCCAAGAACCGCCGGGCCAGGGACTTTGGATCCGGAAACGAAAAAGGTTGCGCTATCGACTTGACGGATTTCGGGGTGCGGTTGTCCGCGAGTCCGAATCAGGCTCCGCAAGCGGCCTCTGAACCCGGCTCGTTTCGCCCTGCCGCGCGTTCTCTCCCGCCGACGAGTCACTTGACCTCCTGACCCCTGTTTGTGCCCTGCAACTCAACCTCAAAGCCCGAAATAGGGGGGTGTATATTGAGGATGTACTTCGGCGTTTGTTCGGTCTACTGCACAGGAGCTCTCGATGGTCTGCTACGCTACCCGGGTCGCCGTTACCCTGCACGTCCGTGAGACGGTCAGCGCCTACATTGCTTCGCCGGCTCCTGTCACTGCCAGGATCGAGGCCCTGGAAGAAGAGATCGTGTTGCTGGCGGCGCACCTTCATGCGGCCGAGCACCGGTTCCTGACCCTCATCGCCGAGTACGACCGTCTGCGCGGCTGGGAGCTGGGAGGCCACCGGTCGTGCGCTCACTGGCTGGCC
>JBDGXI010000262.1:0-2534 GCA_039584685.1 Gemmatimonadota bacterium | reverse complement strand
GAGACAGGCCTCGTTTCGCGCGCCGTCAGCTTCGACAAGGGATGCTATACCGGCCAGGAGGTGCTGGCGCGCATCCACTACCGCGGGCACGTGAACCGCCACCTGCGTGGGATCCGGCCGGTCGAGCCGCCCGCCGGAGAGTCCTCCGAACAGCCGCTCGAGCCCGGGGCCGAGCTCGCCCGGCAAGGGCGTATCGTCGGCGTCGTCACGTCTGCTTGTTGCTCGCCCCGATTCGGCCCCATCGGTCTCGCGTATCTGCGCCGCGAACTCGGTCCCGGAGACGTCGCAGGGGTCGCCTCGGATCCCTCCACGGACTGGCTCGTGGTCGATTTGCCCTTTACGTCGCCGTAAAGCGCTGTCACCAGGCGGTTTGCAGGTGGCCCGTCCCGGGTTTATCTTGGCGTGCGGTTCCGGGAAGACTCCTGCGAGGACGGTCAGCTGAAGACGCTCGACAGGCAGGACATGCGCGCTCTGTATCGCTTCCTGTGGCTCACCCGAGCCCTGGAGGAGCGACTGGAGACCCTGTTCAAACAGGGGCACGTCGTCGGGGGCCTGTACCGTAGCCTGGGGCAGGAAGCGACCGCGGTGGGGTGCGGCTATGCCCTGGCCGACGGAGACTGGATCGCCCCTTCCATCCGTGACCTGGGGGCGTTGCTCGCCCGTGGCCTCGATCCCCGCGACGTCATCCGGCAGTACACCGCCCGCGGAACCTCTCTGTGCGCCGGCAAGGACAACACCAATCACTTCACGGTGCCCGAGCTGGGCATCCTGGGACCCATCAGTCCGCTCGGCACCCAGCTGTGTGTCCTGAACGGGGTGGCCCTGAGCTTCCGCACGCGGGGTGAGCCGCGCGTGTGCTTCACTTTCCAGGGGGACGGAGCCAGCCGCACGGGAACGTCGCACGAGGGGTTTGCCATGGCGGCGGCGCTCAACCTGCCGATCGTGGTGGTGCTGGAGCACAATCGGTGGGCCTTCGGGACGCCGAGCACCGCGGTAGCCGCCGTGAAAGACTGGGCTGACGTCGCCGGGGCATACGGTGTCCCGGCAGTCACCGTGGACGGAAACGACGTGCTGCAGGCATACGAAGCGGCCAGGCAGGCGATCGCCCGGGCGCGCTCCGGAGAAGGGATGACGATCATCGTGGCCGAGACCTACCGGATGCTGGGGCATGCGCAGCACGACGCCCAGAAATACGTGCCCGATGCCGAGCTGATTGAGTGGAAGGAACACGACCCGATCCGCAGCTTCGCCGACTACCTGGTCGAATTCGGTTTCGAGTCGGATTCGAGCCTGGAGGCGATTCGATCGGCGGTGGCCGCCGAGCTGGACGAAGCGACCGAAGGCGTCCTGGCGGAATCGCATCCGGCGGCCGAGGAGGCGCGCACCCGGGTGTATGCCGACCCGGCGCTCGACGCGGATGTGCCGTGGACGAGGCGTCCGGTGCCGGGCTACGAGGGCCTGGTCAGCGGGGTCAGCCCGCGGCTCGCGTCATCCCGGGAAGGGGCATGATGGACAGCGCAGCGACCGTTGAGACCACGTACCTGACGGCGATCCGTGAGGCGCTGCAGGAGGAGATGCGGGCGGACGAGTCCGTGTTCCTCCTCGGCGAGGACATCGGCGCCTACGGCGGGGCGTTCAAGGTCACCGAGGGGATGCTGGACGAGTTCGGACCCGACCGGGTGATCGACACTCCGATCGCCGAGGCGGCGATCGTCGGTGCCGCGATCGGCGCGGCGCACATGGGACTCAAGCCGGTGGCGGAGATGCAGTTCATCGACTTCATCGCCCCGGCTTTCGACATGATCGTCAACTTCGCCGCCAAGTCCCGGTACCGGACGGGGATCGGGGCCGGCCTCGTGATCCGTGGGCCGTGCGGCGCCGGTTCCCGCTCGGGGCCGTTCCATTCGCAGTCCGTGGAGTCCTACTTCGCGAACGTGGCGGGGCTCAAGATGGTCTCGCCGGCACGTGCCTACGATGCGAAGGGCCTGCTGCGAGCGGCGATCCGCGACCCCGACCCCGTCCTGTTCTTCGAGCACAAGTTCCTGTACCGCAGGATCAAGGAAGAGCTTCCCGTCGATGAGGAGGTGCTCGTTCCTCTGGGGGTGGCGCGGACGCACCGCGAGGGCGAGGGCTCTGACCTGACCATCGTGACCTATGGTGCCATGGTCTACAAGTCGGCCGACGCGGCGGACCGGATCGCGGAAGAGGACGGCAGCGAGATCGAGATCATCGATCTCAGAACGCTGCGGCCGCTGGATACGGCGGCGATCGTGGAGAGTGTGAAGCGCACCGGCCGCTTGCTGATCGTCCACGAGGCGCCGCGATTCGGCGGCTTCGCGGGCGAGATCACGGCCCAGGTGTGCGAGGAGGCGTTCGAGTGGTTGGACGCACCCATCCGGCGCGTCACGGCGATCGACACACCGGTGCCGTACGCGCCGACGCTGGAGGATTACTACCTCCCCGGGGAGGATGACATAGTGGCGGCAGCTCGCTGGCTGCTGGCCTACTGAGGGCCCGGCCGGGACCGGGTCGCT